>CAYMTE010000007.1:0-53648 GCA_964393325.1 uncultured Gammaproteobacteria bacterium
TCGGTTCACCCTTAATGATAGCTTCGTAGGCTTTCGATCGACCAGGAACGTCGTCCGATTTAATCGTCAAAATTTCCTGGAGCGTGTGCGCCGCGCCATACGCTTCGAGCGCCCACACTTCCATTTCTCCGAAACGCTGACCACCGGACTGCGCCTTTCCACCAAGCGGCTGCTGGGTGATGAGCGAGTACGGACCGATGGAACGCTGGTGAATCTTATCTTCGACCATGTGGTTCAGCTTGAGCATGTAGATGTATCCCACCGTCGGACGATGATCATATGCTTCACCTGTGCGACCATCGAACACCGTGATCTTTCCATCTTCCGGGAATCCCGCCTTCGCGAGTTCTCCGCGGATCGTCTGTTCCGGCACACCATCGAACACCGGCGTTGCCACGGTATACCCGAGCGCGTTCGCCGCGAGACCAAGGTGCGTCTCGAGGATTTGACCGAGGTTCATACGAGACACGACACCGAGCGGAGAAAGAATCACGTCAACCGGCGTTCCGTCTTCGAGGAACGGCATGTCCGCAACCGGCACAACCTTCGAAATGACACCCTTGTTTCCGTGACGACCAGCGAGTTTGTCACCCACCTGGACTTTGCGAAGATCCGCGACCGCAACAACGATCTGCTTGATTACGCCCGGTTGGAGCTTGTCGCCCGCTTCACGAGAAAACACCGTGACGCCGACAACTTTTCCATGCTCCCCATGCTGCAAGTACAACGAGGAATCTCGCACGTCGCGAGCCTTTTCACCGAAGATCGCACGCAACAATTTTTCTTCAGCCGAGAGATCCGTTTCACCCTTCGGCGTGATCTTGCCGACAAGAATGTCGCCGGACTTCACTTCCGCACCAATGCGCACAACACCTTGTTCATCCAAGTTCTTCAACTTCTCTTCGGACACGTTCGGGATGTCGCTCGTCACGACTTCGGAACCAAGCTTCGTGTCGCGCACGTCGATCGTGTAGTGCTCGATATGGATCGAGGTGAATCGATCCTGTTGCAACAAACGCTCCGAAAGAATGATAGCGTCTTCATAGTTATACCCGTCCCATGACAAGAACGCGCAGAGCAAGTTCTGCCCGAGTGCGAGCTCGCCATGCTGACACGCGGTTCCATCGACGAGCACTTCTCCCGCGTAGACCTTTTGCCCTTTCTGCACGCGCGGATATTGGTTCAAGCACGTGGAGTTGTTCGAGCGCTGGAACTTCTTCAAATCGTACCGACGCGTTTCTCCGCCATCGGTCTTGAGTTCAACATGTCCGCCCGACACAGACACGACGACGCCGTCATCCGGCGCAACGATCACGTCGCCCGCATCAATGGCCGCGCGACGCTCAACACCCGTTCCAACAATCGGCGCATCCGGTTTGATACACGGAACCGCCTGACGTTGCATGTTCGTTCCCATGAGCGCGCGCTGACCGTCGTCATGCTCGACGAACGGAATCAACGACGTTCCAACCGAGAGAATCTGCTTCGAAGACACGTCAACGTAATCGATCTCATGAACGTCGACAACGGTCGGTTCTCCATTTTTTCGAGCACTCGCACGATCCGACACAAAGCGACCATCCTTCGTCATTGGCGTCGTTGCCGGCGCTGTCGTTCCACGCTCTTCCGTAAACGCGTTGAGATACACAATCTCGTTCGTCACACGCGGAAGAACCGGGATCTTTGTGATCGATACCTTCGCGATCTTTTCGGCGACCTTCTTATCAACTTCCGTGCCGGCTTCTGCAACAATCTTCCCCTCTCCATCGCGAACATCAACGCGCAAGGTTTCGCCAATCGCATCCTTCCCGTCGTTCTGCGCCCAGTTCTTCACCTTTCGATATGGCGTTTCGATAAATCCGAAATCGTTGATGCGCGCATAGCATGACAAGTGACCGACGAGACCGATGTTCGGACCTTCCGGAGACGCAATCGGACAAATACGGCCGTAGTGCGTACGATGCACGTCACGGACATCGAAGCCCGCGCGTTCACGCGAGAGACCGCCCGGACCCATCGCAGAAAGACGGCGCTTGTGTTCGAGCTCCGAAAGCGGGTTCGTTTGATCCATGAACTGCGAAAGCTGCGAGCTCATGAAGAATTCGCGCACCGCGCCGATAACCGGACGCGCATTGATCAACTTCGCCGGCGTGAGCGTTGTAATATCCTGCGTCGACATGCGATCTTTGACGATACGCTCCATGCGCGTAAGACCAATGCGGAAACGTCCCTGAACGAGTTCCCCGATCGCGCGCACGCGACGGTTCCCGAGGTGGTCGACGTCATCCGGTTCTTCCTGGCTGATGTTGAGGCGAATGATTTCTTTCAAAATCATCACGAGATCCTCTTTGCTCAAGATGCGATTCTCTTCTTTCGAGACCTCTTTCGGATCCGCCGGCATTCCAAATCGCTGGTTGAACTTATAGCGACCGACCTGACCGAGGTCATATCGATCAAAATTGAAGAACATCGAGTGAATGAGCGAACGCGCGTTATCCGACGTTGCGAGATCACCCGGACGAATACGCTTGTACACTTCGATTGTTCCTTCTTCCTCGCTCGATGCTGCATCTTTTCCGATGGTGGATTCGATATAGCGGTTCAACGGATGAATATCCACGTCCGTAAACAGCGCGGCGATTTCTTCGTTTGAAGAATAGCCAAACGCGCGCAAGAGCGATGTCGCCGCCACCTTGCGCTTTCGATCGATTTTCACCCAAATCACGTTGTTGCCATCCGTTTCAAACTCAAGCCATGCGCCACGATTCGGGATGACTTTCGCGCCGTAATAGCGACGACCGCGCGCAACTTCTGCTGTGAAAAACGCGCCAGCCGAACGCACGAGCTGTGAAACGATCACACGCTCGATGCCGTTGACCACGAACGTGCCGCGATCCGTCATGACCGGCAAATCCCCAAGATACACTTCCTGCTCTTTCGTCTCCCCCGTACGTTTGTTCACCAATCGCGTCTTAACGCGAAGTGGAGATTCATAGTTCACGTTCTTCGCCTTTGACGTCTGTTCATCAAACTTTGGTTCGTCGAAAAAATAATCGACGATCGAGAGTTCGAGATCGCGACCAATGAAATCTTTGATTGGGGAGATCTCGCGAAAGAGATCTCGAATCCCTTCTTCCAAAAACCATCGGTAGCTCTGTTTTTGGATCTCGATGAGATCCGGAAGAGCCATGGCGTCACGAGACGCCGTGAAATAGCGACGTTCGGTCTCCTTCGGAGCCTGGCGTCGAAACATCGTGGACATGCGTTGCATGCGTGAACGAAGGCCTCTCCACGAACGGACCCTGCCCTGCGGAGCGTGCAGGCGGATCGGCGGGGTGACGTTGAGATGAAGCCAACGTTGTTTTGGATAAAAAGGCGAGGGTATTCCCCCTCATCGTGCGCGAGTGTGCCATGAACAAAAAAAGGTGTCAAGAAACATGAAAAATGAGTACATGCGTGTATTTGAGTGTAAAAATGGCTTAACAAAGCCATTTTTATTTTGCTAATCTTAGCCAAGTTTTTCGTAATCACCCTCTTGACAAAATCGTCGATTTATGGTATTGTGCTTCGTTCTGGAATGGAAAAGGCATTCCAGGATACGGACAATACAACGTTGAGAAGCCCGATTGTGGAGAGTCAGGCCGCAACAACAGAAGGAACCCCGTATTATCGATTGATTTCCCGTCTGTCTGTTACGCGTACTCACCGCAATTGGGACTCACTAGAGTCCCTTTTTCGTTAGAAACGACAGACGTGGAGGAGGACCCCTAGACGACCCGAACCCGGGTATCGCCTAGGTCGGCCACTGAAATCATGTGAAGTCGGATTCGTCTGACATCACACGATCGGTAGGTGACCATGGATCGGACACGGCTTCGGCCACTCGTCCGCTCCCCTCTACATCTGTCGAGTCTAACAATTTCGTTAGAACTGACAAAGGAGGTCTTGTGAAAGAAGACATAATCATTGTTCCTGGATCAAGCGAAGAGTACCCGCTGTCCCTCGAGGACGTCATACGTCTTCGACAGCCCGGACAAACCCTGGACCAGGTCCAGGAAGGACGGTTCTGTAGCTGCGCTCAGTGTTTCTCGGTGGGCCAGCACACCCGTGCAACACGGTTTTCTAGGACATCAAATGGCCTCATCTGTCGTGCATGTCTCGGTGGTCCGAGGCCGAACGCAGTCGGGCGACGACTCGCCGAGAGCATCACGGCATTCCGGGCGTCATAGTTCTTTCTCCCGAAAAGCCGACAAGTCGCTTGACTCGTTGGCATTCGATCCGAAGATACGACGCTTCGTCGCGCCTTCAGATCGGACATTCACACGTCACCTTGAGCGACCTGATGAAGATTCATTTCTTCAGCAGATCGCTCCGGGTGACATTTTCCGTCAACCAGCCGCCTGCCGCGTCATGTCTTTTCGGCAGAAACGGCATCGGAGCTTTGCATTCCTCGTGCCGAAAACGTGCCGTTCGCGGTACACGTTTTCAAGAAAAGGAGGCTGCGCACTGAAGGTCTAACACATCATCCGATCAAGACGGTCAACATGCAGAGTCTCACGACGACAGAGGCTCTGCACAAGGAGAGAAGATGAGGTACGAACATTTCGTCGCTCGTTTCATAAGCCCGTACGGGAGGTAGGGAGACCGGTCGCCTGACAAGCGCCACTCTCTCACACTGGGCTGTAACCACTTTGCTTCATACTCGTGATTCCCGACATCACGAGTGCAGTTCCGAGCACATGACATTTCTGTCGTGTTCTCAGTCACTGCACATCAACATCCGTCGTCCCGAGCGAAGTCTGACGGAGCCGAGGGACCCCTTCGAAGGGATTCCTCCGCTCGTCGTTGAACTCCTCGGTCGGAATGACAATAGATATTCATCCCCACCAATGTGGAGGAGCCCTCGCGTACGGCCCGAACCCGGTCGCTGTACGTGTTTGAACCCGCATTTCATTGCGAGCCGGATCCGTCTGGCATGTTTTGAAGCCGCAGGTTCGCGGATCAACCGAGTTCGCTCGGACGATCCCCTCTGCATTGGTTGGGAGGAATTTTTCCTCTTACCAACACGGCATTGCCTGACAAAAAAAGGACGCGGCCGTCCGGCCTTCCAAGGTCGTCAGGGATTGTGTGCGGGTTCGACTCCTGCCGATGCCACGAAGAAAAACAAAAAGGAAGGGAAAGAAAAAATGAAACAGAAGTTCCGTACACGCCGATCGCTCGCGATCCGCGTGACTCCTATATCGTTCACCGAGGTCGAGTTCGGGGAGGTGCGATTGGACACCGAACCCGAAATCAAAGCCTCCCCTGTCCGCGGCGTCGCTGACGGACAGATATCCTTCTCCGAACGTGAGTTCGCCGCCGCATGCGACGACCTCGCGTGGAAAGACCCCGCCTTCTGCCTACGGCATGTCGCCCTGCTGCAAGCCGTCAGAGAGAATAGGGTCTAACTCACGGCGTCGATACGATCTGTGTCGACGCCTTCTCCTCCGAATCGCGGATTTCGATCAGCGATTCAGAGGAGGAAAACATGAAAAAAATCTGTTTCGTTGTACTTCTGCTGTCTGCGGGGTGCGGCGACCAGGCCGTTTCAGAATGTCCGCGCCACGGGCTGTTCCAGTGTGAACTGGAAAGCCAGCAGCTCCAGGAAATGCTGGAGCAGGACAAAACGACGGAGGAAGTCAAAATAACAGACCCTCCCAAAAAGAACCTCTACCTGTTTGGAAAAAACAGCGCAGTCTACGTGTGCCGAGAAAATGGCACGCAGCAGTGCTGGAGGCGCATCCCGATGGAGGACGTGCCACCAATAGTGCAAGAATACAGACAGCGTCTACGCTGATCTTCTATTCTTTCGTTCGTTCTTCTCTTGCGGAGTATCTTCCGCGCCCTCTCCGAATCGCGGATTTCGATCAGCGATTCAGAGGAGGAAAAATCTATGTCTCGCACGAAGACGAATATCGTTCTGACAATCTCCCGCATGGAGATTGATCGTCGTATTCGCAAACCGTTGCCGCCGACATCGCGAGCACATCGCGATAAGACGACATATCGGCGTCACGCGAAACATCCAAACAAACAGTCGGAGGAATAAAGCGCTCCGTTTTTTGAGTACTCGCCCCGAGAACCATGGAGGCGAAGTTCGTCGCATAGATGTGGCTCCGGCGTACGCTGGACCCGATGCATGTATGCGACCCTTCTTTGATTCGTGAAAGGCTCTTGCCGCATCATGAATTTCACCTCCAGTTTTCTCGGGACGAGGAAATCCCGAAGAAAGGAACGCATGACAAAAACGCACGCCTTCGTCCGCACCGAGGCGAGACGAGCAGTAACCAGACATTCGCCTCTCCGAGAGGCGGATGGCGTCTTCCGACAACGGAGTGCCAACTCATTCTTGCTTGAGGAGCTCTTTCCGGAGCTCCCCGAGGCGGAATTCGAAGAAGGCCTCTCCGAGGAGATGCGTCTGCAAGCGCAGCTCGAGGTCGCGCACATCGCGCGACGTCTGGCCAAAAAACACCGCCTCCGAATCGTTCTGGAGGAGGTCGAAAAAAACATAGAGCGGCTTGGTCGGGCGATTCGCCCTGAACTCGTCGTTCAGTGGGAAGATGGCCCGCTCCCGCGGGACATCTACGACTCCATCGAGGACAACGCGAGAAATTAAGATGGGAGGAGTCTTGAAAACGAATTCTGCGCTCGACGAGTGGCGCGACAAACGAGGACGCGACGCAAAAAGAATGCTCCTCGAGCTCCTAGAGGAGCAAGAGCAAGCGCTTCTCGCGCAACGCCTGCACGCAGACGACTACCTTGCCTACGTTTCCAGTAGGCAAGAAGAAGCGTATCGCGACCTTCAGCAGGGCGCGAACGTCAACAAACTACAGGGCCTTGATAGGCCTCGTATATTCACCGAAGAACGCCTTTATTTCATAACCGGGCAATTGGATAGAATTGCTCGGGAGAAAAAAATCGTAAACAATCTCTAGATCGAGGGAAGCGCCGCTGCACAACGTGCCCGCGCTTCCCCGCCCCTCATTCCTATCCATGCAGATGAATGGGAATGAGGGACGGAAATTCTTCCGCTGTCGCGATCAATGCCATGCATACAGATCCGATATCCCAACAGTTCGCAACGCTCATTAAAAGGAGAGCGGCATGACAATTGCTTCTCTGAAGTATTCGTTTTCGATCCCAGAGACGCTGGTGTCTGTGGGGTTTCTGGATCAAACCGATCCAACACCTCTCTCGCGCGAAACGCTCGAATTCGCACTCGAAGAGGACGTAGACGCAGTTCCCGATGGGGGACGCCTTCTGCGCTCCTATGAGGAAAACCTCGCAGGGAGAGAGCGCCTGCGGGGGGTGCTCCTCTTCCCGTTTCGGGAAGATGAGCCGCTCGGTGAAAGGGAGCTGCGGTGGCACGTATCTCCTCCGAAGGCGGCGGAGGTGCGCGAGGCTGAAAAGGATTTTCTCCAAGAATGCCACGTTGGAGTCAAACGCGAACTCCGTGGCAGGCTCGGACGAGAGCCTGAACTATGGGAGGTTCGGGCTCGCGCGAGTGAGCTGACCAGGACGCTGCTCATAAACGAGCGGTACCTCTTCGCGCCAAAAGTAAAACAAAAAAACCGACCTCCGAGACTCCTCGATGAGATCCTCCGAGAGGACGGCGTCGAGGCGTACCTGCCTCGCCCCGATCCAGACGAGCCGGGATGCATCATCCCGCTCTCGCCTCTCGAAGAGGTGAGAACGCGCCTGAAATACGTTCCAACGAACGACGGGATCTACATTCCTGTCGGATACGCGGAAGGACTTGAGCGAGCCGGCGGGGTCGGATTTCTTCGTCCGGAATGGAGAAAACTATTCTTCATCCCGATGGAGGAATACAGGTCCGCACTGCGCGCCTACGTCAAACACAGCGCGCACACCGTGCCGCTGCTTGAGCGGATAGCGCTCGAGCAAGGCCTGTGAGCATCGCTCTTTACTTTCTTCGCAGAGGTGTCAGAAATTGACACCTCTGCGGATCCCACAGTCGCCTCATGCACACATGAGACGCCTATGGGATACAACTTCTCTTGACGCGAGTCACGAGACACTTTATGGTTATATTCTTGCGGCGTTTGATCTGCGAAACGATGCACGTCCCTTGATATCGATTCTCATGGACCCCTCGGTACATACCGAGGAACTCTCTCCTCCCATGAAACCCGATATCTTCCTTTTACGTGGCGTCGGTTCGCAGTTCAAACGCTGGAAACACACCCCTCGAACGAATTTGGAGGGGTGTTTTTTTACACAAAATGCATGCGCTACCTCGTAGACGAGGCCGCAGCCGACGCTCGCTCGTATCGAATCTGTCGCACCTCTGTCGTCGGATCACCAAAACGCCTACGCGCTTCAATCACGAGCGTCGTGGCGCCTCTCGGTACGTCGAATTGAACCGAAAACTGCCCATCGCGATCTACAACCGCCGAACGACCATTCACCGTTACGCTTGCCGTCACGTCCGTCACTCCTCGAACGGTGATATGCGGTGTATCAATTACTTCCCCATCCACTGGACGCAAAACAACAAGCCTCGGCTTATCTTGAAACACATATCCCTGCCATAAAAGATACGCGGCGGTTACCGCAACGAACAATAAAAATCCCACGAAGGCGATTGCATGCGACAGTACAAAAAAATCCCGTGTGCGCGGAGGCCTCGCCGGCCGACGAACAGAATCCACAACACTTCGCTCAATGAGCTCTTGATATTTTTTTACATAATACGCAGGCCTCCCTTCAAGCACCGTCACAAGTGCACGAACGTGCCGCTCGGCATACAACGGATCTTTCAAGTCCTCTAATCGCTCTTCCTCGAGCGCAAGGATTACAGAAGGGTGAATTTTCGTTTTCGCACTCAATTGCTCGATACTCACCCCTCGTACGTCTCTGAGCTCACGCAAATCATGCCCAAATCCGCCACGCTCCGTCAGCTGTTTATGCAAAAACGCCATACGCTACACCAACGAATCTTCGGACGAAGACTCCTCTTGCGGAGGCGACGACGACGGAACAGGAACCTGCTCCATCTGACGCGAGAACTCTGCCTTTAAAATTTCGCGCGGCTTCGCACCATCACCTGGACCAATAAACCCTTCCTGTTCAAGAAGATCCAAGAGCCGCGCCGCCCGAGCATAACCAACCTTTAATCGACGTTGCAACAAAGATGCCGATGCTTTTCCTGCGCGAAGAATCTCTTCCTTTGCCGCCGGAATCATCGGATCAGAGTCGTCTTCAACAGGAATGCCGTTTGTAAATCGAGTCTCACTCGACGATGAACGTTCCGTGACAGACGTGTCGTATTCCGCGGGTTCGTATTTTGAAGTTAAGAACTCTACGACGCGACGAATTTCATCATCCGAGATAAACGCGCCCTGAAGGCGTTTCGGTGTTGCAAGTTCAGCGGTTGAAAATAACATGTCTCCGCGTCCGAGCAGCTTTTCCGCACCCATTTGGTCGAGAATCGTTCGCGAATCCGTTGCAGACGCCACGGCAAACGCGATACGCGCAGGGATATTCGCCTTAATGAGGCCGGTGATGACATCAACCGACGGACGCTGCGTTGCGAGAATGAGATGGATGCCGACTGCACGAGACATTTGCGCAAGACGAACGATCGCGCCCTCAACATCCGCCATCGCTGTCATCATGAGATCCGCAAGTTCATCCACAACAATCACGAGATACGGAATCTTTTCCTCGGCACGAGCGTTATACGTCGCGAGATCGCGAGCACCGAACTTTGAAAGAAGATCGAAGCGACGATCCATTTCGCGAAGCGCCCACTTTAAGGCATTCACCGTCTTTTCAACCTCCGTAATAACCGGGACGACGAGGTGCGGAACGCCATTGTATACAGGGAGTTCCACGCGCTTCGGGTCAACCAAGAGCAGCTTCAGGTCATCCGGTCCATTCGCATACAAAAGCGACATGAGCATGACGTTCAAACAGACAGACTTCCCAGACCCTGTCGCACCAGCGACGAGCATGTGAGGCATGCGCGCGATGTCCGCAACCCACGGCTTCCCGGATACATCTTTCCCAAGCGCAAAGTGAAGATTGCTCTTTCTCTCTCGCCATTCGCGAGCCTCTAAAATCTCTCGCAACCCAACCGTCGCAACCGATTGGTTCGGAACTTCAACGCCAACAAGCGACTTCCCAGGGATCGGCGCCTCAATACGAATCGGATGTGCGGCAAGCGCAAGCGCAAGATCGTTATGCAATGCGGTAATCTTGGCGAGCTTCACGCCCTCAGCAGGTTTTAACGTAAACTGCGTCACCGTCGGCCCAACCGAAATATCTCCCATTTCAACAGGAATACCAAAATTCTCCAACGTGCGAGCGATAACGCTTGAGTTATGCTCGATGTCACCAGATGTCGGACGCTGATCTCGCTTCGTGAGCAATTCTAACGGAATCTCAACACGAGGGCGGCGCTTTTTCGGTTTCGCGAGAGGCTTCACGACCGCGGACGTTACATCTTCTTCCTCTTCTTCGTCGCCCTCCTCATCGTCAGCAACACCGTCTTCATCCGCTTCGTCATCTTGCGGAGCTGAAGCCTGTACAGGCTGTTGAGGAACCGCAACCGACTGACGGATCACCTCTTCACGACGCGCTGCTTGTCTCGAAAGAAGCCAGGTAAATGGAGCAATGAGGAGCATCCCGATTCGACGCAGTACGCGCAAAGCAAACGAGAATACCCACATGATCCGCGCGAGCGAGGTGTTAAAAATCAGCAAGAGTGAGACAACGAATAACGCCGCGAAGAGCGTTCCCGCGCCAAACACGCCCAAGAATTGGGAAAACGGTTGCGCAATAAGCAACCCGAGCTTTCCACCTGCCGTATCTAGTGCCGCTTGCGCGGGTTCAAATTCCGCAAACGTTCCGATATGCACGAGTGGATTTAATGAAAAGAAAAACAGCAAAAAACCCAAATAATTTGTCGCCTTCATGGGCAGCCGATCCGGAGAGATGAGATGATATCCGATCGCGATCAAGAAGAATGGAAGTGCGATCTTATCCCATCCGAGTACGTGGCTCATCGCAGCATCGAGCGAAACGCCGACCATCCCAGCCAAATCAAACAGCGCGAGGATCAAAAGAACCGCCGTCGCAAGAACGACCACCGTAAGAATACCTCGGCGTGTCTCCGGATCGAGCGAAAGATCCAGTGAAAATTGTCGTTTGCGACGGCGTCCCATGGAATGGCCTTATTCTATCGTTTTTTACACAATCCGTCACCATCATCCTAGAGCTCTTCTGGAAGAGGCATGTCATCATCCTCATCCGAGGACCCCTTCGAGACACCGTTCTCTTCATCTTCTTTTGCTCGCCACGCCGCAAGCGTTTGCTCACGAATCGTTTTGAAGAGATCTTGGCGCTCTTTGAGCGTAGCCTTTGCGTTTTCTCGTCCAACACCCAATTTCTCCTCGCCGAAGCTGTATGAATTCCCCGACTTCTTGATAACGCCGATCTCAACAGCCGTGTCGAGCAAATCACCCGCAAGTGAAATCCCTTCGTTATACATGATATCGAACTCACACGTCCGGAACGGAGCAGCAACCTTATTTTTCACAATCTTCGTCTTCACGCGATTGCCAATGATTTTTTCCCCAAGCTTGATCTGCGCGCTGCGACGAACCTCAATACGAACAGATGAATAAAACTTCAAGGCCAATCCACCCGTCGTTGTCTCTGGGTTCCCGTACACAACACCGATCTTTTGACGAATTTGGTTGATGAAAACAACCGTTGCCTTTGATCGAGAAATAATAGAGGTGAGCTTCCGAAGCGCCTGACTCATCAGACGAGCCTGGAGACCAACATGGCTCTCCCCCATCTCACCTTCAAGCTCTGATTTTGGCGTGAGCGCAGCAACAGAGTCGACAACGATAACATCGACAGCGTTTGAACGCACAAGCGTTTCAACGATATCAAGCGCCTGCTCACCGTTATCCGGCTGAGAGATCAATAGCTCATCAACTTTCACGCCAATCTTTCGCGCATAATCCGGATCGAGCGCGTGCTCGGCGTCCACGAATGCGGCGATGCCTCCCATCTTTTGAATCTCCGCAACAATATGTTGCGCGAGCGTCGTCTTTCCAGACGATTCTGGACCGTATACCTCAACAATACGTCCACGTGGAACGCCCATCACTCCGAGCGCGATGTCTAATGAAAGACATCCCGTTGGAATAACCTCAATTTCCATCTTCTTCGCCTCTCCAAGACGCATGATCGACCCTTCTCCAAACTTTTCCTTAATTTGATTGATCGCTTCTTGCGCAGCCATTCGTCGCTCATCGCGTTCATCGTGTCCTTTTTTTGCCATAGTGATATATGTTCTATTTCTGTTCTATATCTTCTCACCCAACATGCAATCTCGCAAGAGTTTGTATGGGGATAAGTGAACAAAATCCCCGACAGCTGCCGGGGAAAGAAGTTATGGAATAACCAATACACGACCATTCCGATAATCTGGGCCGGTTCCGTTTGAGACAAGCTCATACGGTATGGTCCCCGCAGGCCCCTCAAGAGTGACCGTTCCGATCGTGGAGCCGCATCCGCCCGTTGGCGTACAGGAAAGATCTCCCCACCAGCGACCGTCAGGAAGCTTCACGGTAAAAAGAACGTTCGTAGTTCCACTGGGAGCATCGAGAAGACACTCCAGCGCGCCGTCACCCGCCATCGTATCCGGACAAAGCGCGAACGTTTCTGGAACCCAATCGTGAAAGTCCGGCCCTGGTGGATCCCACATCCCTTGAAATTCCAGGAATCCAGGAATCACCGGTCCTTGATACGTCAACCGAATCTTCCCAGCAGGAACGTTGTTCGTCGGTGGTGGATCACCCGGGGGATCCTCACTTGGTGGATCTTCTCCCGTTCCCCCACCGCCTGACGATGGCGGACAATCCGTCACACAAGCCGAGGGATGAACGCAGTATCCAACGAGATCGGGCGTTACGAGCGGTCCACGCGGTCCCGCGATAAGATCAATCGTATCCGTTGAAAGCGTAATGATCTCTTCGGATCGATATCCCAACGCGAGAAACGTTGACCAGTCCGCGATCGGCAACCGTCGACCCTCTGATACGACGGCAACTTCGTTTGACGCATCGGTTTTTACCAGTGATCCATCACGAAGCGCTCGAAGTCCGTGGTCGATGGTCGATGAGAAAAATGCCGCGCGCTGCGACGCAGGCCATATTGCAATATCTTCATCACGCCACCCCCAGGAACGAAAGGCGTCGTACGAAATGAACGCCCGTCGCTCTGCACCATCTCCGAGGAGATACTCGTACACGGTAGACGCGTCGTCGAATTTCATAACGCTGTGCCCCGCTCGTGGTGATACGTACCCGTCGAGCGGATTCATACACCCGAGTTCTGCATCGGATGCATCAATCGCCCGCTCCTTCAAACGCTCCGCCGAAACAATCAACGGATCGACGTGCCACCGGTTCACGTCCTGATCGACAACCCACACGGAGTCATCTGCCGCCCGTCGGAGAACGCTCCCCGGCGGATGCCAAAAGACGGGAACCGCGTGCGCTGTGAGCGCAGACAAAAACAGGACGGGATCGGAAAACCACTTGCGCTGACTTGGCGACGTGTCATACCCACGAAACCAATTCACGTCCGTTGATTGCGCGGCGGATCCAGACTGCAGCCGAATGCCGAGATGTAGATGCACTCCTCCATCTCCGTTGTGCGCATCATCGTTCACATACCCGATGACATCGTCCGGACCGACGGTGTCGCCGGGAAGATGGCCCAGAAGGCCATCAGACCCCGTACGATCCGCAGACTTTCGGATATGCCCGTAGATGGAAAGGAACGACGTGACCGACACCTGCTCACCGAGGCCGTTCACCGCAATCATCGGCTCATTCAGCCGATGCTCGATCACAGCAACCAATTCCCCGTAGCCGGACGCGCTGCGATAGACACGGAGCGTCCCACAGGCAATCGGATGAATCGGCGTCCCCTCAGGAAGCAGCATGTCATACCCCAGATGGTTCCCGTCCGAATAAAAACGTCGACCTTGATACACCGATTCCATGTCCGACGGAACCGTTGGATAACGCACGGTCGAAACCGTGCACGCAACGGCGCCGGTGAGATAATCCTCTTCCTGCCCAATGTCACGTTCTGACGATTCACCGCCAGAACATCCGAAGAGCAGACAGACCACGATCCCCCACAGGACACGGCTTTGAAGCAACGTCCACATGATGCCCTCTCTTTTCCGTTGTAATGTTCGCAGAACGAAACCCGCTTGCCCTTGCCGCTATGCATTTCGGCAAGGGAGAGAAGGTCGACAGAAGAAGATAGGCACACGAGGTATGACGACGAGAGGGATTATCAATCACACAGAACGGGAACTGGATAATCAAACCACGAACATAACGGCGAATCAGACTGCATATCTTGCATGCTGCAAGAGGGAAACAGCGAGAAGAACCGTTCTTCGTACTGGATGGCGCCAGCACGGATACAGCCCACGTCATACAGAAGAACATTCGCTCCGCGTTCCTCCACCATCCATCTCCCACTCAGAGTGCCGCTCCAAATGGGGGCGCGAGGCAGGACCGCTTGCTTCCTGCACACGCCCGGATGTACGGATCGAACATGTCTTCGATGCGCGCCTATCTTCTTCATGTGTCGAGGTGCGGGATCTCACGATCCACACTCTCCAGTATGAAAGTTCTACCGACGCCGTCAAAAAAAATTGTTTGTTTGTGCTGACAAACAAAAACGCGCAAACTCCATCGCAACGTCAAAACGCATACTTCCGTGCACGATGCGATGTTTATCTGCGCTGACAATGGATCGTGCATGACACTATTTTTTCCGTTGACCCCGTTTTTCTGTTGATAAGTCTGTTTTTCCGCTATATCGACGAACAAAATAGACGATGACAAGATACACGGCGATAACTGCCGTACCCGAAACGTGTTCCATGCGAAGATCGAGTGACGGAAACCGATCTGCCCATCCTGCGATCCAAATCAACACGCGTAGAAGTCCGAGCACTGGAATGTTTACCGTCGAAAAAAACGGAAGCGACCCCCATACCGCGACAAGGGCACCGAACGCCATAATGAACGGAATGAGTGGAAGCGCGACAATGTTTGTAAATAAACCAGCCAGAGACACCCGACCAAACGCCCACGCCGCATACGGCGCCGTCATAAGCGTTGCTGCGAGCGTCATCGACACCGTTTGACGTATTTCCATCTGTTTCGGAATAAACCAACACCATCGTTCAAAAACCGGCGCGAGTTCGAGCAGTCCCCACATCGCCAAAAATGAAAGCGCGAATCCGATATCAAAGCCCATCTGCCAGGGATTCATGAGGAGAAGCACGGTTGCAGCGACAAGCAGCAGACGCGATGACGACGCTTTTCGTCCCACCTCGCGTGCAACAAGCATCAGCCATCCCATAAACGCCGCGCGCGCCACGGATGCCGCCGCGCCGACAAACAACACAAAACATCCTAATGCGATACTTGTGAGATAAAACGCCCGTCGACGACGAACACGAAGTCGAAGCACCATCGCCATCACGCACTGCACGACAACCGTCACGTTCGATCCAGATACGGCAACGATATGCATGAGACCAGCAGATCGAAATCGGTCGCGCAGCTCCTTTGGAAGTTCCTGATCGCCATAGAGAATGCCCGTAAGCAGCTCCGCCTCATTATGCGGAAGAGATAAATGTATCCGCGATGACAATTCATGACGCATCCACACAAAAACAGACGTCTCCCGCTCGGTACGTGCAATAAATTGTCGCCCGTCGATGCGTCGAAGCACAGGCCGTGGCGCACTTTCAAACCGCCACCACCCAAAAAGAAGCGATGCGACCACAAGCGCAATCGTCATCACGAGACGAGATCGAACAATTCCCGCACACACGCAGCAACAAAGAAATGAAATACCGAGCAGTAATGCGGACGTATGCCAAAACGGAACAATCGAATGGACTCCGATCGCGCCAACGAAGGCCAGCATGAACCAACCGGCCACACGACCCGTTTCCAAGGTGAGTCTCCCCATACTCCACAGCTACCACATCTCATAAATTTTCAAAGGCCTGCTCGTCAAAATCATCGCTCTGAGTATTGACACGTTCTCTTAACATTGCTATAGAAGCTCCGCACCTCAAAACGCAAAAACAGGAGGCTTCCATGGCCGGCGGAGATAGAAACTTCGATCTCAAAAACGTTCTCAAACATCACCTCGATACGGATCGCACTCCGCAGAAAACGCAAGACATCCTTGTGCGTCTCGCAGAGTTCGATACGCATCTCCCAAACGGCAAAACAACCGTCGGTCGCGATACAGAACTCTGGAACTCCTACGAAGAGGGATCTGTCATTGAACTAGAGCGCGACATCCGCCTCGAGAGCGGCGAGAAGCTGAGCTTCATTTGGGGGATCCAAAACATGGACACGGAGGGCGACACGTTTGTACTCTTCGCACGTTCCCTCGATCTCGCCATCAAAGACCGCGACGACGACATCTACAAGCAGCCAATCTCCTTCTTCTATAAAAAGGGGGCGTGGCACCAAAAAGAATCACGTGACCGCGCACCGCACTTCTGCGCGCGAACGACGCGCGATGACAACGCGGCCTTCGGCCTCTGCCGCGCAGCGATCCTGCATCTCGAAAAACGTCTCTCCGAAAACCCGGAGCACTTCGAGCAAGCATTCCTAGATCTGCTCGTCGCCATTACCAATGGGACATTCACGCACTCTTCAACAACGAATCCCTAGCACCACCACGACGCCCTCCGGGGCGTTTTTTATTTGTACCTCAAAAACATCCCCCGCGGGTGTTGGAGGCATAAAAAACGATGTTGGTTTTTCCGGCATACGCTACGTTGAAATACTCACGAGTCGTCCTTTGACGTACACGATTTTCTTCGGCTCTTTCCCATCTAGCGTTGCGCGTACTTTTTCTGACGCAAGCGCCTGCTTCGTCGCCTCTTCTTCAGAAACATCAGACGAAACCGTGACACGATCGCGCACCTTTCCATTCACTTGGATCACGAGCTCAAACGTGGACGCGACAAGCTTCGCAGGATCAAACGCCGGCCATGGCGCATGGTGAATCGATCCCTTCTCCCCCATTCGCGACCACAATTCTTCCGCAAGATGCGGCGCAAACGGTGCAAGCAGCTTCAACAACGCCTTCCGATGCTCCATCGATACCTTCTCTGCGCCAACATCCATAAGTGCGTTCGTCAAAATCATCATCGCTGACACGGCGGTATTGAAGCTCATGCTTTCAATGTCATCGCCAACCTTTTTAATCGTCTGATGGAACAGCGTTTCGACCTCTTCCGAAAGCGCTTCATCCGCGAGCGTTTCCACGTCAAACAACTTCCAGACCTTTTCAAGGAATCTGCGAATGCCTTCGATCCCATTCGTGTCCCACGGCGCATCCTGATCGAACGGCCCAATGAACATTTCGTACATACGAAATACATCCGCTCCGTACTCATTGACCACGTCATCAGGATTCACCACGTTCCCTTTTGATTTCGACATCTTCACGCCACCCTCACCGAGGATGAGCGCATGCGATCGACGCTTTGCATACGGCTCCGAACCACACACGTTCGGAATGAAACCGCGATCCCACAAAAACTTGTACCAAAATCGGGAATACAGAAGGTGAAGCGTCGTGTGCTCCATGCCGCCATTGTAGAGATCGACCGGCATCCAGTATTCAAGCTTCTTTGGATCTGCGAATGTCGCGTCGTTCTTCGGATCGCAATACCGCAAGAAGTACCACGAAGATCCTGCCCAATTCGGCATCGTGTCTGTTTCGCGCTTCGCCTCTCCCCCGCAGGACGGACACGTCACGTTCACCCACGATTCAATCGCGGCAAGCGGCGACTCCCCCGTATCCGTTGGTTCATAGGCGTCGACATCCGGAAGCGTAACCGGCAACTCCGACTCATGAACCGGCACCGTCCCACAGGTTTCACAAAACAACATCGGAATTGGCTCACCCCAATACCGCTGACGCGAGAAGACCCAATCTCGAAGACGATACGCCGTCGCGCGCTTCCCTTTTCCGGACTTCTCGAGTCGGTCGATGATCGTTTCGTCATTCCGTTGCTCCAAAATCGGTAAATCATGCGCCTCTGCAAAAGCACGATCCCGTTCATCCTGCGCCGGTACCGCCATAATCGCGCCCGTGCCGTAATTTCCGAGCACATAATCCGCGACCCACACCGGAATCCGCTCTTCATTCGCCGGATTCACGGCGGAAATTCCCGTAAAGACACCCGTCTTCGTCTTTCCTTCTGCCTGGCGTTCCATATCGCTCCGAAGCAGCGCATCTTTTACATACGCGCGAACATCGTTCGACGCTTGCCAGCCCGCATCCATCCACTTCTTTGCCGTTTCGGGCGAGATGACGAGAAATGTCACTCCAAAAAGCGTGTCCGGTCGCGTCGTGAAGACGGTAACAGAATAGGCCCCATCCTTCTGGCCCGGAACATCCTGCAAGGGAAAAACAATCTCCGCGCCGTGAGAACGACCGATCCAGTTAATCTGTTGCGCTTTGATCTTTTCGAGATAATCCACGGTATCCAAATCCGAAATCAACCGCTCCGCGTACGCCGTAATCCGAATCATCCATTGGGATTTTTCTCGCTTCTCCACGGGCGTTCCACATCGCTCGCAACATCCGTTGATCACCTCTTCATTCGCGAGGCCGATCTTGTCTTTTGGACACCAATTGATCGTTGCCGACGCCTTGTACGCCAACCGCTTGCTGTCGCGATACGCTGCAACGGCCGCGTCACCCTTCGCTTCTATGTCTGACGGAATAGGCAGCTCGTCGATCGAACGCGCCGTCTTCGTTTCTGCGTCGTACCACGAACCGTAAAACTGCAAGAACATCCACTGCGTCCACTTGTAATACGCGGGATCTGTCGTATTGATCTCGCGCGACCAATCAAACCCAAGTCCAAGCGAACGAATCTGTCGCGTAAAATTCGCGACATTCTTTGTCGTTGCATCTTGTGGTTTGATCTTGTGCTTAATCGCAAAATTCTCCGTTGGAAGTCCGAACGCGTCCCAGCCGATCGGATACATCACGTTCTTCCCCTCCATTCGCTTCTTACGCGTCATGATATCGATCGCCGTGTACGAACGCGGATGCCCGACATGCAACCCTTCACCGGACGGATACGGAAACTCCACGAGCCCATAAAACTTCTCGGCCGATGCGTTGTCTTTTGCCTCGTAGGTTCCATCCTTGAGCCATGTCTCCTGCCACTTTTTCTCAATATCGCGAGGGGTGTATCCCATAATGTATATCGTCCGTACGTTATCGCGTTCACGTAAATTGTTCAATGCTCGGCGTCCTTGACCTTCTTCCCGTTTTCCGCTTGAATACGAGCAATATGAAACGCATTCTCTTTATCATCGTAAGCGTCTTTGTCGCCTTTATCGCCTTTGGCATCGTGTGGCCATTCGGCACCGTCGGCGCGGGTGAGCGCGGTGTTCAGCTTCGATTCGGCGCCGTGACCGGCAAGGTCATCGGTGAAGGGCTCTATTTCCGTATTCCGGTCATGGAATCGGTTCGCATCGTGGACGTCAAAGTGCAAAATGACCAGGTCGAAGCCTCTGCTGCCTCAAAAGACCTGCAAAGCGTGAACTCCATCGTCGCCGTGAACTTTCACGTCAATCCGGAACAGGTCGCAACGCTCTTCCAGGGCGTCGGCGAAGACTACAAGTCGCGCCTCATTGATCCGGCACTCCAGGAATCCGTGAAAGCATCGACTGCAAAATTTACCGCCGAAGAGCTCATCACGAAGCGCGAAGAAGTTCGCGAAGAAGTGAAGCGCCATCTCAAGGACAAGCTCGAAGGGCGCGGCATCGTGATCGACGACTTTAACATCGTAGACTTCAACTTCTCCAAATCGTTTAATGAAGCCATCGAGGCAAAAGTGACCGCCGAACAATCTGCACTTGCCGCAAAAAACAAGCTGGAGCAGATCAAATTCGAAGCAGATCAGGATATCGCCTCCGCAAAGGGTCGCGCTGAGGCGTTGCGCATCGAATCCGAGGCATTGAAAAACAATCCGCAGGTTTTGGAACTCCGGGCACTCGAAAAGTGGGACGGTCGTCTTCCGACGGTCACGGGTGGTTCCGTTCCGTTTCTCAACCTTCCGGCGACGCTGACACGATAAAATCACACAGAAAAAACTGCACAAAACCCTTGACGAAATGTCGAGGGTTTGTTATTTTCATATAAATCATACTTATATGAATACTAGCGCCGCTGCCACGACATCCGGCATGCCGACATTCGTCGGGACCACCGTCATCGGTGAACGAGGTCAACTCGTTATCCCGAAAGATGTTCGAGACGAACTCGACCTCAAACCCGGAAGCAAACTCGTTGTGCTCAAACACCCTGGCAATGGCCCCATTATCCTCTTCCCTGCCGAACAAATGCAGCACGTCATGAAAGAAATGGCGGAACGCTTTAACCTCATTCAAAACGCGATTCAACAATAACCTTCCGATATGACCTGGCCGAAATTCCTCACAAAAAAGCGCATTATTTGGACGATCATCCTCCTTGTCGTTGGCTACGGCGTCTTTACGCTCGCTTCAGGAGGAAAACAAAAGACGACCTACGAAACCGCCGCCGCGGAACGAACCTCGTTAAAACAAACGGTAGAAGTAACCGGTGAGTTGAAACCTGCCGCTCGTATCGATCTCGCCTTCAAATCCAGCGGCATTATTCAAACCATCAACGTAAAAATCGGTGACACCGTCAAACAAGGGGACGTTCTTGCCGAGCTAAAAGCGGATGACATCGTCTTCGCGTCTCGTAGCGCGGACGCATCGCTCGCCCTCGCTGAAGCGAATCTTCGCGCACGACTCGCCGGTGAAACCGAACAGAGTATTCGCGTCGCAGAAGCATCAGTCGAATCCGCCCAAGCGGCGTACGACAAAGCGGTCACAGATCTCTCCTCTACAAAACTCACAACGGCAAATGCCGTGCGCGTCTCCGAACTCGCCGTTCAAACCGCACAAAACAATCTCGCCAACCAAGACGCGACCGTTTCGCAAACCGTTCAAAATGCCTACGACAGCGCTCGAACGTCGCTCCTCACCGCAATTGGACCGCTCCAAACAGCGCTCACGGACGGCGATGAAGTCACCGGCGTCGACAACACCGCAGCAAACCAAACGTATCTCAACGTCCTCGGCTTTCTCGATCAGGGCGCGCTCGAGCGAGCAAAAAACTCCTATCTCGTTGCAAAAGCCGCAAAAAATACGGCCGAAGCAAGCGTAAAGACGCTCTCCGCGACAAGCACCAAAGAACAGATCCAGTCTGTCGGCGGAACGCTCTCCGATGCCATCACAAAAGTTCAAGCGTATCTCACCGATGTCCAAAAGGTCCTTGCGGCATCGCTCACATCACAGTACCTCACCGCCGCAACGCTCGCGTCACTCAAAACAACCATTGATGCGGATCGCGTAAGCGTGTCGACACAAAACTCCACGGTTCTTACCGCGCTCCAGACGATCAAGAACTCCGAACTCACGCGCACACAGACCATCGAACAATTGCAAGATGCCTACGACACGGCCGTCACGAATTTGACGACCGCACAAACCAACGCCGAAACACAGGTTCGCGGAGCCGAAGCGACGGTTAGCATCCAAAAAGCAGCGCTGGATTCCGCGCGCGCAACATTGGACCTGAAGAAAGCCCCTCCGCGCGAGGTTGATCTCGCCGGTCTTCGCGCACAAGTTGCACAGGCAGCCGCAAACGCCGACAAAGCGACAAATGATGTACAAAATATTCAAATCATCGCACCCGTAGACGGCACCGTTTCAGATGTGATTCCCGATCTCGGCGAGCTCATCCAGGCCGGCATCACCTCCATCAAACTCGTGGGCACCGAACGCTTTGATATTGAGGCGCTCGTCCCAGAAGCAGACATTGCGAACGTCGAAGTCGGACAACCGGCAACGATCACGCTCGATGCGTACGGAGACGACGTGACGTTCCATGGAACAGTGACTGCGGAAGACCCGGATCAAACCAAAGTACAAGATGCTGTCTACTACAAAATTCGCGTCCAGATCGAACCAGAAGGCCGAGACATTAAACCCGGCATGACCGCGAACGTTGTCGTCGAAACGGACAAGCGTGATAACACTATCGTTATTCCGCTTCGCGCCGTTCGCACCAAAGACGACGGACAAAAGATCGTCCGCATTATGAAGGGTGATACGCCAGAAGAGCGTGTCGTGACACTCGGCTTGCGTGGAGATGAAGGACGCGTCGAAATTCTCACCGGACTCACCGAAGGAGAGCTTGTCGTCACTGGCGAAACGACGTCCGGCGCCCCACGGCCATGAGCGACATCATCAAGGTCGTCGACCTCACAAAAACCTACGTCAACGAAGAATCAGAAACGCCCGTACTTCATGGCGTAAGTTTCTCCATTCCAAAAGGGCAATTTGTTGCCGTCATGGGCCCCTCCGGCTCCGGAAAATCCACGCTCATGCACATTCTCGGCTTCCTCGACTCGCCCACCGGAGGGAAGTACTTCTTTGACGGTCGAGATGTGTCGACGTTGAATGAAGACGAACTCGCAAAACTCCGCGGTGAAAAAGTCGGATTCATCTTTCAGGCGTTCAACCTCCTCCCAAAGACCAGCGTACTTGAAAACGTGAAGCTCCCCCTCTTGTATTCGAACATCCCTTCATCGAAACGAGACGCGCTGGCTAAAAAAGCGATCGATGCCGTCGGATTGTCGCATCGCATCAACAATCTCTCGAACCAACTCTCCGGAGGCGAACGTCAACGCGTTGCGATTGCGCGTGCCCTTATCCTAGAACCGTCCGTCATCTTCGCGGATGAACCGACCGGCAACCTCGATTCTAAATCCGGCACCCAAGTCATGGAACTTCTCCAAAAACTCAACACTGAACACGGTCATACCATCGTGCTCGTCACGCACGAGACCTACACGTCGGAACACGCCGAACGCATTCTGCGTATCAAAGACGGACTCATCCAGTCCGATGAACCGGTGAAGCACCGCCGCATGGCAAAAGACGGAGAAAATCTCAAATAATCATGACCATTCAGGATCTCATTCAGAGCTCCACGCAAAGCCTCGAGCGTACGCGCGGCCGGTCAGCTCTTACGATGCTCGGCATTGTCATCGGGATCATGTCGGTCATTTTGATGCTCTCGATCGGCGAAGCCGCGCAGCGCTACATCCTGTCCCAGATCTCCGCGCTTGGATCGGATATTCTCACCGTGGCAAATGGTTCCAAAGAAGAAAAAGGGCAACCGTCGCTCTTCATCAAGGAAACGCTCACGATGAAGGACGTGCAAAAACTCGATCAACAGCTGTGGGTGACTGCGATCACCGCCCGCGTTCAGCAAACGGATCATCTAACCGCAAATGGGCTGGATACAAACACGACCATCGTTGGAACCATGCCGGACGAAACAACATTAAGCGATATTCGTACCATCCAAGGCTCATTCTTTGACACATCTTCCGTCGATAGCCACGCAAAAGAAGTCGTCCTGGGTTACAAAATTGCCGACGATGCGTTCGGTGCCGAAAATCCCGTCGGAAAAAGTATCAAAATCAACGGACAAGGATTCCGCGTTATTGGCGTGATCGAAAAAAAGGGAACAAAATCATTTCAAAACATCGACAAGCAGGTATACATGCCTGTCACGACAGCTCTCGATCTCTACAACCGGACATACGTCAATTACATCACCGTAAAAACATCTCTCAGCCTGAACGACGCAAAAAATCACATTGCCGTCATCATTCGCGAGCGACACAATCTTGATAACCCGGAAGGCGACCCTGCAAAAGACGACTTCAACGTCTCAACGCAGGAAGACGCGGTGGAAAGTGCGAGTCAGATCACGCAGATTTTGCAGATCCTCCTCATCTCCATCGCGGCGATCTCTCTGATTGTCGGCGGCATTGGCATCATGAACATCATGTACGTCTCCGTGACCGAGCGCATCCGTGAAATCGGACTCCGCAAAGCCATTGGTGCGACAAAACAAGACATCTTGAACCAGTTCATCCTTGAATCCGTTATTCTCACAACCATCGGCGGAGCGATCGGCATCGTTCTGGGAAGCAGCCTTTCGTGGCTCGCCGTGCAAATCATCAGCCGTTTTCAAGGCGGATGGACGTTTGCCGTTTCAACGAATGGCGTCATCCTTGGTCTGACGGTTTCTGCCGCGATCGGCATTCTGTTTGGCTATTTCCCGGCTCGTCGCGCCGCGATTCTCAACCCTATTGAAGCGCTTCGCGCGGAATAATATGCGGCTCCGTGATCTCCTCCCCCTCTCCATCAACGCGCTGCTCGTCAACAAGGCGCGATCCATGCTCACGATGCTCGGCATTATCATCGGTATCGCATCGGTGATGCTTATGGTATCCGTTGGTGAGGCCGCGCAGCACTATTTGTTGTCGCAAGTTGCATCATTTGGCAGCGATCTCATCTTCATTGAGGACGGTCGTGGCGACGGAAGTGAAAGCAATGGTCCTCCGACCGCGCTTCCAAAACAAGCACTCACGGTTCGCGACTACGACAAGCTCAAAAACTTGAGCTGGACAAAGGCTGTCGCGGCAAGCGTTATCACAAGCGATATCGTGTCCGGACAAGGCGCAGAAAAACGCACAACCGTGAACGGCTCATCGCCGGATGAACTCGCCGCGTTTAATACTAGCGTCGAAGAAGGTCGGTTTATTGAACAAACGGATCTCGACAGTCGCTCGCGTGTCGTCGTGATCGGGCAAGCCGTGGCAGACAAACTCTTTGGCGAAGAAAATCCCATCGGACGCACGGTAAAACTCTCGCGCCAACCGTTCCGTGTGATCGGCGTGATGACTCCCGGCGGCACGCGATTCTTTTCGGACCTTGATGACCAGGTGTACATTCCGTTCACCGCCTTTTTTGACCTCTACAACAAAAATCGATTGAACTTTCTCTCGGTCAAAAGCGGTGACATCCCGCCGTCCGAAGCAAAAGAACTGCTTCGCATTACGCTCCGTGAAACGCATAACATCGACAATCCGAACAACGACCTCAAGAAAGACGATTTTCATGTTCAATCCCAAGAAGACGCCATCCAAACCATCGGCACGATTAGCACCGTTCTGCAGATTCTCCTTGGCGCCATCGCTTCCATCTCTCTCTTCGTGGCGGGTATCGGGATCATGAACATCATGTATGTCACGATCACCGAACGGACGCGGGAGATCGGACTTCGTAAAGCGATTGGCGCAACGCGAAGCGATATTCTTCGACAATTTCTCGCCGAAGCCATCGTCCTTACGACCGTCGCCGGCGCCTTTGGCGTCCTCGCCGGGTTCTCTCTTTCCTGGATCGCCATTCGCATTATTCTCCTCTTCCAGAGTGGCTGGGCATTTGTGATTCCATGGACAGGCGCAGCAATTTCTTTTTCCATTTCTGCTGCTATTGGCATCATTTTCGGCTACTTCCCCGCTCGCCGCGCGGCAAAGCTGAATCCCATCGAGGCATTGAGATACGAGTAAGTCCGCAACAACAAATCCATTCATTATAAAGCCCTGTCCCACAGGGCTTTTGCTTGCCAATGAGATGGAATAGTCATCCCAACCGACGAGTCCACGAGGAGCGGAGGAATGACGAAGGAGAATCGACTTTGTCGGAATAACAAAAGAGCCGCATCTACGAGACGCACGCTCCGTTGTTGAAGCTGTGCGTTGTAGATGCGGCTGCGCCACGTGACGCAAAAACGTTTTACGTGGCCGAGTGAGACTGGATCCGCACCTCTCACAAAAGATGGAGCGAGTTCCAAAGGTTCAAGCGCCGAGTGCCGGGGACTCCCGCAAGCGAGGCACCGAGCAGCCCGGGCTGTCAAGGCTACGGTCGCGGGTGTAGACGTTCACCTGACGGCTGCTACGGTCGAAGCCCACGATCACGACGTGCTGCCACGCCTTGCCGACGTACTCGGGGACGTTGACCTCGTAGCCAGCGGCGAAGAGGCCAGGGAGCTTGTCGTGGTCGATGGCGCGGATCATGTCGGGGAACATCCAGGCGATGACGAGCAGCTCGTCGGCGAGCGACTTGGAATCGCGCACCGCCGTGATGCTCTCGCGCTTTCGGTTGGTGTCGAGATCGGCGACGATCCACTCGACAACCGCATGGTGCGTGTGGTTGCCGGAGAGGAGCCGCAGGCGCTCCACGGGCGCGCCTCTGTACTCGACCCTGCCCGAGCGGAGCAGCTCCCAGCGCCAGTACCGACCCTCGCCGAAGACGTGCTGGATACGCTCGTAATGCGCCTCGAAGGTCTTGGCGACGCCATCGGCCCCCTCGCCGAAGCGGATGCGGAAGCTGCGGTAGGCGTGCTTGCCCCGCGGCCACGCGGGAGCGGTCGAGGTGAGGCGCATGAAGTCGTCCTCGGTCAGTCCCCATTTCTCCTCGTCGTTCGCACGACGGAGAGCAGTGAGCTGCTGATCGACGGACATCTCGTAGGGGTTCTTCTCGGACATGCCGCGCTGCTGGTCGATGAACTGAAGGAGCAGCGTCGCATTGCCGCGACCGCGCATCCAGTCGGCGTGGTCGGTCGTGCCGCCTGCCTTTTCGAGAACGCGGAGCGTGGAGCTAAGAACGTCGTGCTCGATTTTCGTGATAGGGCTGGCCATTGGCGTCACCCATTCCTTCCCGCCCCGTTCTACCGGGGCGCGTACCGCAGGCTGTCCAGCTTCGGAAGCATTCCAAAGGCATGGAGTTGCCCATGTGTAAAAAGCGGCGGCTTCTCTGTAGCTGGTTTTCGGGAAAATGTCAATAGTATTTGTCACCGACCACAATACCGTCTACTTTTCGAAACCCGATACGATCCGGAGCTTCATCACCTAGGCCAAACATCGACCCAAGTACGATCGCGTCGTCGCCATATCGATCACGAACGCGATCAACGGCGTCAGACACAAGACGCTGACGCTCACGCTTTGGATCGTGGAGTCGTTCCGGTGCGGATTGAACAATCGCTGAGAACTGTTGCTGACCATTTGGCACGCTAAAATTCGACAAGGTAACCGCCAAAAAATTCACCTCCTCTCCATGCCACGCCCCCTCGAGCAACTGACACGCTGCAGCAACAAGCGTAAATGAATCACGCGCGGGTTCATCGAGATGAAGATAGCGAAACCCGCCTGCATCACTGTCTCGCATCGGATTCCAAAACGGCCCCGTTGGACGCGGACCCATCGGTGTTCGGAACCCGACGGAGATTGATACCGTTCCGGCGTAGAGCCCCTCTCGTCGCATTCGCCGCGCTGCACGTTCCGTGAGTCGAACGAGAACGGGCAACACCTTCTTTTCACGATTTACGCGGCGTGGCACGCAATAGGAATGCCCGATAGAACTCGGCACATGCAGATCGGTACTCGACACTCTCTCAAACTCCATCCCATGCAAACGACACCAAAGGTATAAACCATACTTCCCAAACAATCGCATCAGGTTCGCGGGCGGATAACGCTTCACATCGAGTAATGTCTGCATTCCCGCACGTTCAAGCCGCTTTCGAATCCGCGGACCAATACCGCACACATCCTCAAGATCGAGCGTCGCAAGAATGGCATCGAGATTATCACGATCAAGAACGACGAGACCGTTTGGTTTTTCCAAATCGGATGCCGTCTTTGCCAAAAAACGCGTTGGCGCAATACCGATAGAGCATCGAAGCCAATCCCCGACTTCATTCGTGATACGACGACGAACACGCGTCAGCGCCCACGCCGCTTCCGCCGCGTCGCGATACCATCCCGTAAGATCAAGAAACGCCTCATCAATGGAATAGATCTCCATGCGATCCGTCAGCTCCGCAAGAAGCGAGAAGACACGAGAGGAAACCGCGCGATATTTTGGCGGATCATTTTGCACGAGCTTCAGTCGCGGACAAAGCTCTCGTGCACGCTCAACTGTCATCCCTGCTTTCACGCCGCAGCGCTTCGCTTCAATCGAAGAAGCGATCACACACCCATGCGTATGCAAATATGCGCACACGCCAATCGGCTCACCTCGTAAAAATGGATTTGCTTGCTGTTCGACAGACGCAAAAAACGAGTTCATGTCGACATGCGCGATGAGTTTGTTCGACAGCGGAGGAAGCATATCTCATAGCACCGCCATATCTTCGAGCGTCCACGACATTGTTTCGGTTGAAAAGGAAAGACGATACGCATTCACCTCGTCAGAAACGGAAAAAATATACGTCTTTTCACGACCTCGGCGCTCGGCATGAACGAGATTCACACGTTTCACTTGATAATGCCGATTTCCCCACTTAAACACCATGGGTTCCGCACGATTGTGACGAAACGTCGCTAAGACTTCGATGGGTTCAGAAATGTGGGAATACATATTCAAAAGACACCAAGAGTAACACCTCACGTTTTACGAATATTCTCTGTTTATCGTGCCTTAAACGTTCGGATGACCGCCTTCACAACTCCTTGAATAAGCGGGTCGTAGCAATAAATCGGCTTCATCGTGGAGTTTGCGGGCTGGAGACGAATGCGATCTCGTTCGCGATAGAACCGTTTGAGTGTCGCGTATGAATTGTCGAGAAGTGCGACGACAACATCTCCGTTTTTTGGAGAAGGGTTCCGTTCGACAACAACATAATCTCCATCAAAAATTCCATCTTCAATCATAGATTCCCCTTTCACACGAAGAACGTATGAATTGGCGGAATCCGGCGCTAAATCAACGGGAACGGCAAATGTCTCGTGCTCTTCAACGGCCTCAATCGGAGACCCGGCCGTAATCAATCCCTTCAACGGAAGAATTACGCTCTTCCCCCATCGCACCGCCTTGTCCGTCGGCTCGAGATCACGCGAAGACGCGGCACCGTTGCCGCGTAAGAATCCGCGTTCACGCAGTGCCTGAATATGAACATGCACCGTGGAAGGAGAGGCGAGATCGAGCCCCGAAGCGATCTCTCGAAAGGAGGGCGGATAGCCGCGCTCATGAATGAACGAGACGATGAAGTCGAGGACTTCTTTTTGCTTTGGTGTAAGTGGGGGCATAGAGCGTACGAGTTCATGAACTCATACCCAAAGAATAGAACAGAAATAGAACATCGTCAACGCTTGAAATAGAAGGGATTTTTGAATTATCCACACACTACTCCATTCCTTGACACAAACGCTGGTCTTTGGCAGCGGTAGATATAGGGCGCCCCACTAACACAATCGCATTTCACACTCTCATGCGTATTTCTGATTCTGTTCAAAGACTCTGTTCGCGTTTCCTTATCGGGATGCTCATCGTCTCATCGGTCGCTCTACATGTACCTCCTGTGCATGCATCCTCACCAATTGTCATCGGCGAAGTTGCCTGGGCTGGCACATCCGCTTCTCTTGCGGATGAGTGGGTAGAGCTCTGGAATCTAGGCGACACAGACGCGTCTCTCGCCGGCTATTCGCTACGCGGAGCAAGCGCGGCCCCCATCTTCTTTCCCGAAGACGCCATCATTCCGGCTCACGGGACGTTCCTCATTTCAAATTACGCGGATACGGACACGAAAAGCACACTCAATATCACGGCAAACGTCGTCACGACAACGGTGTCACTTTCCAATAGCACCCTTCACCTCTCCCTCTACGATGCAACGCAAGAGATTGATAGCGTTGGCAATGGAGGCGCTCCTCCTGCCGGATCCAGCGGAACACCAAAAGCATCCATGATTCGTACTGGCGCAGAATGGGTCATGGCAACCACGACGATGAATATGGATGCTGGCAAAACTGATTTAGGCACACCAGGACATTGCGATGGTTGTTCTATCCAAGAAATTACAGAACCCCCGTCTGAACCCTCGGTAGCAGAACCGGATCCCGTAGCCATACCAACCGAACCGGAACTCACTACATCAACCGAACCGACCACGCTACCCTCCGAAACCACAACATCAACCACCCCCGAAGAACCGCCGATCACACCTCAAGTAGAAGTCCCCAACGCTACGACAACCTCTTCTTCTGAACCGATCGAGGCGCCGACCGAATCTACCGTGCCGACCATCGAGGAAATTCCTTCAGAACCTACTACTGACGCTGTTACGTCGACCGAACCCATCACCGTCCAAACGCCTGCCTCTGAAGAAAGCCAGACAACGCCAGCAGCGGAACCCGTACAGGAGGCTATTGTCGCAACGACATCCACTGTAGAGGAACCCGTCCAAACGTTTACAACAACGACAGCTATCGAAATAGCAACACCCTCCCCCGAACAACCGAATTCGATCGCGTCAGCACCAGCACCCGAAGCAACAATGCCACCAATCGTTACTCCCCCTTCATTTGAGCTCCTCCGACTCAACGAGTTCATGCCGCAACCTGAAAATGAAGCAGAGTGGATCGAGATTACAAGTTTGAATCCGGCCGTTCCCATCGCTCTAGAAAATGTCGCCCTGTACGACGCGGTTGGAAAAATTGCGACTATCACGAGCGGAACCATCGACGGCACAACACCCTTTGTCCGCATCAATTTGTCTTCCGCGAAATTGAATAACGGAGGCGACACCGTGACGCTTCGCGATCCATCCGGACGAATCCTCGATGGCGTCGCCTATACATTTTCTGAAAAAGCACAGAGCTGGATTCGTACACCAGACGCAACCGGTGATTGGCAGGTCACGACAACTCCTACGCCAAAAGCGGCAAACATCTTGCAAGAAGAAGTGATCCTAGAGGAGCCGACGATATCGACAACCGCATCGGCTACGTCAACGACATCAACCGTTTCGACACCGGTGATCACCGCCGCACCCGCAAGTACATCTTCCGCCGCACCCGCTTCGGCATCAACGATCTCAATACCCCCGTCTCTTCCCGACGCGCCGATTCTGACAGCTCCCCAAAAAACAACGGTGCAAAAACCCGCATCCGTCGTACCTAACAAAAAAGCGTCCGCAAAAACAACTTCATCGAAACCAAAACAACCCGCAACGACAAACGCATCAACCGCTACAAAAAAATCCACCACGACAAAAAAGACCGCTTCAAAGCCACAACCTCAATCCATTACCCATGCTATGGCGCACGATGAATCATACGGTGGCGTTACCGTCGCTCTTCAGGGCGTCGTTGGAACACCCCCGAGCCTGCTCTCCGGTCACTACTTTATTCTTCTCTCCAACGACGGCAGAGGCATCAAAGTTCACGTTCCAACAAGTCGCAAACTCCCCGAAGCGGGGGCAGAGGTACGCGTCGTCGGCGTGCTCAACTTTGATGATCGAGGCGTTCCATCGCTTGGCATGCGAAAAGACGATTCTCTCGAGACCCTTTCCTCAAATACGAGCCGCATTCCGAAACCGCGCATCGTCGATCTTCTTGCGCCCTCAACGGAGGACGCATGGAGTCTCCTTCATGTCAGCGGAACTGTATTAAGCGTCAAAGGAACGACCGTCACATTAGATCTTCAAGACGCAGAAATCGCCGTATCTATTAAGCCGCTCACCGGATATCGTGCATCACGTATCCAGGTTGGTGACGCGCTTCGAGTACAGGGCGTGCTTGATATCAGTCAGGATACGCCGCGGCTTATCGCTCGCACAGCCGACGATATCGACATCACGGGACACGCGACCCTAAAGCCATCCTCATCAACAAAAAACACTCTTCCTGGATGGATTCCGTTCGGCGCAGCAGGCATGGCCGTTGCCGGAACAGAAGGCGCAAAAAAACTTCGTGACCGCTGGAAACAACGTTCACTTGAAAAAATACTGCAAACAGGACTCAATACAACTGAATCAACACCATGAACAAATCCCTCCTCCTGATCATAACCGCAGCCCTGCTCTTCGGAGCAGGCTGCGGTTCTCGCACGCAAAGTGACATCACCGTGACCCCCACCTCCTCCTCACAAACGGAAGGCGCATTCACACAACCCCCGGATCTTGATCCATCGATCTGCGACGCCGAAGAAACGGAACAAGAAAACGGACGGCGTTCGTATCCCATAGCTCCACGTTATGCCGCGCTCTCGCATCTCGGAGAACTCTACACGCTCCTCGATTGCCGAAAACGTTCTACAGCGGAAACGCGTCTTGAGAAGCAATCAGATGGAACGTTTCGGTATACGCAAGGCATACGCTTACACTGGGAAGACACCACGCCTTCAACCGATGCAGAGCAGGTCTTACGCATCCTCGGATTCACGTCTTCGTCAGACACGACGTGGGAAGCTAACGGACCCTTCTCACTTGATCAACTCCTCTTTCTCCGCCCAGTTTTCCTTGGACCAAAGGCGCCTCGCATCACTGAAGATTGCATTCGCTGCGGATAGGCCGCGCAACCGAGTCAGCGCCTGCCAAAAAGAGCTCTTGTCAGATAGAAAGAAGTTTGATAGATTTCTCCCGCACAAAACAACAACGTGCGGGTATCGTATAGCGGCTATTATGCCACCTTGCCAAGGTGGAGATGGGGGTTCGACTCCCCCTACCCGCTCCAACAAGAACACTTCGAGCAATCGAGGTGTTTTTGTTTTACCCTCTGCGTTTCCGCATGTATGTTTTTGTATGATACGGTGCTGGGCATGCATCGCGTATATCTCATCCGCCATGGCCACGTCGACAATCCACGTTGCGTTTTTTATGGGCCAACATTTCCCCTGTCAGATCGTGGATATCGGCAAATCAACGCACTTGCAAATGACATGGCCGATGCAGGCATTCATCCCGCGGCAATCATTTCCTCCCCGTATCTCCGAACGCTTGAGAGCGCCAACATTATCGCTGCGCGCTTTCCGGACGCGAGACAAACGATGGATAACCGCCTCGAAGAATGGCGCGTGAATGGTTGGCTCGATAAGCCCCTCGAAGAATTCTACGCGGCAACAGGCTACCGCGAGCATCCATCGTCCCCGCTCCCGCCAACCGTTGAATCGCTTGCGTCTTGTGCAGCACGAGTGAGCGCTGTTATCCGTGAAGCAATCGCGCTCCATCCTCATGCGGATATTTGCATTGTCGGTCATCGCGAACCACTTGCCGCCGCTATCCTGACGTATCAGGGCCTTGGTTTTGAAACGATCCGCACGCTTTCGTTGCCACGAGCATCCGGTTGGGAACTTTTCTTTGAAGAAAACGAGGAAATACCGCATCACGCCGCGTTCCGTTTTGACCGCTCCTCACTCGAATAAGCGACGCATCCACGGTACACTTCTCTCATGAGACGCGTCCCAACACCCGAACAACTCGCAAAAATCCTCTTCGAGTTCTCCTATTGGCACGAGATGCAGGGCCATCCATTTAAGCCTCGCGCGTATCAACTCGCTTCCGAATCCGTCCAAGCTCTTGGTACAGAGGTCTCAGAAACATGGAAAACAGGGGGTATTCAGGCGCTTGAAAAACTTCCCGCCATCGGAAAAAACATTGCAGAGAAGATCGACGAATACTTTACGACGGGGCGTATTCGAGAATATGACGCGCTGAAAAAAACGTTCCCCGTGGATATCTGGGAGCTCTCCCGCATTGAAGGCCTCGGTCCAAAACATATCGCCGATCTGTATTCACATCTCAAGATACGGACACTCTCGCAACTAAAGCAAGCACTACAAAAACATCGCATCCGTTCCATTCCTCGATGGGGAGAAAAGAGCGAAGAAAAGCTCGCACGAAGTCTTGGCCTCATGGAGCGCGCAAGTGGACGTCGCCTCCTTGGAGAGATTCTTCCGTACGCGGATGAGATTGTCGCAACGCTCTCCCGCGTTCCCGGTGTCACGCGATGCACGTACGCCGGCTCTCTTCGGCGAAAACAAGAAACGGTTGGCGACATTGATCTCATCGCGACAAGTTCAAACCCCGTACGCGTCATGGACGCATTCACGAATCTCCCGATGGTTCAAACCGTTCACGAACGAGGAAAAACTCGAGCATCCGTCCGGCTCGCGATCGGGATTGATGCCGATCTACGTGTTGTTCCGGATGACGTCTACGGAGCAACGCTCCAATATTTCACCGGAGACAAACGACACAACGTACTACTCCGAGAATATGCATTGAGTAACGGTTTTACTCTCAACGAATACGGGCTTTTTCATACAAAACGCACCAAGGGCGAACACAAAAAAGGATCATTGATCGTGTGTCATACCGAGGAAGAAATCTATGCCACGCTCGGCATGGATACGCCACCGCCCGAGCTTCGTGTCGGTGGTGATGAGATCGATGTCGCGAAGCAGCATGACCTCCCCCATCTTCTCCCCTATGGATCCGTCAAAGGAGATCTTCAAGTCCAGACAGATTGGACGGATGGGAATGCGTCGATCAAAGAGATGGCGGCGGCAGCAAAAGCCGCGGGACTTTCCTACATCGCTGTCACGGATCACACGAAGTCGCTCGCCTTCGTGGGAGGGTTAGACGAACGCGCGATCGTAAAGCAAGCGAAAGAAATTGCGAAGATCAATACGGAGCTCAAGGGGTTTCGTGTTTTACGCGGAACGGAGTGTGACATATTAAAAGACGGGGCACTCGATCTATCTGATCGCGCACTCGCCTCGTTGGAGTGGGTGGGTGTATCTATCCATTCGCATTTTGGATTATCACGTGCCGCACAAACAGCGCGGATCGTACAAGCCATCGCACATCCCGCCGTCGATTGCCTCTTCCATCCAACCTGTCGGCTCATCGGAAAACGCGAAGGAATTGATGTGGACATGGAGGAAATCTTGGCTGCTGCTAAAAAATACCGCGTTGCACTCGAAATTAATGCCTTTCCGGATCGTTCCGACCTTCGAGATATCCATGTTCGTGCCGCAATCCGTGCCGGCGTCATGCTCGTTATTAATTCGGATGCGCACGCCCCGGAGCATCTACGCTATCTCCCGCTCGGAGAAGCGATCGCACGTCGTGGATGGGCTGAAAAAAAGCACATTCTTAATACAAAATCACTCAAAGACCTTCTCGCGTATCTAGACAAAAAACGAAAACGCACGTAAAAAGAGGCCACGCCCGGGTGATGAAATTGGTGAGACATAGGGGACTTAAAATCCCCGGCCGCAAGGCATGCCGGTTCGATTCCGGCCCCGGGTACCAAACAAAAATGATCCACACACGTGGGTCATTTTTGGTTGAGACGCCACGCGGGGACGGAATCGAACATGAAGGGGCTTGGGGAAACAAGCTTTGTGTGTTTCCCCACGAATGACAGGGAGAGCTCACGAGAGGGCGGAAGCCCTTTCGTGAGAGTGAGACCATGAACTCATGGTCGAACGAGTGAGCATTCCGGCCCCGGGTACCAAACAAGAATGATCCACACACGTGGGTCATTTTTGTTATTTCTCCCCCGAATCATTGACAAAACAGCTGATTCTGTGTATGTTGTACGCTGCCACTAACCAGGAGGAGGGCACATGGAGGAGGTTCCCCCAGAAGCGATCGTTCTTTTCATTCTGTTGTTCGTCGGGAGCACTTTTCTGCTCCTCAAGAGCGCCTTTACGCAGGAGCTGGAACCAAAAAGACAGCTCCTCCTTCCCAGACGGAGCGTCACACGGACACTCCTTCCTGTCGATCTACTCAAAAAAGGAGTGCGTCGATGGACGAGCGCAAACAAGAGCAGACAGTGAGAGAGGATCTCATCGACCTCTCCGATTGGGCAAAAGGATGCCAAACTCGGCCTCCTTCGCTCACACCAACACGGAGACGCGGGACGTCGAGCGCACCGCGAACCGTTGATCGCATGGAGGCGTGGCTCGAGCACGCGCTCTCGCGCGACCCCGTCGGCTGAACAACAGCTTCTTCTCACCGCCACATGGCGGTTTTTTGTATCCTGCGCTAACGTTACAGACGAATACGCTATGGAGGAACTCGAACGCCTCGTTGCCGCAGAATCCCAAGAGACAGATCGTGGTTTTGACGTCTCACTACGTCCAACGTCTCTCGAAGAATTCATTGGACAACCGAAGGTAAAGGAAAATCTCCACATTTTTCTCCAAGCCGCCAAGGGTCGTAATGAACCCTGCGAGCACGTGCTGCTCTACGGACCTCCGGGACTCGGAAAAACCACACTCGCACATGTCATCGGGCATGAAATGAGCGCGAACGTAAAAATTACGAGCGGTCCCGCACTCGAACGTGTCGGTGATCTCGCCGCCATTCTCACGAATCTTGAGGAAGGAGATATTTTATTCGTCGATGAGATCCATCGCATGAATCGCTCCATCGAAGAAGTCCTCTACCCCGCCATGGAAGACTACGCGCTTGATATCGTTATCGGCAAAGGACCCACAGCCCGCACGCTTCGGCTCGATCTCAAACGATTCACGCTGATTGGCGCGACAACGCGCATGTCACTGCTTTCCGCCCCTCTCCGCGACCGCTTTGGAACAATTTTTCACCTTGATTTTTACGGCGTCGATGAAATGACCGCCATCATTCGTCGAAGCGCCATGCTCCTCGGCATCGCGATTGATGAACTCCCCGCGCGGATGATCGCCTCACGCGCACGACGAACGCCGCGTATCGCAAACCGCCTCTTAAAACGCGTTCGAGATTACGCACAGGTTCGCGGAAATGGTATGCTCACGCCGGAGATCGTTGACGCAGCGCTCTCCTCTCTCGACATTGATCCGAGAGGCCTGGATGAATCCGATCGAAGAACGTTGCGTGCCATGATTGAAAAATTTTCTGGCGGCCCTGTCGGTCTTACGACGCTCGCCGCGGCAACCGCCGAAGACGTTTCTACGCTAGAAGACGTCATCGAGCCCTTCCTATTACAAGAAGGCCTCCTCGATCGAACGCCGCGTGGTCGTATTGCAACGGAACTTGCATACAAGCATCTCGGCCTTGAACCAAAAACGTCTTCCCCATCTCTTTTCCCATGATTTCATTAAGTTTTTTCCTCATTCTCTGGATCATCCTGCTCGCGATCTACGCGTTTTTAGCCCTGATCAGCGTTGCTCAAATGATCCGATTTGGCGTCGCGAGCTCGATGACCTATTTTTCTACCGGCATTTTCCTCACTGTCGCCGCCGTCGTTATTATCGCCACAATCGGCTACCTCTTCACGGTCGATTGGAGCATCGGATTTGACCTTCAGTCGATACTCCAGCCGCCGGGCATCTCTCTCTAATCGCGTATGCTCGATCTTCAGCATCTCCCAGGATCAACACAAAACGAAAAAACGCGCGCAGTCTTACGCCGCCATTGGCTCACGCTCGTCTCGCTTGGCGTCTCCTTTATTTTCGTACTTCTTCTCCCTGTTGCAGCGATCCTATCCGTAGGATATGCGATGCCGGACTTTTACGATAATCCGCTCCGAACGACGCTATTCATCCTTGGTCTTTCGACGTTTTTCCTATACGCGTGGCTATTCCTCTTCCAACACTATATCGACTATCACCTCGACGTCTGGATTCTCACGGACCATCGAATCTTAAATATCGAGCAGCACGGGCTATTCGCGCGTACCGTTTCAGAGCTTCGTCTTCACCGAGTGCAAGACGTTACCGCAGAGGTGCATGGATTCCTTCATACCATGCTTGATTACGGAAACGTCTATATTCAAACCGCTGGAGAACAACAACGTTTCATATTCGAAGACATTCCGCATCCAAACCAGGTTGCAAAAGAAATCCTCGATCTTGCCGAACTAGATCGGCAAGGAGAACTTCAAGAAGCTGTCGAAGAGTTCCAAACCGGTGAAGGCTAGTCTCTTCCCGTTATTTCTTCATGGGAGGGAGGCGCGGTGCAAGTGTCGATCCAAACGACATTGATCCGGATTCCGTCAAACGACCCACAGAACTCGCACGCGAAGGCCCCGGTGATTTTCCGAGGCTTTTTGCAAGATAATCCCGAGCAGACGTTGCTTGCGACGCCCCTCGAATCTGCGCATCTTTTGAAGTCGCGCTTCCTTTGCGCAATCCTTCAATGCGAGCTTCCATCTTTGCCGTGCGCGCCGCAGCACGCGAAACCGGACTTGAGACGGGGTTTTTTCCAAACAATCCTGAAAGAAGTGACATATCTCGGTTTATTGATACGCCTGACGAAGCTCAATTCCCGTATAAAAGTGCTTCAAGATCGTGTCGTATGTCACGTTATCCTTTGAAGCCATGTAGAGCGCACCGCGGGCAGACAATCCAACACCGTGCCCCCAAAGCGTTTGACCGACGTCATACGGAACAGATACAGCCTTCAACCATGGGTATCCATTTCCACCCCACACCTCAGTCCAATCACGCGTACGGCCGTCTGAACGCGAGAAATATGGCGTTATCGCAAGCTTCCCATCATACGTAACGATCTGCCCACGCGTCGCCATGACGCCCTGAACAATATTCGGACTACGATCCTCCTGTCCGAATCCACGATACACTTGATCCAAATGCGCATCGACATGGAAATATTCGTCCGCGTGCTTCGTTCCACGATTCACGTGATACAACGCGTACGTTCGGGCGGCTGTAAGAAGCGCTTTTTGATATTCCAACGGACTCACGTTGGATGTTTCCGCAATGCCTTTAAGATATGTTTCGAGCGGCAATTCATTAATCACCCACACCGCATCAGTCGCCGCAGCAAACCGCAACTCAAGTTTTGCACGGAATTTGTTGTCATTTGCACCCGGAAGCCACGATACCGGTCGGGAATAATCCGTGATTTCAAGTGGCGCAATACCATCAGCAGCAGCCATCACAAACCATCCTGGCGATTGAGAGCTGCAACCAGATCCGGTCAGCTTATACATGCGCGTTGATCGTTCGTAGACGACCTTTGCAATCTCTCCTTGCGGCAAGGTACAGACCGTGACGCCGTTTTGCTGCGCAAGCAAGTTCCCAGAGAGTGATCGCACCATGAGCGTATCATCTGTCGTTCGATACAATCCCACACGAATAATCGGTTCATTCGGAAGCGTCGAAAGATCGCCTGAGAGCGGAGGAACCGTTCCAGGCGTCGTCGGAGAGGTTATCGGCCCTGGGATGGAAATGGGGTTTGGATCAACATACCCATCTGCCGTAACCGTGATCGGAATCTCAATCTGACCGCCATCCACCTCTTTCCCATCGGCAAGTAGCTTAAAGCGAGCCGTATACTCACCTTTTTTTGGAGGCGCTTTAATCGTATATGTCACAAAACCGATTTCTCCAGGAGCCGTCGCGCCCGTCGCCTTAACCGCCTCAACGCTCGAAGGCCATGAATCATCGCGAATCGTCGAAGAGATTCCGAGCGTTGATTCAACGCCCACCAGCTGAAGCGTGCGAGAGTTCCACACCGCTGTCCCGTTATTCTTGAATCCATTTGTGAGCTGCAATCGATCGTTCCCGGGAAGAGCAATGTTCTTCTGCGACGCGAGAAGAAGCACTGTACTGTACGTTCCATTTACCGGCGCGGTTGCGCCAGGCGTCGCTCCCTTAGCGATGTAGCTATCCGGCGTTCCGACGGCGATTGGAAATGAAACCAAGCCGCCATCAATCCAGGCGACGTCTTCGGCAGCAAGCTGAAATGCTTCTTGGTATTTTCCTGGAACTTCTGGAGCTCGCAGTTCAAGTCGAAATGTCCCTGTCTGGCCTGGTTTAACCTCGGATTCCACAAGTGTTGCGGCCTGCGTATCCGTCTTCCACGCAGAGTCCTTAAAGCTGCTTTGTCGATATTTTGGCGACCACGTATAGAGCGATACGTACCCCGCGCCGTCACGCTTCCACGTCTTTGTTCCCGTATTTTTGAACACGACGGTCACAAGCGAGTGATCGAGTGGCAAAATCTGCCACTCAACACCGCCTTTGTCGACAAGAGACGCTTTCCATTCTGTAGACACAGGAACGGTATCCGTTGCGGACGGCGTCGAGCTCACAACCGGAGCAGGAGCTGGTTTCGCAACCGTGAATGTTACGGTTACGACAGACCCTTTCACCCATGAGCCGGGTGCGTAAGAAAGCAAAAAACGCTCCGTATAAACACCGGGCGTTTGCGGAGCCGTCACAGAAAATACGGCGCTCGCCATAGCTCCTGGAGCCACGCGAGATTCACGGATCACCGACGGCTGGTCGTTTTTCAACCACGTCGAGTGACTAAATGGAGAAGAATTCCCGTACAAATACACGGATGTTGCCGCTTTTCCGGCGACCCATGTCTTTGTACCGACATTCTTGAATTTCAATGTTATTTGTTTACTTTCTCCTGGCGCTATTGCTACTGCCCCTGGAGAAACTTGTGCCGCATATGGCTCTATTGCGGCAATCGCAGGTCGAATACCGCCAAGAGACGTCACAAACGAAAGCGCTAGAAACGCCGCGATACCCTTGCTTATCTTTCGTTTTCCCGCCAAGAACCACGTCATTCTATGGCGGGCAGAGTGTATCTGCATAAATGCACGATATTTTCTTTTTTGTTTTTTTGTTTTTTGGCCAATGTAAGCCAACAAACACAGGATAGCATTTTTTGGCTAAGTTGTCAACTTTTTTGATCACTTTTTTGAAACAATGAACCCGTTTTCGCTCTATCAAGCTTCTTTTTCTACATTGCTCATCCAAAAAACGAAGCATGACATCTCCGTTCTCACATGCCAAAATGCGATCATGTCTGTTGCACGAGCTCTCGCCCTTAACACCGGCGTCCAAGTCGCAGGAAAAATCGCTTCAACCGCGATCGGTGTCGTTGTCGTCGGCCTCATGACACGTCACCTCGGCCAAGAAGGGTTCGGCATGTACTCGACGGCGAATGCATTCATGCAATTCTTCGCCATTATGCTGGACCTCGGCCTCAACGTCATGGTCGTCCAGCTCCTCGGTGAGCACGCAGGCGACCGCGCCTATGAAGATCGTGCCGTAAGCGCAACATTTACGCTGCGCGCGATCTCCGCATTCATCCTTCTCGCCCTTGCGCCGTGCATCGGCCTCCTCTTCCCATACCCCTGGGAACTGAAACTCGCACTTTTTGCCATCTGGGCTTCCTTTTTTACGACAGCGCTCAATCAAATTGTCATCGGCGTACAGCAACGACATCTAAAAATGCATGTTGTCGCCATCGGTGAAGTCGTCGGCCGCATCGTCCTTCTTGCCGGCGTGCTCACCGCACGCGTGTACCACTGGGGACTCGTTCCGGTCGTTCTTATCGTTTCCGTGGGGAGTACCGCAAACTTCCTGATCAACTTTTTTGTCGCGCGCCGCTATGCCGCCTTCCGCTGGAACATCGATGTCGCTTTTTGGAAGATTCTCCTCAAACGAAGCTGGCCTATCGGCGTCGCAATTCTCTTTAATCTCATCTACTTTAAAGCAGACACACTCATCCTTTCGCTCGTCCGTTCGCAATCCGAGGTTGGTGTCTATGGCGCCGCGTATCGCGTCCTCGAAATCCTCGTAACCGTTCCGTTCATGTACGCCGGCGTACTTCTCCCGGTCATCGCAAAAGCCTGGGCAACAAAAAACAAAGAACGATTTTCCAAGCTGTTTAGCCATTCCCTTGATGCCATGGTGCTGATTTCGGCACCGCTTGTCGCAGGAACGTTTGTCCTCGCACGACGAAGCATGGTCATCGTCGCCGGACCGGAATTCGGCGAATCCGGAGACGTTCTTCGGATTCTAATCCTTGCCGCGGGCGTCATTTTCATCGGAACTGTCTCTTCGTACGCCATCGTCGCACTCGACGCACAACGACGAATGCTTCCCGCCTATATCATCACCGCCATTTTTACACTCGCGGGTTACGTCCTCTTTATTCCAACCTACGGTCTCTGGGCAGCCGCATGGCTAACGGTCTTTTCTGAGACGTGTGTCGCTGTTACCTCAACCGTCATGAGTCTTCGTCTGTCCGGCACGCGCTGGGATCCTCGTGTAGCGCTCAAGGCGATCGTCTGCGCGCTTGGCATGGGTTTTCTCATTTGGCCACTCCGAAACGCTCCGCTCCTTTTTCCGATATTCGCGGGTGTTGCCGCCTACGGTGCGCTCGTTCTCCTCACACGCACCGTCACGACCGACACGCTGAAGGAGATTCTTTCGGAGCGCCATGAGCCCACCGCACCCGAACCTCCGCTCGCATGATCCCGCGATTCATCCTCTCAGCTCTTCCTCTTCTTCTCCCGCTCTACGTGGTTCGTTTTCATATTGGACCGATCCCATCAACGCTCTTAGAAATCTCTCTTTTTACGCTCCTCCTTCTTTGGATCATCTGGCAAAAACCCTCACGACGCACGATTTCCGCGTTCGTTCATAGCCCGTGGTTTTGGCCAATAATCGTATGGAATGTCGCGGGATTCATCAGCGTATTTGTCGCGGACAATCATCTCGCGGCGCTCGGTCTCTGGCGCGCCTATTTTTTTGAACCAACGCTCATCTTCATCATGCTTCGCGATCTTGTTCGCACGGATGAAGATCGACGTGCGCTCCTACGATCAAGTTGTGCGATAGTCATGTTCGTCGCGGTATGGGCAATCCTGCAACGAGCCGGACTGCTTCCGATCCCATCGCCGTGGAACGTCGCCCCGCAGGGCATCCGTGCAACAGGTCCGTTTCCTTTTCCAAACGCGCTTGCACTCTTTTGCGTCCCCTTTGCCGCGCTCTACATCTCTCTCGCGCTTTCAAAAACGTCAGTCATACACCGCACGTGGCTTCTCATAGCCGCACTCGCCGGACTCATCGCAACGATACTCGCACAAAGCGATGGTGGGCTGATCGCGCTCGTTGCGGCAGGAGGCGTCGCACTTCTTCTGCACAAACGCACCCGACGATTCGCGCTCGTTGCGGCGATTCTCGGCTCCATCATCATCGTTGCGATTCCGACCACGCGCGACATCGCCGAACGGCAACTCTTTTTTAAAGAGTGGTCTGGAAAAGTTCGTCTCGTCATGTGGAATGAGACCTGGACAATGCTGCGCGATCACCCGCTCACCGGTGCAGGACTTGGAAGTTTTCCAACAGCAATCAAGCCGTACCACAAGGCGACGTGGATGGAGATCTTCCAGTATCCGCACAACATTTTACTCAATCTCTGGAGCGAACTTGGACTCCTTGGCATCATCGCATTCGGATGGATTCTCTTCGTCTGGATTCGCTACTCGGCCCTTGCCACTCGGCCCTCGCAGCTCATCCCTCGCTACTCGGCCCTCATCGTTCTCACCGCGTTCCTCGTACATGGCCTCGTTGATGTGCCGTATTTTAAAAACGATCTCGCCCTCGCATTTTGGATCCTCATGGCTCTAACCGTTAACGAGCCATCTCCCACGCCCCTTCCCCGAACACCACACCGATAAAAACCCGTCTGGATTGACGAATCTCCTCTTTTTCGATACGCTCCAGCCCACAATCACAGAGTCTGGAGAGGTGGCAGAGTGGTCGAACGCGCCACACTCGAAATGTGGTGTTCCTTCACGGGAACCGTGGGTTCGAATCCCACCCTCTCCGCCATAAGATAAGACCCGCATACACGCGGGTCTTATCTTATGCGAAGTGCGGTAATGGATTCGAACGGGGAGGGTTTGGGAACCGGGAGGTTCCCACTGTTGACGAGGAGAGCGCACGAGAGGGCGGAAGCCCTTTCGTGAAGCGAGCATGAGCGAGCGCGTTTAATCCCACCCTCTCCGCCACGTAAAAAGCTCTGGCAAAAGCAGGAGCTTTTGCGTTCGCTCCACGTGGCACAGCCACAAAAAGCGTTTTTGTTATCGTTTTCTATTCCCTCCTAAATCTCTCCCTCCTCTCCCCTTCCCATTCAACATACTCACCCCACTCGCGAAGTGGACGGGTGAAATACGGCGCACCTGGATTTTCGTACATCGCTTCGTAGACAACCATCCATTCCGCATCATTCGAATGGAGTGCGAGAAGCACGACTCGATATCGATCTCCTTTGTAATGACGAAAAATCTCCCCACCTCGCGGAGCGTCGACGGGGAGCGGCGGAACCGGATCTCCTTTCGCCATACTCGGAATCAGATAACGCTTTAGCGTTCACCATCGTGTCCGCGATGATGTTTTCGCTCGATCCAATATTCTTGAACGTCCTTCCCGTTGCGCCACCAATCCGACGACTCCGTCGCCAAAATCGTCTGCGCAAGCTTCTTCCCTTCTTCCGTTTGGAGACGTTCAAACGCAACCTTGATCCAAAGGTCCGTCCGCGGGTTCCCAATGTCTTTTTGTTCCTTTAACGACAACAACAACTCAAGATTATCCGCGTCTTTCGCAAGCTTCGCCTCTTTGGAAACACGCGCCTTGTACTCCTCGAGAATCGTTTTGATATAACCACCGAACGGGACAGAAGCCACGATATCATTCATCGCGGCCACCTCATCTGACGAGACATACAGCTGATGAACGTAATTCAAATCGCTTGTCCGGCCCTCTGCGAGATCGTGAAACAGGCACATCTGCATCACCTTCGCGACATCCACGTCACCCGCAAGCGTTGCGAGCGCGAGACCGACATGGACAATGCGATGCTCATGCTCCGCAAGACTCTGCTCGCCCGTCCCTAAAAACCAAAACCCGCTTCGTGGTGTTTTTGCGTGAATTCCGATCTCAAACAGGTAATTCGCACACTGCAGATAGGCGTTGTCTTCCATATGCGCGGATCATACGGGAAGACCCTCGCCCTGTGAAGCAACATTTGCTACAGTGGGCTCCTATGCCAGACACAACAACCTACTCCGGCGGATGCCATTGCGGCGCCGTCCGATATGACGTCACGACAGATTTGAGCCGTGTTATCGAATGCAATTGCTCCCTCTGTCACAAACGCGGATACGTTCTGGCTTTTGTCCCCGCAGACCAATTCACGCTCCACTCAGGCGAAGAGCGTCTGACGGATTATCAATTCAACAAAAAAATCATTCATCACCTGTTTTGCTCGACGTGCGGCGTCGCCTCGTTTGGCCGTGGCGTCGGACATGACGGGTCGCCGATGGTCGCCGTGAATGTCCGCTGTCTCGACGGCGTCGACCTCTCCACGCTCACGATTACGCCCTACAACGGGAAGGATCGCTGATCAATACAACACACCCCTCTCCCTTGTTATTTCGGCGTTTTTATGGTAAACGCTTTCTTCACGTATGTCTGATTCTCCCAAGCCTCAAACACGCACACCAAGAGGTCCGTCCGTATTTGCGATCATTGGTCCGTACCGCAAACACGTCGCGCTTCTCCTCGCGCTTGCCGTCGCAAGCAACGGTCTCAACCTGATCGTTCCGCGCCTCGTTGCACAGGCGATCGATGCGGCTGCTGCCGGCTCGTTTGTACTGAACACATTCCTCCTCTCCGTTCTGACCGTCGTCAGCGCCGTGTTCGTCGTGAGCTACGGCCAAACGATTGCCCAAACCTACGTTGCCGAACGTGTTGCGCGAGATCTACGCGAGCGGCTCATTGCAAAAATCTCTGCCCAAAACGCGGCATACATTCAAACGGCCACGTCTTCAAAGCTCCTGACACATCTCACATCCGACGTTGACGCGATCAAAACATTCGCTTCGCAAGCGATTGTTTCAATCGTTTCATCCATCGTGCTTATCCTCGGAGCTAGCATTTTGCTCCTCTCAATGAACTGGAAGCTCGCACTCGCTGTCCTCGCGATCTTACCCATCATTGGCGGATCATTTTTCATGGTGTTCTCGCGTGTCGGCGTTCTGTTCAAGCGAGCGCAAGAAATGATTGACCGGTTAAACAACGTCATCAACGAGAGCATCCTTGGTGCTGCACTCGTCCGCGTTCTGAATGCCCAGGTGCCGGAATATCAAAAATTCCTTGCGGTAAACACGGAGGCAAAAAATAATGGCCTCAACATTCTCAAAATCTTCGCCAGTACAATCCCGATCATTACGTTCGTCGCAAGCCTCGCAACCATCATCCTCCTCACGCTTGGCGGGCACTTCGTCATTCACGGACAGATGACGCTCGGGGAACTTGCCGCGTTCCAAAGCTATCTCTCAATTCTCATCTTCCCCATCTTCATCATCGGGTTCATGAGTAACGCCATCGCGCGAGCGCAAGCCTCGTATGCACGCGTACACGACATTCTGCACGCGCCGGAACCTGCCGCGACCGGCACGCGAGACGCACGTCTCACGGGTAAAATCTCCGTTGAACACGTCACACTGACATACGGCGAGACATCCGTTCTTCGCGATGTGTCGTTTGAGATCACGCCTGGCGCGCGAACGGCGATCATCGGTCCAACCGCCGCAGGAAAAACACAGTTACTCAATATTCTCACGGGTCTCACAATGCCAACGAGCGGCCGCATTCTCTACGACGGGTACCCGCTTTCAGACTACGATCCGCTCTCCTTCCACGAAAAGGTTGCTTTCGTATTCCAAGACAGCATCCTCTTCAATACCACCCTGCGCGACAACATCGCCTTCCATCAAGGCGCGGACGAGGCAGCGATCGAAACAGCGATAAAAACAGCCGAACTGTCTGATTTCATCGCAACGTTGCCAAACGGCTTGGATACGATGGTTTCTGAACGCGGAACAACGCTGTCCGGCGGCCAAAAACAACGCGTCATGCTCGCACGCGCGCTCGCACTCAAACCGACGATTCTCGTTCTGGACGATTTCACTGCCCGCGTTGATGCCGTGACCGAAGCGCGCATCCTCAAGCACATCCACGAGAACTATCCGAACATCACGCTCGTATCCGTCACGCAAAAAATTGCGCCGATCGAATCATACGACCACATCATCCTTCTCATGGAAGGAGAAATTCTCGCACAGGGGACGCATGCCACACTCATGCAAACATGCCCGGAGTACGTACAAATCGCCGAATCACAGCGCACGACCACCCAATATGAATCCAACGCCTAATCCCTCATTTCGCTCGGCGGCAACAAAGCTCTTCAGCCTCCTGATCGCGGAACGAGGCAGGCTTCTTGCGGCACTCGGCCTCATGATTCTCGGCTCGGGACTCAACCTCCTCGCTCCGTTCCTGTACGGACATGCCGTGGACGCATATGTCCGAACCGGGACCGAGAAAGGAATCTTCGTCTATGCCGCCATCCTGCTTGGAACGTTTGTCGTGGCATTCGTCTGCCAATACGCACAGATGCAACTCATGGGACGCGTCGGACAATTCGTCCTCTTCCGGCTTCGAAACGACGTTTTCACAAAGCTCCAAGAGCTCCCGATCGCATTCTTCGCAAAACAAAAAGCGGGCGACCTCATCTCGCGTATCAACAACGATACAGACAAGCTCAACCAGTTCTTCTCGGAAACACTCGTCCGATTCGTTGGAAACGTCTTCATGATTGCAGGTGCTGGCGTCTGTCTCGTCATCATTAATCCCCGTCTCGGTGGCATCGCGCTCATTCCCGCCGCCGTCCTCCTCCTGATCACGCAGATGATTTCTGGATGGGTAAAGCGACAAAATGCCGCGGGGCTTCAGACCATGGGCGCCATGAGCGCGGAAATTCAAGAACATCTGGATAACTTCAACATTCTGATCGCGTTTCATCGACAGGATTTCTTCCGGAACCGTTTTGCATCGGCAAACGCAAACACCTTTGCAGCAAACATTCGTGCCGGTATCGCAAACGGCGTTTTCTCGCCTATCTACGACCTCACGTCGAGCGTCGCCACCCTTCTCGTCGTGACGTTTGGTATTGCCGCAATCTCACACGGCACGCTCACGATCGGTATTCTCTTGAGCTTCCTGATCTATATCGAACGGTTCTACATGCCGCTTCGACAGCTTGCCTCGCTCTGGTCATCGCTCCAGCTCGCCATGGCGGGCTGGGATCGCGTATCGGCAATCTTGACGGATCCCACGCGACTGCACGTTCGTGAACACGAATCGCGCGAAGCTTCAACGCATTTGCTGGAATTTCAAGGTGTTCGCTTCCAATATCCGGATGGAAAAGATGTTCTGCGTCATGCAACCTTCGCGCTGGATGCGGGAAAAACCTACGCGCTCGTCGGCCCAACAGGCGGCGGAAAAACAACCACCGCCTCTCTCATGGCACGCCTCTACGATCCGACCGACGGAACGATTCTCTTCCATGGACAAGACCTCGCATCCTACACGTCCGAAGAACGCGCGAACCGGATTGGGTTCATCCTCCAAGAGCCGTTCCTCTTTTCGGGAACGGTGCGTGAAAACATCTTTTACGGCAACACGACCTATGGCGCCATGACCGCCGATGAACAACGTCGCATCATCGAAGATGCAGGGCTCTCAACGCTTCTTGCCCGATTCGATCAAGGACTCGAAACGCCGATCGCCCCTCGGGGAAACACAATGAGTCTCGGTCAGCGTCAATTGATCGCCTTCATGAGAGCCGTCTTGCGCAAACCGGAACTTCTGATTTTGGATGAAGCAACCGCGAATATCGACACAGTCACTGAACAACTGCTTGAAGAAATCCTCGCAAAACTCCCCGCAACGACCACGCGTGTTATTATTGCGCATCGATTGAACACGATTGAAAATGCAGACGAAATCTTCTTTGTAAACGGAGGCGATATCGTGGCAGCCGGTTCATTGGAACACGCGGTAGACATGCTCCTCCACGGCCATCGATCAAGCTAATCTTGCCTCTTCCCCTCTTCTTCCCTATGCTTTTGGCATATGGCAGATTCGCAACAACTCCGCGCACTGTGCCTCGATGAGGTTGGTTCGCCGAAACCAAAAAACGAATGCCGTGCGGCGATCATCAATCACCTCATTCTTGAAGAGCTCATGGATATCGACGAAGCGGAGGATCTCGCCGAGCGAACGCTTCGAGAAACAGGGTTTTGGAATGATGACACGAAAAATAATCCACAGCTTGATATTGACGTCAGCTGAAGCGCATGGGAAAAATAGCGTGCTTCACCGTTCCCATGCTTGACGATGAGGCGTTGTAAGGAGGAACCCCGCTGTCTTGAACGGCGGGGTTTTCGTTTAATGCAAACAAAACACCCCTCTTCGTCATCCCGACCGACAAGCCCTTGAGGGGCGAAGGGATCCCTTCGAAAAACAAGAATCGCCTCGAAGCGATCCCTCGGCTTCGCAGAGCTTCGCTCAGGATGACAATGACGTCTATACGGCAAAAAACAGCGGTACAAAAAGATCCGAATACGAAGATAGCTTGCGTATAAACAAAACACCCCCGGAATCAGATCGATTCAACGGGGGCGTGAGAGGTAGAGCCAATTCATGAATTAGCCCTACGCGATGTGGAGAGACTCAATGCATCGCGCGATATTCCGCGATGCGCTGGTCGGTGATGGTGTTTTTCCACCACACACCGGCGTGCGGCACTTCCACAGACTGTTTCATCGACACCAACTTCGCAGCTGGGGTGGCCGGAGAGAGTCCGCGGACTGATCCAGCGTCGTACGCGTTCACCGTGTACGACTTCTTTCCCTTCGTAGACACCGGCTTGCCGCCCGCGTCGCGCCAGGGATAGAAGTAATACGTACCGGTCACCCCCGGAGGGATGACGTACGCTGTACGCGTACCGCCGTTGGGGGTCGAGACGAAGATCTCAACAACCCCTTCGCCATCACAGATCCGAAGATCCGTTCCGACGACCTCGAGGTAGCTAGAGGAGTCATTCGGGATGGAGAGATTCCATCCCGGCATGCAGCCCTCGTCGCCGTTCGGCAGAAACTCTGCCGTCACGGTCTGTCGACGCTGCGGTGCGGTGGACGCACCGGGCGGATACGGATCCGGCCGCTTGGTCGGCGGCACCGGATCCACCGGAAGCTCCGGCATATCCGTGCCAGAGCCATTTTCGTGAGGCGCAGGCATCTCTTTGTGCGTGCGCCTCCACCTCTGAACCTTCGCGCGCTCCTGCTCCTTCGAGCAGTAGTCGCGAAGCTCCTGATCCTCGACCTTACTGCAGTCAGCCTCGAGGATACTCTCCTCGGTGGGCGCAACTGCCTGCTCGGGCACAGCGACCGCCGCGTGACGAGCGTCCGTGCAGCCGAAGAGAAAAACGACCACCGAAAAGAAAACAACAACATTCTTCATGAGACGTCTCCTTCTCCCCCTATCATGGGGGACGTTGTCAGTGTTGAGCCGCCTCACCAGAGGACGGCTGTTTTTGGCCGCCCTTCTTCTTCAGTTCCTTCACCTCCTTCTTCGTGATCGCAGTTTGGCGAACCACGATCGCGAGGTCTTCCTTGGTCGCGTATTCTTCGTCGGACGGGTGCAACAGCACCACGCCGCCGGGGATGTCCTCCATGGCGCGCTCCGCTTCCGTGGGCTGCGGCCCACGAGGCGCCATGACGACGCTCGGATGCGCGACCTGGTAGCCGCCGTACAGCTCGGGAGAATATCCCCCACCGTACATGGCGGCGCCGCCCGGGATCGTTGACTCGATGCGGCGCACGCAGTGGCGCGCACCGTTTGGCGCCCGCGTACACTCGAATTGCACGGAGGTTGTCGGATCCGACGCGTAGTACGCGTCGTGACTCGCCGCACAGCCGACGCCAAAGATCGAAAACGCAGCCACGGCAAAAACGAACGTGTGTTTCATTGAGCTCTCCAGTTGTAAGGTTCGCATCGAAAAGTGCCGAAATGCACCCATCTCTGCTCCACCTTTCGAAGGAATAACTATAGCAAAAAACAGCCATTTTGTCAACCCTGCTTGACGAAGTGTCGTTTTCCGCAAAAATAGCTTAACCTAGCAAAAAAGCCTCACGTGAGGCTTTTCGGTCGATTCTCATCGACCGTAGAGATAGTACGGATCAGCATAGAGCCGTTTCTGCCGATCCTGCCGTTCGAGCTCCCGGAGCACCTCTCGGGCGCACAACTCGCGAACCGTGAACGTCCGCTCGCCGTCCTGAACGTCGGGAAACGTCCCGACCTGCGCGAGACACCGCTCCATGAGAGGGTCGTTCGTCTCGGTGGTCGTTTCGACGCTATCGAAGCTCACGACCGTCTTCGTCCGCGAAACTTCACGACCGCTCACGACCTGCGCTGACGTAACGGTCATGCCGCAACCCGCAAGAACAAATACTCCCATCAGTCCGACCATTGCCTTCATGTCATTCCTCCTGCAAAGCCTGTATCAAATCTCCAGATAAAATTCAAGCCCCGTACCGTCTTGCGACAGCACAGGGCTTTCGTGTGTGGGGCGAGACCGCCCCGATGAAAGAACTATTCGGACTTCACGCCAAGGCGCGCGGCCAAGGCATCGAAGTCCTGCTCTGCTTCCGCGTCCGTCTTCGGCGCCGCCCTCCTCTGAGCAACCGTCGGTTGCCGCTTCGGGGGTACGGCCACCGCCGTCTTCGGTGCGGTCGTAGCGGGCGGCACTGCCGTCGCCACGATATGCGCCGTGCCGGTGACGTTCGCCGTCGCGTTTATTTTGATATCAACGAGAGGCGTTGACGAACCGCTCGACGGTGCACTCGACACCGTCGTCGCCTCCGTGGCCCACGGCGACCAACCAGGCAACCCCGAGGCCGTCACGATGAATGAGATGAACACCCATGTCATCGCGAGGCACGGAATGCCGACAGCCACGACCTTGAGGGGAACCGACTTCGTCTCCTTCACCGCCGCCTTCGCCGCGTGAAACACGACGAAGGAGAACAGGAAAACGAGAAGAAGGATCCACCACCGGTGCGCCTCGACGACGTAGATTTCCCCGTTGACGAGGCGCTCGATCCAACGACCTCCACCAAATGCATGGATGAAGATCGTCGCCGGAACGGCCGCGTAGAGAAACAGCTGTGCCACACGCTTTCGCTGCGCGCTCACCGCCTCAGACAGTCCTGCTTGGACCGCATAAAAGGCAGACGCAGCACCGACAGCGGTAACCGCAGCCATCACGACGGCCGTCTTCTGCGTCAGACAGAGCGAAACCACGATGAACTGTGGGATCGCGACGACCAAAGAGAGTGCAGGCAGCTTGTTAACGAACGCCGCCCACTTCTCGTTGCGAAAGAGGTCGAAGAACCTCTTAATTTTCGGGGGGAGGTTCTTCAGCTCGATTCCCGGCGGGATCGCCAGGATCGGCTCCCCAACGGCGGCAGCGCCGATTTCAACCGCCTCACCGCCCTTGTCGATCGCCCAGGCGATCGGCAGCGTAACCAGCTTCATACAGAATATGAACTGGAGGTACGCCGCGATGGAGAGTGCGAACAACCAGCCGCTTCTTACCGCCACCGCGTAGGAATACAACGCGATGAACGAGACGAGTACTGATGCGATCAGTACGAGCCCCGAGGCAAAAAACGACACGCTTCGCGGTCGGTGCGCGCTGAAGTGACGCTGAAGTACCGCCATCGCAAAGAGCGAACTGACGGACGTCAGCATGACAACCTTCACCCACAGGAAGCCCTCATGAGGCATCCCGTGGACGATGCGCAGCGCCGCAACGTACATCCCAATGAGGATGACGGCGTTCACGCTAAGCGCGGTCGAGATGGGCTTGCCGATAAGCTTGCCCATCTTTTCGTCGAGCTCGAGATACTGCCGCTCCGTCGCAGCCGCAAAGCTGCGAAAAGCATCGATGACCGCGCCTCTCAACCCGAGCGGATTGAGGACGCCCGCGAACAACAGCGCGAAAAAACCAATCCAGTCTCCCATGGGTCCTCCTCGAAGAAGCTTTGTCAGTGGATGATGATGGACGCCGCAACAAGCGCGACCACCACCACCGAACAGATCGCGATCGAAAGCCACGAGGGAATCAGAATTGACTTATTCCGATCCCGAACAGCTTGCGACAGCGCCTCCTGCGCAGACGTATACGCTTGCGCAGAGGCACTGAACTCTTGCACGCGCTCGGAGAGCGCCTGCGTCTGCGGTGTCTCCTCGCCACGCAATGCGGCGCGGAGCGTCTCAAGCTCGTTCGGCACATGCCCGTGCGTCGCGACGACGTAGGCAAGCCGCCTCTCAATCGTCGTGAGCGAGAGGACATACCGCAGCTCTTCAACGTTCAGGATTTTCTCCTTGAAGATGTCCCACGTTCGAAGCCGGCTTTCGCCAGCTCTCCGTTGCGCGGGATCATGCGCGGTTGATGCAGAGATAAGCTCCTCGACCATCTCGGTGTAGCGCGACTTTTCCTCGGGGGTGAGCCCTTGGACAAGCTGCGCAAACGCCGGCTTCACGGTCCGAGCCTTCTCTTTCTCCTTCTCTTTCGAGAGGAGTTCCTTCATCCTGGTGCGAGCGGCGGTCATCGCCAGGCCACGCGTCCGCTGGTATTCCACTTCCGTGGGGGTATCACCGAGCGCCTTCATCTTGTCGAAGTAGGCGTCAGAGACCCCAAACAGGATCTCGCGCAACACAGGGTGCTCGCGAAGCAGCGCGTGCAGCGCGACTCGAAGCCCCGCATCAAGTGCGTGAACGGAAAACTTGTGATCCAGCCCAACCTTCTCCAACACATGAAGAATCGGCGTAATACCGATCACCTTCATGCCGTACGGTCCGAGATCCTCAATGAAGATCTCAAAAACCTCGCTCAGCCCGCTTGCTGCAAGCACACCAATTGTCTCGGGTGTTTGCGCGGGCTGCTGGAACCGATCTCTTCGCATACGAACCTTCCTTCCGCCTTCGTGGGCGGACGTGAAATTGCCAAAATTGCGAAATTTGTTGAGTTTTCCTCGCGAATCCAATGTTCACGAGTGCTCCATGTATAGCACAAAACGACGATTTTGTCAACCCTGATTGACA
>CAYMTE010000008.1:0-34773 GCA_964393325.1 uncultured Gammaproteobacteria bacterium
CTCGCTCACGATGTTCGCTCCCACGAAAGGGCTTCCGCCCTCTCGTGAGCTCTCCTCCGTAACAGTGGGAACCTCCCGGTTCCCAAACCCTCCCCGTTCTCGCCCAAGATCCTCTCGTAGAAACAAAAACACGCCGTCTCGTGACGGCATGTTTTATATGGCTCGGGGACTTGGGCTCGAACCAAGATTCACGGCTTCAAAGGCCGCTGTCCTACCATTAGACGATCCCCGAATAGCTCGAAAGCACGGGGAGTATGTCGAAAAAAAGAAGGATTGTCAATGTGTTTTTTCGGCTCGGAGCGTCTCTCGTCGTCGTGCGAGAAGGATGCCGATAATGAGGAGGTGCGCACCAAGGGCTTGCAGCGGGATTGGAAGAATAGAGAGCCATGAGTCGTAGTGCACGGTGCAGGAGACGCCGAGTGTGCACGGAGCAAGTTGCTCTGGGATGATGCCGAAGTAGAGCAGGTTTTGATAGATGGAAATGGTAGTTCCAATACCGATCAAGACGAGAATGTATCGATATGCTTTTGCATCTTCATACCACAACGCGATGGCGGCAATGAGTACAACCGGGTAGAGCGTAATGCGTTGGTACCAGCACAGAAGGCATGGAGCGAGATGAAGGACTTCGCTATAAAAAAGACTGCCGGCCATGCCAAATGCGGATATCATGAAGACAAGCGCGTACGCCTGTTTGGAGAGGAAAGCGAGAATTCGCTGCATATCAAGATGAGTTTACATTATATCGGTCGTTTTGACAAGGCGGCATAGGTGACCGCGCCGGCTTCGTCGGGACGGCTGGAGGGGCGCCATCCGTCCACGACGGGGTGTGCGGATAGTATAGATTCTGTGGCGCGACGGAGCGTATCCGTCCCACGGCCATGGATGATCCGAACGGCCGAGTCTCGACGCATGAAGGCTTGATGGAGGAAGCTCTCGAGCGCATGCCGCGCCTCGTCGCGATGCATGCCATGGAGATCGATGGTGGGTGCTTCGCCGATTTCTGCAGCAAAGAGGGCCGCGTCGGTGGATTCGTTTCTCATGTTCCCGTATGCTAGCATGGAATTCGCTATGAATACGCGATTTGCCGTATTTGGTGGAACCTTGGTGGTGTTTGCGTGCCTCGGGGTCGGTCTTATTTTGGCACCGAAGAGCTCGGCGACACAAGCTCCGTCGCATGACATCCCAGAAGGCGTGATGTGCGCGAGCGATGGGTCATGTCCGCTGCGTACGACAAGTACGCTCCCGCTTGCTCGACCGACGTCCACGGTTCAGACGAATGCGACGGTTGTGCGCGTGGTTGATGGTGATACATTTGTGGCGGCATTGGATGATGAAGCGGGAGAGTTCAAGGTGCGTATGCTCGGCGTGAATACGCCGGAGACCGTTGATCCACGGAAGCCAGTGGAGTGTTTTGGAAAAATGGCTTCAGAGCATACGAAGGAGTTGCTGAACGGACAGCGCGTCCGTTTGGAGGAGGATCCGCACGCGGATGAGCGTGACCGATATGATCGGTTGCTCCGAAACGTTGTATTGTCTGATGGTACGGATGTGAATGCGGCGCTTGTTCGTGATGGATACGCGTATGCATATCTTTCGTTTCCGCTCGCGCCAGAACGAAAGAGCGAATTGAAGCGTTTGCAAGAGATTGCGCGCGCAGGGGAGCGGGGGTTGTGGGCGCCGGGCGTTTGTTCCGCATCGTTATAACGATATGATTGCAACACGATTTTCTTTTTCTTCATCACAGCGGGTTGTGCTTTTTGGAGGCGTTCTCCTTCTACTTGTCCTAGGCCTCTTTCTTCTGATGCGGGCGAAGCCTGTAACGGGAAAACCAGAGGATACGACGTCCCTCTTCGCGTCCACGGAGCTGTCTCCGACGTCGACGCCGCAATTGCTCGCATCATGGGCTCCGACGGAGGGGCCGTTTTCGGCAAAAGTCACGATCGTGGAGTTTTTGGATTTTCAATGTCAGGGATGCGGCGGGTATCATCCTGTGCTCAAGCAGATGCGAGAAGAATTTGCCGGGAAGATAAAATTCGTCGCGCGACAATTTCCGATTGTTGAAATTCACCAATACGCACTCGGCGCGGCTATCGCAAGCGTGTGTGCACAGCGACAGGGGAAGTTCTTTGAATATGCGGACGTGTTGTTCGCGAACCAAACGTACTTGCGACGGAACGATCTTGAGCACTATGCAGAAGAGTTGAGTTTGGACGTTCCGACATTTACCGCGTGTCTTGATGATGCGTCGGCGCAAGAACAAGTCATCCGTGATCGTAAGGAGGGGGAGGCGCTTGGTATCAAATTCACCCCGTCGATTTTTATCAACGGTAAGCTCTTGGAAGAGCTCCCGTCGCCCGAGGATTTGCGCAACATGATTGCGCGCGAACTTGCGCCATAGGGTCGGCCGAAGGTGTTGGGGGAACAGCCCTGACTTGCGGGATACGGTGGTCTTCCGTAAGCTCCCGGCATATGTCTATTGATGTTGTTCACGCTGCCGTGGAGGGGGTGGCCGCAGACCTCGCGATTCTTCCGGTATTTCAAGATGCGAAGAAGTTGTTGGATGTCGTTGGAGCCGTCGATGCGCAGCTGGATGGCGTTGTTACAGACGCATTGGCGTCAACGCGGATTGAAGGAAAAGAGGGTGAGCGTTTGATGTTTACGCCGTTTGGGAAAATTCGTCCGACGCGCGTTGTGTTTCTTGGCGTTGGAAAAAAGTCTGATGTGACCGTTGATACCCTGCGGAGATTTGGCGGAACAGTTGCACGTATCGCGCAGGAACAGAAAGCGGCGACCGTGTCCGTTGTCTTGCCGTCTACGACAGACGGTACCGCGCGAGACGCCGGACAGGCATTTGCCGAAGGGGCGTTGCTCGGTTCCTATCGGTTTCATGCGTTTAAAGGTGCGCAACATGCGAAAGAGCGGCCACCGCATGAGGTACAACGTATCACCGTGGTTGAGTCGTCTTCTTCGAGCACGAAGTTGGCGCGTGAAGGCGTGGAGCGTGGACGTGCGTTCGCCGAGGCGACGATCGTTGCGCGAGACGTTGTGAATACACCAGCGTCAGATATGACACCATCGCATCTCGCGAACATCGCGACGTCGCTTGCGGCGCGCGGGAACGGGATTACCTGCGAGGTGTTCCACGAGCGCGCAATGGAACAGATGAAGATGAACGCGGCGCTTGCTGTTGCACGAGGGTCCGTTCATCCGCCGGTTGGTGTGCATCTCGCGTATCGTCCTCGCGCGGCAAAGAAGCGCATTGTCATTGTTGGAAAAGCCGTGACGTTTGATTCGGGCGGATTGTCGATTAAGCCGGCAGACGGCATGATGACGATGAAGTGCGACATGGCCGGCGCGGCCGCGGTGCTCGGTCTCTTCCAGCTGCTCCCCTCACTCAAGCCGAACGTTGAGGTTCACGGCGTGTTTTTAGCTGTTGAAAACATGCCGAGTGGAAGTGCGTATCGTCCGGGCGATGTCGTCACGGCGATGGATGGCACGACGATTGAGGTCTTGAATACGGATGCAGAAGGACGTGTGACACTGGCGGATGCGTTGTCGTACGCGAAAACACTTGAGCCGGATATCATCATTGATCTCGCGACCCTGACAGGCGCCTGTATTGTTGCGCTTGGTGAGGAAGTTGCGGCAATTTTGGGAACACATGAACCGTTGATCCAGAAGCTGCTGGCCGCGTCGCGGGAATCCGGGGAACTGCTGTGGTCTCTTCCGCTGCATGCGACGTATGCGCAACAGATCAAATCAAAGATCGCGGACATTAAAAATATTGGCGGCGGACATGGCGCGGGTGTTATTACCGCCGCGCATTTTCTCCGAACGTTCGTCGGTGAAACGCCATGGGCGCATCTCGACATCGCGGGACCGGCGTTTTTTGAACGAGATATGCGTTCTGATCTGCCGCACGGCGCGAGCGGGTTCGGTGTCAGGCTTCTTGCGCGGTTTCTTTCAAAATATTGATTCGAAAAATCTCAAACGCATTCGAGCTTGTTGTGAGTTGTGGTATACTTTGCATGAATCGTCCACGTTGTGGACAACCATGCTTGTATGAACATTAAAGTGTATTCAACAAAAACGTGTCCGTATTGCAAACTGACAAAAGAATTTTTGAACGAGAAAGGGATTTCGTTCGCTGATATCGATGTTGCGGAAGATCCGGCGGCAGCAAACGAAATGGTGAAGAAGTCCGGTCAGATGGGCGTTCCGGTTATCGATATCGAGGGAACGATCATCGTTGGATGGAACAAGGGTGCGCTTGAGGAAGCATTGGCAAAAGTCGCAGCGTAAACGAAGAACACGATCGAATACAAAACACCGGTGTCCTGGAGAAGGATACCGGTGTTTTCTGTTTGCCGGTGATTATGCTTTTCCGAGCGTTGCCTCGCCAGGCTTCCATTCCATCGGGCAGAGTTCGCCGGATTGGAGCGCTTCGAGAACACGAATCGTTTCGGACACAGAGCGACCGACCGATCCGGCGCTCACGAGGAGATACTTCACGACGCCTTCTGGATCGATTAAGAAGAGGCCGCGTTGTGCTTCACCGCTTGCTTCGTCGAGCACTTGGTAGTCGCGTGCGATGTTCAAGTTTGTGTCTGCGAGAACGGGATAGCTCACGTCCGCGAGATCGCGTTCGAACCAGGCTTTGTGACACCATGTGGAATCTGTTGACGCGGCGAGAATTTCGCAGTTCATCTTGCGGAACGTTTCGACCGCATTGTTGAATCCTTTGAGCTCCGTGGGGCAGATGAATGTAAAATCGCGCGGATAAAAGAAGAACGCGAGCCACTTGCCTTTGTAATCGGATAGGCTGATTTTCGGGTCTGTTTTTCCCTTTTGGTATGCCGGGACGTTTGAGAAGTTCGGTGCAGGATTATTGATGAGAATCATATGTGTATCCGTCATTCCGACCGACGAGTCCGCGAGGAGCGGAGGAATCCCTTCGAAAGGGTCCCCCGGTTCCGTCGGACGTCGCTCGGGGTGACTGAAGAGTGAAAGGGTTTATCGTTTTGCGGCCTCGTAAAGTTCGTTTGCCTTCTTCCAATTCAGGTTTTTCCAGAAGTCGGCGATATAGGCTTTGCGGTCGGATCCGTAATCAATGAAGTAGGCGTGTTCGTACACGTCCATCACGATGATGGGCATACAGCCCCAGATCCCGCCTTGGTTGTGCATGTCCGCTTGGTAGACGCGAAGCGCTTGCGCTTTCGTGTCCCAGCAGAGGACGACCCATCCGCGCGCGGCCATGCCACATGCGCTGAAGTACGTGAGAAACTGTTCAAGAGATCCGAATTGTGACGTGAGCGCGTCAACGAGCGGTCCACTCGCTGTCCCGTCTCCGCCGAGGACGTCGAAGTACCATTCGTGGAGATAGACGCCGTTGACCGCAAACGTTTCGCCATCCTTGAGACCACGAAGGTCGGAATAGGTTTGGTTCGCTGTCGCGACGTCGCCCGCCTTGATTAGTTCTTCTAGTTTGCCCTGGATCTCGTTCTTTTTAGTGACGTATCCGGCGTAGAGCTTGTCATGATGGATCGCGATGGTTTTATCGCTGATCCCCGTAAGCGAACCGGAAAACGGAAGTGGCTGTGGTTCGGTGTTCATAGGTTAGGAAGAAATAGCTTTTAAGATGTCAGCGTCTTTTGGCATGCCGCGTTTCAGGAAGAGGATCGTTCCATCTTTTCCAACAACGACGACAGTACGTTTGATAACCACGGCCTTGAAGAATTTTTTTGTCGCTCCATAGCGCGCACTCACCTTCTTGTCTTTGTCGATTAAGAGGGGGAAGGGGAACGCGTGCTTTTTGATGAAGGCTTCGTGACTTTCGGCATCGCCGTGATTGATGCCGAAAACGACCGTATCCGTTCGGATGAATTTTGACCAATCGTCACGAATCGCGCAGAGCTGCATTGTGCATCCCGGCGTCATATCGCCTGGATAGAAGACGAGAACGACATTCTTTTTTCCTTTGAAATCCGAAAGTGTTACCTCGGTTCCTTCCTGGTCTTTTAATGTGAAATCCGGCGCTTTTCCGCCCACGGATAATTCTGGTGCAGGTGCTGGCATAGGTCGTGTATCAAGTCTACGCGCTTGTTTCGGAGGGGGCAACTCGGTTCATCTCATGCGGAGTTTTACCACGTCGAGGCATCGTTTTTGATGCAGATGTTCGTCATGGATTGAAGGGGTCTCTCCGCTCGTCGCGGAATCGTTGGTCGGAATGACGAAAAATGATGCGAAAGATATTGGTATAAAAAATCCCGACAGAGTCGGGAGAGGTCGTCAGCCGCAGATGCGCTCGCCGAACGTGGCGTTCCAGCGCATCAAGCTGTCACGAACCCGCGCGAGCTCGGCGCGCGGAATCCGCTGGGCGAGATATCGGTAGACGAGCCCGGGACCGCCTTCATCGATGATGATGCTCGCGAATTGCTCGTGCATCACATCGAAGAGGTAGGCGATGATCTGGAGCATCAGCGTCTCGTACGTCGCGCAGTCCGCGCGGACGAGCGCCTTGTGCTCGCAGAATCGATCGAGCTGGGAAGGGGTGATGTAGCCCCGCTCGGTGCCGTAGTCCGGATCCTGCTCGAGTAGGTTCGCGGCGTAGGTCGCCTTACGAACCGCGCGCTTCGTCTCCTCGTCCGTGAGGTTTTTACCCACGCGAATCGGCAAGAGGCCGTCGCGTTTGATCGCGTCGCGGAGCAGGCCGAGGAGTGCGTGTGCGCCGTCGCGGTGCTCCGCGTCGGGATACGCATCCTTGGCGGGTGTTGTGGGGTCCGGCCGGTGCTCGATCGCGTAGAGCGCGGCGCGCCAGAACGGATGTTCGAGCGCCTTTGCAGCGATCGCGTCCTTCCCGAAGACAGACTCGGAGAAGGTCTGCGCGGCATCCCGACCGTGGTTCCACGGAGGCCTTGCCTCGCCCTTCAGCGCGCGATTTGCCTCCACGAGCCGGCCGAGGCCGTGCGTGTAGGCGAGGAGGCCGAGTAGTCGCAGCCGTGTTGGGTTCAGGTCGAGCTCGGCGGCGTTCGTGATGCCGTCTCGCATCCGAGAAGAGATCTCGTGCATCTCCGACTTCCAGGGGTGACTGTGCGGAAGCGGAGTCATGAGTCGAGCGTATGCGTTGTCCAGATCGCGTCGCATCACGTCGTTCATCTCTTGGATCGGCCCATGCAACGTATCGAGGAGAGCAATGAGTCCCGGGTTTTTTTCGGCGAAAGTATTCACGAGTGCTCCTTTACGGCGTGGATGAGGAAGCAGGAAGTTTGATAAGGAACGGCGCTACGCTAGCGGTTTTTTGGAGAAATGTCAAGAAGGATTGACAGAATCGTTAAAAAATGGTATCAAGGGGCGCGTACATTCTTTGCTTCATCACGAAGTTCATAGATTTTAGGAGGCACCAATGACGTTTATGAGCAAGAATCTGGGTATCCGAACCGCTCTTCGTGCGTCCGGTGTGACGCAGGGGCGCTTGGCGGAGATCTACCACATGGTCCTCGCCGAGTACGATGCCCTCGCTCCGGCGTTGCCGGATGCGATGGCGTGGAAGACCCAGAAACCGGCGCACGCACGTGAGTGCGGGCAGGAGGCGCGGGAGTTCGCGCCGATCCTCGGGTTCAACGACCTCGAGGCGGCGTACTTCGCCATCCCGTTCGCGGCGCACGACCTCGGTCGCATGATCGAGGGGTTGCGCAAGTGCATCGTTCCCAATGCGCCGAAGGCGCTGCGCGTGACGCTTCCCGCGGGGTTCCGCGAGCGGTGGCCGCTCATCGACAAGCCGTCTCGGATGCATGGCGACGACAGCGCGGAGCTGCTCCGGCCTCTTCTTGGTTCCTTCGCGGACACCGAGATCGGTTGCTGGACGCTCCTCGCGGTTCAGCGGCACTCCGACGTCCACAACCCGACGCTCGAGCAGGTTGGGGGCGTCGCCGAGGCGCTCGCGCTCTGCAACGTGCTCCGCGACCTCGACAAGGTCGAGGGGTTCCGTCAGGCGAAAGACTACACCTCGAACCCCGAGCGCAAGGCGAAGGAGCGTCTCCAGAACTGGCCAGAACAGGTCAAGGACGATCCTGCGTGGGGGACGGAGCTCGGTCGGATCGATCCCGACGACGCGCTCGACGCCTTCATCGATGGGAAGGCCGTGGATCGCAGCAAGAGCCGCTCGTACGAGCGGTACATGCTCCAGTACCTCGGCTGGGCGAAGTCGATCGTGGACGAGGACATGCTCCAGCTCGCCCTTCACGAGGGTGGGCCGCAGACGGTCGCCGCGTACTTGCTCCGGCAGCTCAAGGATGTGCCGGAGCAGCGTCGCCGGCTCTTCCAGGATCTCGAGACCTGGAAGGGTGGCGTTCTCCTTCGTAAACCGTAGGTCTACGCAAGATCTGCGTCTTATACCGCTTCCATGACAATACCGTGTCGTGGAGGCGGTTTTTTTCTTGTCTTGCCTCGTGTGCAAATCCGGGATACCCTGAATATATACCTGATTTTATGTCTTCTTTTTCTCTTGCGACGCGGGCTGTTGGGGCGATGTTGTGTGTTTCATTGTTCGGAGCAGGATGCGTGTCGCGTATCGTATCTCCAGAGCAAAAGGCATCTGGACCGCAGGCATCAACATTTGAAAATGTGACGCCCGCGGAAGCGTCAAAGCGTATCAATTTGGTTCATGGGTCGGTGATTGAAATGCGCTCTACGTTTTTGGGTTTTGGCGCGAAACTCGCGGCTGCTCTTGCAGGAGAAAAGAAAGAGGGAACGCGCGTGATCGTAATCGATCGATTTGCGCCAGGCGTGCTTGCATCGCTTGAGTGGAAGCTCTCCAGCAAAGTGGAGGCGACATCTTCAATAAAGGCTCGCGAAGATGCGCGAAAGGCAAAACAACCCGAGCCGGAGCCGATCATGGTGGATCAGACGGTTCTTGGAAATTTAATCGCGATTAATTTGAAGGACGCGCATAGTTTAATGCTCCCAGCGTATTGGCCGGAGAAAGCGGAAGGATCGGCGATGGAAACGAGTGCGATCTGGTTGTCGAAAGATGTGTATGAGGGGCTGTCCCGCAATCGCGTTGCGACGCTCGATATCGGCATTCTCGATCCTGCGCTTCAGGGCGTCGTTGCCACTTCGGCTGAGTTTAAAAAAGCATTGAACCTGCTTCAGGGACAGGTAAAAACCATTGAAGATCGCACAGATGTATTTAAACTCACGGGCGATGCGGATCCGTCGGAATGGACGCTGCGTGTGAATGGGCAAGATGTGAAGGTTGAAGTCTTGAAGGCGCGCACATGGTTTGGAGAGATTGTGGTGTTGAACAATCCGCAGAATCCATTGATTCTGAAAGCGACGTTGAATCCGGCAATGGCAAGTCTCGCGAATGTGCTTAATCTCGGGGCGTTGCAAGCCTTGTTCGGGTACGAGGTGACGGCATTGAACGACGTCCAAATGTAAAAAATCCCCCGCGAAGGGGATAGATGCTCAAGGGATAAGGACGGTCCATTGATCGTCCTTTTGCTTTGTGTTCGCGAGCGGTATTGCTCGCGACAACAGGAGCAGCGGGCGCTTCACGTGTTGTTTTACGAGCGCGGTCTGCCCGTTTGCCGTCAGATTGAGGTAGCAGGCGATGGTCGCCTCAACCGATTCCCGGGCATGCGTTGAGATCGTTTTGATGACCAGATTGTTCGCATACGCCTGGTCGAGACGGCTCTCGACACGATTCGCGAATACGTACATGAGCATGGTGCTCAGAGAGAGGCTGAAGTCGCCGAGCGTTCGGAAGGGGATTACGGAACCGCCAACAACCGCTGCGCCTCCGCACGCTCCTATCATCGCCTTGCTGAACCCGTCGCCGATCGCGTTGGGCAGGAGGAGCCTCTCTTCCGTGGATGAACGCATCCCGATCCGAATGCGTTTTGGAACGACGGTTGTTGTATCCGTGACGCACAGGATCGCGTCACGAAGTTCCTCGTTTTTCACCGGATAGGTGTCATCGAGCGCATATCCTTGTTCGATCGTTCGGAGAAGCGGCTCAAGGAGCTGCAACGCGGGATCGATGATGTGTTTGTCCAGGGCAAATTTTGTCAGATTCCCCCGGAGTTCTGCGCGGTTAATCATTCACCCTCCTCTGTAAGGGGCTAGGAATTTTGTACGCAAAATACGTGTCGTCGTCAAGCCGAGACGCGCGCGGCAAACACGGGGTGAACGTGTCGGAGGTAGAGCTTGTTTCGAATCGGTCGAAGCGCTTCGATGTCGCGGCGGAGCATTTCTTTGAGATGCTGTTCGCTGGTTGTTTGCCAACGCAAGAGGAGCGCGGTGTATCTCGATTCGACGATGCGCATCGCGTCTTCAATGATATGTGAGGATGCATCGGGTTGGAGCGCCTCTTCCACGTGCTGCCATCCTTCGTCGTGAAGACGCGTATGCATGTCCATGCTGCGCAGCAGTTCGTGTACGGATCGATGATCGGGAGGAATGTTCGTCACCGCGCGGATGAGTCCACGGAGCTTGTCGCGCTCCTCGTCGCTCGTCGCGTTGCGCAAATCTTCGAGTAAGACGGGTTCGATGTTCCAGGCGTCGCATTGAAAGAGATCCGCACAGAGATATTCTCGTTGTGTATCGACAAGATACGACGAAACATCGGCAACTACGTAGACCCCGTCTGTTTTGCCGAGGGTCTCACGGAAAGGATTGCCGGTGCGCGTTTCCATATTACGCGAATCGTTCGGGCCACTTTGGATCCACCTTTACGTTCAGCTCAAGAAATACTTTTGCTTGAAGAACGTCTTCCAATTCTTTTCGCGCTTTCATGCCGATCTCTTTGATCTTCTGTCCTTTTGCGCCGACGATCATTCCTTTGTAGCGATCATCCGTTGTCCAGACGGTGGCGTGGATATATTTGGAATCATCCGGCCGTTCTTCGATATCCTCAACGACAACCTTGGTGGAATAGGGAAGTTCTTTTTCGAGCGAGAGAAACACTTTTTCGCGGATCAATTCTTCTAGCCAGTCTTTGTGGCGCATGTCGCTAATCTGCAAGTCCGGATAAAAATGTTCGCCCTCACCGATAAGCGCAAAGAGTGAATCGACGAGGAGGTTGAGATTTTTTCCGGTCTTCGCCGAGACTTCGAGCGTCGATCGTTGGCCGACATCTGCGTCGAACATCGCCTCGCGTGCGGTACGTTCCGCGATCGGCACGTCGGCTTTGTTGACGACAGCAATGATTGGGATCGTTGTCGCGCGAAGCATCTTGCGGATCGCTTCTTCTTCGAGTCCGATGTCACGCGTGGGATCCATGACGTACACGATAACGTCGACGCCCTCGAGCGTTTCTTTGACGAACTCATTGAGCTTCCGTGAGACATGATCTTTCTTTCCAAGAAACACGCCCGGTGTATCCACGAAGACGATTTGGCCACGTTCATCGTGCAAGATCCCGCGCACAGGATGGCGCGTTGTCTGTGGCTTCGGCGTCACGATGGCGACCTTCGATTTTACGAGCGCGTTTAACAACGTGGATTTTCCCACGTTCGATCGCCCAGCTAACATGACAAAACCCGATTTTGTCGGCATTGAGATGAGTATAGCAAGAAAACAGAGATTCCGGATTATGTCCGGCTCTGAACGGTATTACCGTTTTTGACGAGCTTTGTCACGACTTCTACATGTGGCGTTTGTGGGAAGAGATCTAACGCCTGAATGGATTCGACGCGGTAGGCTGTTTTGAACTCTTTCAGCTCTTCGACGAGGCGGTGATAGTTACACGAAACGTAGATGATGGTTTGCGGCGCTTTTTCGAGCACGGTCTTCACGACGCGCGGATGGAGACCGGCGCGGGGAGGATCGAGGATGAGGGTATCTGCGTCGATATCTTTCCACGAGAGATCTTCTGCGGGACCGGATACAAACGAACATCGATCCGCGACGCCATTTGCCGCTGCGTTTATCTTCGCGAGCTCGATCGCTTCGGCGTCGATTTCAAAACCGGAAATTTTTACGCTCGGGTTTTGTTTTGCAAGCGCGATGCCGAAGAATCCGAGTCCACAGTAGAGGTCTAAAATGTTATTCCGACTGGAGCGTAGCGGAGCGGAGGCATCGCCTCGCGGATCGACGGGTTCTCCTTGTGTTGGTTGGGATGACGCGAGGGTGATGACGAGGTCCTGGAGCTTCGCCGCCATGGCGGTGTTCGTCTGGAAAAACGAGTTTGGAGCAATGCGATAGCGGACGCCGTTTACGTCCTCATGAAAGAACGATTCGCCTTTGAGCGCGATTGCGCGTTGGACATACGATACGTCCGTGAGGAGCGCTTGCTCGCCGAGGAGGAGTGATGTGCAACGCGAGCCGAAACGATCGAGGATCGTGGCTCGTGTGTTCTCATCAAGTTTTTCGAGACTCGAAACGACGAACATGAGCAGGCGTTCGTTTGTCCGTTTTCCTTCGCGGATCACGAGGTATCGCATGAGCCCCGTGTGGTGCACGGCATCCCACGGTTCGAGGTCGAATTCCTTCATGAACGTTCGCGCATCTTCAAGTATCGTTCCGACGTCTGTATTCAAGAGGAGGCACGTTGAGAGGTCGAGGTACCGATTCCATGAACCATATTCTTTCAACCCAAGCTGGCCAAGCCACCCGACGACGTAATCCATGCGGTTGCGGTAGTACAACGTGTCGTCGCTCGGCATAACCTCTGCGATCCGTTCGTCGTGTCCGGCGCGTTCCAGCGCGCGGTTGATCATCTCGCGTTTTGTCCGGAGTTGCGCATCATAGGAAAGGTGTTGCCACAAACATCCGCCGCACACGCCCGCGTGCGGACACGGTGCGCTGACGCGATCCGGTCCGGGTGTGGCGATGGTTTCGATCTTGGCGATTTTGACGCCGCTATCTCGCTTGAGGAATGTTGCCTCGAGGTCGTCTCCCACGGCGGAGAACGGAACGGCGACCGTCCCTTTGCCGAGTTGGTATCCTTCGGTTTTTTCGCCGGATAACTCAAAAGTCCCACGACCTTTGTCGTCGTACCCGGTGACGGTTCCGTGAATGCGGTGGCCAAATTTCATGCTGGGAGGGTAGTCAATTTTTCGGATTTCGTATAGGGTGCGTACCAATGCCGGAATTACATGTCATTGCCAACGACATCCGCTCGCGGGAAAATGTGGGTGCGATCTTTCGTACCTGCGAGTTTTTGGGCGTAGCGAAGTTGTGGCTTACGGGCTACACGCCGGCGCCGCCCGATCCGCGTTTGCAGAAAGTGTCCCTTGGAGCCGAGCGCACGGTTTTTTGGGAGCAGGCGACGGATGTTGTTTCTGTGATTGAACGTCTCCGATCTGATGGTGTGCGCATCGTTGGATTGGAGCTCGATGATCGTTCGGTATCTCTCTCGAGCTACGTCGTTCCGGAACGCCTCGCGTTGTTGCTCGGAAACGAGGTGACAGGCATTCCGCCGTCGCTGCTACGTTCCTGTGATGATATCGTGTCGATCGCGAAGCTGGGAAAGAAAGAATCGTTGAACGTTTCGGTTGCGGCGGGTATTGCAATATGGAAGGTGTTGAACTGACATGAAATTATCCATTGTTATTCCGACGAAAAACGAAGAGGTGCATCTTCCGAAACTTCTTGAGTCGATCAAGTCGCAGATATTTTTGGATTACGAAATTATTGTGGCAGACGCGCATTCTTCGGATCGAACGGTAGAGATTGCGACGTCGTACGGCGCGCGCGTCGTCGAAGGTGGTATGCCGGGACCGGGACGAAATCGCGGCGCGTTGCACGCGCAGGGAGAGATTATTGCGTTTTTTGATGCGGATGTTGTATTGCCCTCCACGCGATTCCTGCAAGAGTCGCTTGAGGAGATGGATCGGAAGCGCCTTGATGTTGCTACGTGCAAGGTAAAGCCGTTGAGTCGCAAGCCAATCGATCGCGCGTTCCATGAAGTCTACAACGCGTTCGTGATCGCAACCGAAAAGCTTCGTCCACATGCGCCAGGATTTTGTATCTTGGTACGGCGCGACGCGCATCGAGGGATCAACGGGTTTGATGAAGAGGTTGTCTTTGCCGAAGATCATGATTACGTTCAGCGTGCGGCAAAGAATGGACACCGGTTTGGTGTCTTGCGCTCCCATCCGATCGCCGTATCCGTTCGTCGTCTCGAGAAGGACGGACGTCTCGCGATTGCCGTGAAGTATATTTTTGGGGAAGTCCACATGCTTACGAAAGGATCCTTCAAGGAGATGCCGTTTGAATACGACATGGGTGGTTCGGAAAAGGATCCGAACAACGAAGATGTAACGTAGCGCGCATGCCTATTACTCGAAAATTGCCGGTGTGCCGCGTTGGCGATATCGCTGAAGGAACAGCGAAGACGTTTCGATTCGGCATCCAAAATGGGATCGCGTATAATGATCACGGGACGCTGAAGGCGTACGTTAATTTTTGTACGCACGCCGGCGGACCGTTGGATCTCGTGTCTGCGACGCGATTTCGGTGTCGGTGGCATGAATCGGATTTTGATCCGTCGACCGGCGAGCGGCTCTGTGGTCAGGCGCCGGAAGGAACGAAATTAAAACCGATTCAGCTCGTGACGGAGGGTGATCAGGTATTTGCAATCCTAGAACTCACGAACGAATTTGAATGATCAAAGCTTTTTTTCAGAAGATTTGGAATGGTGAAACGAACGGTCTCACGGCCGCCGCGGTGATTGTTGGCGGCGCGTCGCTCGCATCGCGCGTCGCTGGTGTTTTTCGCGACCGCATTTTGGCATCCACGTTTGGCGCGGGAAGCGCATTGGATTCGTATTATGCGGCATTTCGATTGCCGGACGTGCTGTATTCGCTCGTGATTCTCGGCGCGCTCTCTGCGGGGTTTATTCCGGTATTTGCAGAATATCTCGAAACGAAGACGAAAGAAGAGGCTTGGCAGCTTGCTGAGCGGATCCTTTCGGTTGTTGGTGCTACGATGATGTGTATTTGTGGCGCGCTGATCATCTTTGCGCCGGCGATCGTTCCGCTTACTGTTCCTGGTTTCGACGGGGAGAAGCTCGCACAAACGATTCAGCTCACGCGCATCATGGCGTTGTCACCGTTCTTCCTTGGTCTCTCGGCGGTAATGGGCGGTATTTTGCAGGCGACGCGGCGGTTTCTCGCCTTTTCACTTGCTCCGGTGTTGTATAACGTCGGGATTATTTTCGGCACCGTCATTCTCGCGCCGGTCATGGGTCTTGAAGGTGTGGCGTGGGGGGTTGTGCTCGGCGCGTTTTTCCATCTGGTGACGCAGGCGTCTGTCGCGCTTCGGCTCGGTCTTCGTCGTATCCCCGCGCCATCGCTCCGCACCGAAGGCGTTCGTCGGATTTTGCGTCTAATGGCGCCGCGCACCGCTGGACTCGCGGTGTCGCAGGTGAATCTTGTTATCCTCTTGTCGCTCGCATCCGCTCTTCCTGTCGGTTCGATTGCTGTGTTTAACCTCGCGAACAACCTTCAATCATTTCCGGTAAGTATTTTTGGCATTTCCTTTGCCGTTGCGGCGTTTCCGAATCTTTCTCGTGCTGCGGCGAATCGTCGTGATGATGATTTTAAGGAGCTCCTTGGATCTGCGGCGCGCAAAATTGTTTTTTTGGTGATCCCGGCTACGGTAGCGTTCATCTTGCTTCGTGCACAGCTCGTCCGGTTGACGCTTGGTTCTGGGGAATTCGATTGGGAAGCGACGATTCGCACGGCGAACGTACTGGGAATTTTTTCGGTATCCATGGTGTTTCAGGCGCTCGTCCCGCTTCTCGCGCGAGCATTCTATGCGCTGCAAGATACCTGGACGCCGCTTCTTGCCGGATTGATCGCTGAAGCGTTTAACCTCGTGTTGGCTGTTATTTTGCGCGAGCATCTCGGCATCTTGGGTCTTGCGATTTCGTTTAGCGCGGCGGCGGCGTTGAATCTCGTTTTGTTGTGGTGGTTGTTGTTTTATAAGAAGGGATCGCTTGGGGAAGGCGAGTTCACGGTGTCGTTTGTAAAGACCTGCGCGGCGAGCATTGCGCTCCTCGGCTTCGGATGGGTTGCGCGACAGGGATTGGGAATGTTGTTTCCGCTTCGGACATTTTGGCAAGTTGCGATGCAGGCAACGGGCGCGCTTTTTGCGGGCGGCGTCGCATTCGTCGTGGTTGCGATGTTGCTTAAATCTCCAGAGTTTAAGGAGTTTCGAGAGGCGGCGATTCGTCGATTTTTGAAAAAGGGAAATGCGTTGCCTGGGGCGGTTGAAGCACAAGACGTCTCGCGATAATACGAAGCGATCCTTGATTCTTTTCCTTTTTTCGGGCAGAATCGCGTCAACATCATGGATCAATCTCGCATTCGTAATTTCTGCATTATTGCGCGTCGCTCCGACGAGTGTCGGAGCTCCCTAAAACCCTTTGGTTTTAGTATTTCCGCCACGGGAACCTCTCGGTTCCCGACCCCTCCCATGCGCAATACTGCATCGTGATATGGATCAATCTCGCATTCGTAATTTCTGCATTATTGCGCACATCGATCATGGGAAGTCGACCCTTTCGGATCGGCTTCTTGAGATAACCGGAACGATCGAACATCGAAAGATGAAGGATCAGCTGCTTGATACGATGGATTTAGAACGGGAGCGGGGGATTACGATCAAGCTCCAGCCGGCGCGCATGGGGTACACGCATGACGGTCAGGAGTATCAATTGAATTTGATCGATACACCGGGGCATGTGGATTTTGGCTATGAAGTATCGCGATCTCTCGCGGCAGTGGAGGGTGCACTACTTCTTGTGGACTCGACGCAAGGCGTGCAGGCGCAAACGATTGCGAATTTGTATCTTGCGATCGAACAGGATCTGACGATCATCCCCGTGCTCAATAAAATCGATTTGCCGAATTCCGAGGTTGAACGACGCGCGGAAGAAATTATTCGTCTCATCGGATGCAAACGAGAAGATATTATTCTCGCATCGGGAAAAACAGGTGCAGGTGTTCCAGAAATTCTTGAGCGCATCGTGCGCGACATTCCCGCACCACGAGGTCATCAGGAGAAGCCATTTCGTGCGCTTATTTTTGATTCCAAATACGACGAATACAAGGGCGTTGTCGCGTATGTTCGCGCCGTAGATGGAGAAATCAAGAAGAACCAGCAGATCACGTTTCTTGCCACAAAGGCAAAAGGAGACGCATTAGAAGTGGGATATCTCAAGCCAAACGATGTCCCGAATGATGTGATGCAGGCGGGGGAAATCGGTTATCTCGTCACCGGTCTTAAAGATATTGCCGCCGTTCGCGTTGGTGACACGATTGCACTGTCACACGATGTAGCTTCGGGGAACGCGCCGCAGCCGCTTGCGGGGTATAAGGAAGTAAAACCGATGGTGTACGCGGGTATTTTTCCGCGTGAGGGAAATGAGTACGAAAAATTGCGTGACGCGATCTTGAAGCTTCGGTTGTCAGACGCGGCGCTATCGTGCGAACCGGAACATTCTACGGCGCTCGGGTTTGGATTCCGTTGCGGCATGCTCGGCATGTTGCATCTTGAAATCGTGCCAGAACGGTTGCGCCGCGAACACAACATGGATGTTGTTGTCACGACGCCGTCGGTGGCATACGAGGTCACACGTACCGACGGGACGGAAGACGTCATTAAGTCGCCGTTGGCGTTTCCGGACGCGAACCATCTCGAATCCTCGCGTGAGCCATGGGTTGCGACGGATATCGTGTGTCCTGCGGACTATATCGGAAACGTGATGCAGCTTGTGCAGGATCGTCGCGGCGTGTTTAAGACGACGGATTATTACGATCCAACGCGCGCCGTGTTGCATTACGATATGCCGCTTTCGTCGGTCATTGTCGATTTTCATGACAAGCTGAAGAGCGTGAGTGCTGGATACGCCTCATTGAGTTACGAGTTCATCGGGTATCGCTCTGCGCCGATCGTTCGTATGGATATTTCGGTTGCGGAGGAACCGGTTGCGGCGTTCGCAACGCTGATTCACGAAGACGAAGCGTATCGTCGTGGAAAAGAAATTGTGGAGACGCTCAAAGAAACGCTTCCGCGACAACAGTTCGTTGTGAAGATTCAAGCGTCGATTGGCGCAAAAGTAATCGCCTCGGAGCGGTTGTCCGCATTCCGAAAAGATGTGACCGGGTATTTGTATGGCGGTGACGTGACGCGCAAAATGAAACTCTTGGAGAAGCAGAAGAAGGGAAAAAAGCGTATGATGTCGCAAGGCGCGGGGTCGGTTGAGATTCCGCCTGACGCATTTATTAAAGTGCTGCGCAGAAAATAACTATGCACGAAAAAACGAAACAACGGATTTGGAAGGGGCTTGTCATTTTTGTTGGCCTCGCGACGATTTTATCTCTCTTTTTGCCATTTTTGAATTTTTAAGTTTTGGATTCGTCGACGTTTCTTGAAGGACTGCCGGGAGGTTCTGCAAATGTGCTAGGATCGAGGTCATGCAGAAACAATGGAGGATACTGGAGCCTGCCACGATGTTGCCGCCAGACGTGTTTCCCGAGCGGCATCCGGTGTTGACGCGTCTCCTCGCGAATCGAGGAATTACGGATGCGTTTCAGGCGGAGGCGTTTTTGAATCCGGATTTTGAAACGGGCATCCACGATCCGTTCCGGTTTGCGCGGATGACGGATGCGGTTGCACGTCTCTTTGCGGCGTTAGAGAATGGAGAACGCATCACCGTCCACGGCGATTATGATGCGGATGGTGTTACGGGAACGACAGTGGTGATCACCGTCTTGAGAGAGCTGGAGGTTCGAGTGGCGAGTGCCGAGAGCCAAGGAGGAAGCTCGAAGGTTGATTGGTATATTCCGCATCGCGACAAAGAGGGGTATGGGTTGCGGCGCGAGACGGTGCAGGTGTTGCATGATCGAGGGACGTCGTTACTGATTACGGTGGATTGCGGCATTGCGTGCGTAGACGAGGTGGCGCTGGCAAAAGAGTTGGGGATCGAAACGATTGTGTTGGATCATCATCAATTCGGCGAGACGCTTCCGGATGGATATCTCATTCATCCGCGTCTTCCCGGGGAGTCGTATCCGTTTGAGCATCTTGCCGCCGTAGGCGTGTCGTGGAAGTTTTCATGTGCGCTGCTCGCGGAAGCGCGACGGCGGGGAATGGATATTCCTGCCGGATGGGAAAAATGGTTGCTTGATCTCGTCTCCATCGCAACGGTGACGGATATGGTTCCGTTGGTCGGAGAAAATCGTGTTCTGCTGACGTACGGCCTCAAGGTTCTCAATAAGACACGTCGTCGAGGATTGCAGATGTTGGTTGAGGCGGCGCGATCAAAGGGGGAAGTGACCGCAGAGTCTATCGGATTTTCGATCGGACCGCGCATTAATGCGGCGGGACGCATGGATCATGCGGAGCTCGCGCTCAAGTTGATGCTGGCGGAGAATGACGAGGATGCATCGCGACTCGCGTTTGACCTAGAACAGTGTAACCGCGAACGCCAGAAGGCAGTGGAGCGCATGATGGAATTTGCAGAAACGCAGATTGCGATGCAGGCGGATGATACGGCGATCGTGTTGTGGAGTTCGGATTGGCAGCCATCACTCGTCGGTCTTGTTGCGGGTCGGTACCTTGAACGAACGGGAAAACCGGTGATCGCGATCGGGAAGCATGGGTCGCAATGGATTGGTTCGGGTCGGTCACCGTCCGCCTTCGATATCACGGAGGCGATGAAGCGTATCGGAGACGGGATTCTCACGCGCGCGGGTGGCCATGCACAGGCGTGCGGTTTTTCCTTCGTATCAGATGGCGATGCTCCGCGACTTGCGGAGCGCCTGAAGGCGGATGCGGCATCTCGGTTAAAAACGGAAGATCTCGTGCCGGAATTATCGATTGACGCGTTGGTTGATGTCGATGATGTGGATTGGCGTTTGGTAGAGGCGGTTGAGCGACTGCAGCCGTATGGCATGGGAAACCCGCGGCCAACATTTGTTTCACGACAGCTGGAAATTGTGGACTGTGGGCTTGTTGGTTCCACGGGGGCGCATCTGCGATTCACGGCGCGCGGACCAAGCGGTCGCGTGCAAAAATTCATTGCCTTTAAATTCGGTTCGCGTCTTTCGGAGCTGCAGCCTGGCGGACGCATTGACGTCGTGTATGATGTGGGGGTGAATGAATGGAACGGGCGGCGCGAAATTCAATGCAAAGTGATTGATCTGAAAACGACATGAGGCTTCGGCAAAAGACAAAAAGTTCATTACGTCCCTTTTTGCGTCTTGTGATATCGCACATGATGCGATATCCGGTTTTGACATTGGGATTATTTGCAACAGTCATCATTGCGCAGTGCACATCTCTTGCGGTTCCTATCTATTTGCAGAAATTGATTGACGGACTCGCGTCTTCGGTGAACGGATCCCTTTCATTTAGAGCGGTGATGATCGTGTTCGTGCTCCCGCTTGTCGTGGTTCGATTTTTTGGATGGCTCCTCTGGAGAGCCGCGGGGTTTATGGAGAGCGATCTCCATCCGAAAATTGAGCGCGATCTTTCGATGCGCGCATTTCGAGCATTGCTGGATCAGTCGTATCGTTTTTTTAGCGATAATTTTAGTGGGAGTCTCGTTCGTCGCGTGCGATCTCTGGCTTCTGGATTTGATCGGATGTTTGATCGTTTTGTGTGGGACTTTCTTCCGATGTTGGTTATGCTTGTTGGGAGTGCGTATCTGTTGTTTTCGCGGAGTATTTTTCTTGGGGTGGTGCTGCTGATGTGGATGGCGGTCATGACGATCACGAATATGATCATCGGTCGAATAAAATTTCCGTATGATCGGCTTCGTGCAGAAAAAGACTCCGAGGCGACGGGAGCGCTCGCGGATGCGATTACGAATGCGTTGAACATTTTACTTTTTACATCACGGCGCGCAGAAGAGGACAACATGGAGCGACGGCAGACGGAGGTGTTCCTCTCGCAGAGGGCGAGTTGGCGAGTTGGGGAATGGAGCAATGTCTTGCAGAATGTGGCAAGTTTCGCGTGTGAGCTTGTAATGATGTCGTACGTTGCGGCGGAATGGGTTGCCGGTCGAATGACCGTCGGAGACGTTGTGTTTGTGCAAGGAGTTCTTGTCGTGTTATTCCGTAACATTCATGACGTGGGTCGCATTGTTCGTACGGTGTATGAATCCAGCGCGGATGCAAGTGAGATGATTGAGATGTTGAATCAGACACCGGAAATCCTCGATGCGAAAAACGCGAAACCTCTCGCGGTGACGCGTGGCGCGATTTCATTCAAGGATGTGCGGTTTCGATACACCGGCGGGAAGCGGATTTTGGAAGCGTTTTCGCTTGCTATTAAACCCCGTGAAAAAATTGCGCTCGTAGGTCCGTCGGGTTCGGGAAAATCAACCGTGACCAAATTGCTCTTCCGATTCTTTGACATCCAGCAAGGCGTGATCACGATTGATGCCCAGAATATTGCGAAGGTGACACAGGATAGTTTGCGTGCGTCAATCGCGTTTGTGCCCCAAGAGCCGATTCTTTTTCATCGCACGTTGATGGAAAATATCCGTTACGGTCGTCCGTCTGCTACGGATGACGAGGTGTTTGCAGCGGCAAAAAAAGCGCATTGTCATGAATTCATCGAAGCGCAGCCAGAAGGATACGCAACATATGTCGGCGAACGTGGGATTAAACTTTCCGGCGGGGAGCGTCAGCGTGTCGCGATCGCGCGTGCGATTTTGAAAGATGCGCCGATTCTTGTTCTCGACGAAGCGACATCGAGCCTGGATTCTGAATCCGAATCATTAATTCAAGATGCGTTACAACAGTTGATGAAAAACAAAACGGTTATCGTGATCGCGCATCGTCTGTCAACGATTATGGAAATGGATCGGATTATCGTGATGCAACACGGGAAGGTTGTCGACGAGGGAACACACGAGGCGCTTCAGAAGCGGGTCGGTATGTATCGGACATTGTGGAATATTCAAGCAGGAGGATTTATTGGAGAACGCGTATGAAACTCGTGATTCACACGGACGGCGGGGCGAGAGGAAATCCGGGGCCGGCGGGGGCGGGTGTTTCGATCGTGGATGCGGCAACGCATCAGGAGATCGAGGCGCATGCGGAATATCTCGGAATAACGACGAATAACCAAGCGGAATACCGTGCGGTCATTTTAGGGCTTGAACGTGCACTTGCGTTGGGTGCAACCGCCGTTGAGGTTGTGACGGACAGTGAACTTCTTGTAAAGCAAGCGAACGGAGAATACAAGGTGAAAAATCCGGATATCGGCAAACGGTTTTTGGAGATGAAGAACCTGTGTACGCGTCTTGGCCGTGTCACGTTTCGTCATGTCAAACGAGAATACAATAAACGGGCGGATGCGTTGTCGAATATCGCGATGGACAAACATCAAAAGTCATCGTGATTCGATGTTTTTGTGTTATAATTCCTCCAGATGAAACGGAGGAAGAGAGCTGCGTATTCGTTGACGCGGAAGAGTCGTCGTGATGTTTGTATTTCGCGATGGATGTGGAGAGGACATCGCGCGATAACCGCGGCAATCGCGTTGCTCGGCATGGCTATCGCGTGTGTCTCGATCGTTGTCGTCATTCCATTTGCGTCACCGGTATCTGCATCCGCGGGAGATAACGTCATGGGATGGGCATGGGCAGATCCTATTGGGTGGATTTCTTTGAATAGCGCGAATCCGGGATCCGGTGGAGGATCATATGGTGTGAATGTGGATCTGTCGACGGGAATGATGAATGGATTCGCGTGGTCTGCATACGCGGGATGGATTTGTATGGGGAGTTCGTGCAGTCATCCCTCGTGCACGGGAGCAGTGCCGCCATCAGTACCGGCGTATGCGTCGATGATCGCGAAGATGGATCCGCCGCCCGCGTCGAGCGGAGGGACAATTCGAAACGTTCATGGGTGGGCGAAGGTGTGCAGTGAAGGCGATCGTGGATGGATCTCATTTGATTGTACGGATGTGTCACCTTCTGCGTGTACGAGTTACGGGTACCGTGTTCCTTTTGATATGACGACGCACACGTTTGAGGATGCATCTGGAGGTGGATCACCGGTGAACGGTACGTCGTTTGCATGGAATGGGAATACGGATGAAACGGGATTTGGATACATTGATTTTCATAATGCGTATCTGACGGTTCCGACGGAGGCGTCGGAAGAGATGTGCGCGGATGGGCAGGATAACGATCTCGATGCGGCGGTCGATTGTCTCGATTCAAGTTGCTCGGCGACAGCGGTGTGCGCGATCCCTCAAGACTTGGCGGAGAACCAGTGTCCGTTGGGCACGGCGAACTTATGTTGCAGCGACAATACCGATAACGAAGGAGATGGTGTTGCGGACTGCGAGGATCCGGACTGCCAAGGCTCGGCGAGCATGTGTACGATCGCGTGGCTTCGCACGAAATTTGGAAATGTGTATGCCCAGCAGGGGATATCGGCGATTTCTGCACCCGCCCCGCAGTACAACGCGAGTTATTGCCTTTCGGCGAGCGACGGTTCGATCACCGGATTTGCGAGCGAGGTAGGATGCGTGACGACATCGTCTCGGCTTCACCTTCCTTCGAGCGGTACAGGATATCGTGGTTCGCTCGGCGCGATCGATGTGGTTGGTATCGAGCAAGGACGGTATGGACCTGTGCGAATCATCGCAGATGGCTCCGCGCTCCCAACGGCGCTTGACGGAGGTGTGTATCTGTACGACGCGCAGGGCGGATCTCTTACATTGCCGGAGAAAATGTTTGAAAACGGCATCGGATCATCAAGTCGAGGGAACGGGTTGCTGTTTGTGAAAGGGGGAGATTTGGTGATTACAGGTGACCTGACATATCGCGTTCCATCGGTTCAGAATTATCTTCGGAATCTTGCGTCGTTTGGGGTTATCGTGACAGCGGACGCGCAAGGAAACGGCGGACGGGTTATGATAGCGCCAGCCGTGCATACGGTTGTGGGCGCGATCTTCGCCGAACGATCAATCTCAACGGGTGCATCTACTGACCCGCTTACCGTGTACGGACTGCTTGCATCGCGAGCGTTATCGCTTGAGCGAACGGGGGGAACGTCATCAACTGCCGCGGAAACGGTGGTCTTCGACGGACGGGCAGTAGCCAATCCGCCGCCGGGGATGCAAGATATAGGGAAGTCGCTCCCTACCGTGAAGGATGCCTTTTGAATCATGATCTTTGTATGGGACTTTTTTCACCAACACCAAAAAAGCAAAGTTATCTCGGGATTGATCTTGGGCTTTCGGGCATCAAGCTCGTTGAGTTGATGAACGAGAAGGGGCGCGCTCGCCTTGTGACATATGCGTATGTCGATTTTCCCGCGGCAGCGCAATCGAGTGCGCCGTTGACCGAAGACCCTGATCGAACGGCGTCGATCCTGAAGCGAATGCTCGCGACATCGAAGACGACAACGAAGCGCGCGATATCCGCACTTCCGATCGCATCCGTGTTTTCATCGATCATTAGTGTACCCGCGTCAAATGAGAAGGAGCTGAAAGAAGCGATCCAATGGCAAGCGAAAAAACTCATTCCGGTTCCCATCGAAGAGATCACGCTGGATTTTAAAATCATTGATTCGACCGAAGGGGAGGGTGGAAAAAAAGTTACGCGTGTCCTGATCACGGGCGCACCAAATACGCTCGTGCAATCGTACGTGGAGATTTTTAAAAAAGCCGGTCTCGAACTTCTTTCCCTTGAAACGGAGGCGTTTGCTTCCATCCGATCACTTGTCGGGAAAGATCGTTCAAGCATCATGATGATCGATATCGGATCGCAGCGAACGAACATTTCCGTCATTGAGCGCGGCGTTCCGTTTTTGAACCGTTCGATCGCAACCGGTGGTCGCGCGATCACGGAGACGATTTCCAAGACGCTTGGCATTCCGTTTGAGCAAGCGGATTCGATGAAACGAGATATCCGCGCAATGCAATCATTTGCGCCACAAGGCGATATTTCTCCGATTTTGCAGACGCTGTTGAAACCGATCCTCGACGAGGTAAAATATTCGTTCAACCTGTATCAGGGGCAGACGGAAGGCGGACAAGCGAAACATATCGACAAGATCATTGTCACGGGTGGGTCAGCGCTCTTGCCGCGTTTGCCGGAATTCCTGACGCAGATGATGAATGTGAATGCCTACTTGGGTGATCCGTGGGCGCGTGTCGTGTACCCGCAAGATCTTCGACCGGTCCTTGATGAAATAGGTTCACGGTTCACGATTGCGCTTGGTTGCGCGATGCGTGATATTGAATAGCGATATGTTCGTACGTTGCTTGTCTCTCGTTCACTCGCATGTCTGATGACATCTCCCTTCTTCCCGGTCATGATCGATCGCCGGAGAAGGAATCTCGTGTTGTGTCGCAGCGTCCATCGCCGGATGCAAACTTGAAGATGCATGTTCCGGGAGCGGAGCGAGATGATGTCGAAGTGATTGAGGTGGATGAAGGGGATGTGAATGACGTGCTGGACGGCGAACCGTTTTTGTCGCGTATATTATTCCGAGCGCAGACGTGGGTTCAGGAGATCACGTCGCAGCTTTTTGAGCCTCGCGTCAACGCACCGCCGGCAAAGGTTCCTCCACAGTTTTTTAAGCCGCCGGCCGCGCGTGGAAAAACGGTATCGATGGAAGGGGCAGCAAAAACGCGTGTCATTCCCGAGGCAAAGGCACCGCGCCGCGTTCGCGTGATTCGCCGCGTTCGCAAGCCGGTCCGTGTCAGTTTTATTGAAGAAGAGCATGCGTCGTCACGGATCAATCTGTCGCGCCGTCGGTTTACGTTAGGATTTATCGCGGTCCTGTTTTGCGCGTTGTTTGCGGGATCGTTTGTGTTGCTGCGGTGGCAAGGTGAGCGTGCGCAGGTGAATGCACAGGCGGCGACAACGCGTCTGTCGGCCACACAAGACGCATCGCGTATGCGATTGCAGGAATGGGAATCCTATCGGGATCTTGAGCCTCGGTTGAAATCATTATCAGATCTCCTCGAGCGTCATGTGTCTCCGAGCCGGGTATTTGATGCACTGGAGGCGAATACCTTACCGGATGTCTACTACACGTCGTTGACGCTTTCTCCGGATGCGCGGCTCGTTCTCGGGACGACGGCGCCGTCGTTTGAATCCGCTGCACGACAGATTATGGCATTTGAATCTTCCGGTATTGCACGTTCTGTGCAGGCGATGGGATATCAGGCGCGCTATACTCCGGAGAGCGGCGCACTTGAATCAGTAACGTTTCAGTTATCTCTCTCGTTGAACCCTGCTGTGCTTCGCGCGGTGCATGTTGCGTCGTCAACGACTCCGTAATCGTATGCTGTCGAACACGAACACTCCAACGCAGCAACCTTCCTCACGGCTTCTTACCGATTATTACGGCGTGTTGTTTTTTAGCATGGTGTTGGTGTTTGTCCTTTCGGCCGTGATCGTGTTGAAGCCCATGCTCGATGAGGTAAAAGCGACGAACGCAAGCGTACGGTCAACGCTTGTGGCACTGGATGATGAGACGGCGTATGCCAATAGTTTGGAGACGTCGATTGCCGCAGCGCAGGTCATCTCGCCGGACGTCTTAGATAAAGTTGATCGAGCGCTTCCGCGCCGACAGGAGATTCCGGGTTTGCTCGTGCTGTTTGAACGTGTGTCTTCGCGTGACGACGTTCAGATTTCAAACGTGTCTTTTTCTGAGCCTACAACTCCTGCGACGACCACGGTGTCGGAGCTTTCGATTAATATGACAGTCACGGCGGCGGATTATCCGCATATGAAAAAGTTTATTCGAGATCTGGAGGCAAGTTTACGGTTGCTCGATGTCGTCGGTATTACGGTCGCGACGCAAGGGGAGTCTTCCGCATACGCGCTTCAATTGAAGACGTATGTGTATCGCGAGGCTCAGCGGCCGAGCGGTACGCCTACACAACGCTAACATGTCTCCACGTACACCCTCGATCATCTCTCGTCTGATCATGCTCTGCGTTGCTGGCGCGAGCGTGGCCGTTGCGTTGTGGTTCGGTTCGCAGGCGCTGGAGCCGGTTCCTGTTCCGCCTCCTCCACCAGTAAAATCCAAAGTGACGTTTCGGCCACGCGCGGACGTATCGACGAATCCGGTGTTTCAGCGGCTTGAACCGCTTGCTCCGTCGACGATTGATATCGGCACGCGTGGACGAGCGAATCCGTTTGTCCCGTTGCCGGCGTCCGGGACGGCGACGTCAACAGCTTCTTCGACAACGCTTCTTCCCTAGATATGGATGATCAACTTCTTGAACGTATTCGCTCGGCATCTCTCGTAGATGAAAAAACCTTGAAGATCATTCAGGATCTTGTTGCTCGCGGAAAAACCGTTGAACAAGCTGTGGTGGGCGGGCGGTATCTCTCGGATATCGACTTCGCGAAATTGAAGGCGGACGTTGCGGGATTGCCGTTTGTCGACCTGTCGAATATCCAAGTCGCGCAAGATGTTCGGGAGCGATTTCCGAAGGAGCTCGTAGACATGTATCACGTCGTGCCGATTGGATTTGATGGAAAAACGATTCAGGTGGCGATGCAGGATACGAGCGACATCCGCGCACTCGAGGCGATGCAGTTTTTGACGAACGAGAAGGGGTGGTCGCTGCAAATCGTGGTCGTGCCTTCCGGGCAGATGAACGCGCTCTTACGTCAGACGGGGAGCTCGGAAGGGGAAGTCGCGTCAGCGCTTGCGGAGGCGAAAGGAAAATTCGGCAAGAGTAAGGCATCAGAAGAAGATTTGACGTCACTGGAGCAGGCGATGAAGGGCGCGCCGGTCTCGCGCATGGTGTCGGTCATTATGCGGCAGGCGGTAGAGGGCGGTGCGTCCGATATACACATTGAACCGATCAACGGAGAGTCGCGCGTGCGGTATCGTATCGACGGCGTATTGCGTACGACGTTGAATTTGCCGTTGTATGTTCATCCGGCGCTCGTCTCGCGTATCAAAGTGCTCGCAAACCTCAAAATTGATGAAACGCGCATTCCGCAAGATGGGCGCATTACTGAAGAGATCAACGGCAAGAAGATCGATTTTCGCGTGTCGACGCTCCCGGTCGTTGATAACGAAAAGGTTGTCATGCGTATCCTTGATACATCCGTTGGCGCGCCGACGTTTGAGCAGTTAGGATATCGGAAGGAATATATCGATATCATCAAAAAAGAAATTGCGAAGCCGTACGGTCTCTTCCTGATTACTGGACCGACGGGTTCCGGAAAATCCACGACGCTGTTTGCCGGATTGAATCTGTTGAACAATGAGGGACGGAATATCTCAACGTTGGAAGATCCGGTGGAGTATTACATTAGCGGCGTGAACCAATCGCAAATTCGACCGGAAATCGGCTATACGTTCGCGACGGGTCTTCGTTCGTTGTTGCGACAAGATCCGAACGTCATCATGGTTGGCGAAATTCGCGACAAAGAGACGGCGGAGCTCGCGATCCATGCGTCGCTTACGGGGCACCTCATCTTCTCGACACTCCACACGAATGACGTATTTGGACTCGTTGCGCGGTTGGTCGACATGCATGTTGAGCCGTTTTTGCTCGCAGCTACCTTGAACGTTGGTATTTCACAGCGTCTCGCTCGAAAGATTTGCGCACATTGCAAGGAGGTTCAGGACATCGCTCCGGAAACGTTGGAGAAGCTGCGAAAAGAAGCACAGGCGATTCCAAAGAAATATTTCTCACAAGGCATTGATCCAAGCGGGGAGATGGTGTTTTATCATGGGAAGGGGTGCGCACGGTGTGGTGATTCAGGGTATAGTGGACGAACGGCCGTTGCGGAAGTGTTTCAGTTTACGCCGCAAGCGAAGCGCCTGATTGAGAAAGGATTTCCGACGGATGAGGTACGTGCGGAGGCGGGGAAGCAGGGGATGCTCTTGTTGCGACAGGATATTTTACTCAAGGCCCTTGAGGGCACAACGACGGTCGAAGAAGTATTGCGGCTTGGTCAAGAAACCGCAGAAGACACCTAGCGTATGACGAAGCAACATATTTTATTGGTAGAAGACGACGGATTTTTGGCGAGTATTTACGCGCAAAAATTGGAGCTTGAAGGCTACGATGTGTCGCTCGCGACGAACGGAGAGGATGGACTTCGTCTCGCACGGAAAGATATTCCTGATCTGATCTTGCTCGATCTTGTTATGCCAAAACTCGATGGCTTTCAGACGCTTGAACAACTGAAGGCTGATCCGGTGACCGCAAAGGTTCCTGTGATGATTCTGACGAACCTTGGACAGCAGGAGGATGTCGAGCGATGTCGGGCGCTTGGGGCTGTGGGATATGTGATTAAGGCGCATTCGTTGCCCGTAGAGACGATCGCGCGCGTCAAGGAATTGCTTGCGTCGTCATAGTCCATGCCTATTTTTCGGTATCGCGTTGGTGCAGCGGACGGCTCCATTCAAGCCGGCGCTGTTCAGGCTCCGGGTCGGAATGAGGCAGCGGATGCGCTTGTACGACGGGGATATGAAATTTTACTTCTTGAAGAGGATCGATCGTTCCGATCGCAGAGCGGATTTCACCTATTGAACCGCATTACCGAGAAGGAACTCGTCGTCGTTTCGCGCACGTTGTCCGTGATGGTGTCTGCGTCGGTGCCGCTCGTTGATGCGGTTCGGAATATCGCGCGGCAGTCAGAGAATCCACGATTGCGTTTCTTGCTGAATGACGTGGCGACGGAGATCGAGGGAGGAACGAGATTTTCTGATGCGCTTGATCAGCATGTGGATGTGTTCGGCGGTTTTTATGTGAATATGGTGCGTTCCGGTGAGACATCTGGGCAGCTCACGGATGTGCTCGAATATCTCGCGGATCAGCTCGAGAAGGATTACGATCTCAACGCAAAAATCAAAGGGGCAATGATTTATCCGGCATTTATTCTTTCCGGTCTTATTGTGGTTGCGGGGATCATGATGACGTTTGTGGTGCCAAAGCTCACGCAGATTCTCACCGAAGCAAATGTTCCGTTACCGCTATCAACGCGCATATTGATCGTGGTTTCTGGGCTGTTTGCTGGGTATTGGTGGGCGATGTTGATTGGCGTGATCGGGAGTATCGCGGCGGTGCGCGCGTGGATTTCAACCCCCAGCGGACGATATGCGTGGGACAGTTTGAAAATGAGGATACCGATTTTTGGGCGACTATTTCAGCAGTTGTATGTCGTTCGGTTTTCACGGTCTCTCTCAACGCTGTCAAAGGGAGGTGTTGATATGGTGTCCGCTCTGGAGATTGTGTCGGGTGTGATGGCGAATGCGCGATGGAAGCAGCTTGTCTTCGAAACGATCCGCGAGGTGAACGACGGGAATTCCATCGTAACGGCAATGCAGCGTGAACGATTTGTTCCCGTGATGATGACGCAGATGCTTGGAGTGGGTGAGGAGACGGGGAGGCTGCAAGAGGTCTTGCAGCGACTTGCGGCGTTTTTTGCGCGTGAGATCGATAACCTTGTCGCGAACATGGTGTCGCTCATCGAGCCGGTTGTGATGGTGCTTCTTGGGATCGGCGTCGGCGTAATGGTATCTGCGATTCTTTTACCGCTGTACAGCTTGTCTTCCGCTGTCTAGTCGGTGAATCTGTGGTATACTTTTACCGTCTTAATTCTTTAGCTTGTCCCCGATCGACAATCGGGTAAAGAATGTTGTTTGTATGAAACGAAAGGGATTTACATTGATCGAGCTTCTTGTCGTGATCGCTATCATCGGTCTCCTCGCGACGCTCGCCGTTGTGGCATTTGGCAGCGCTCGAACAAAAGCGAATGACGCAAAGCGCGTCGCGGATGTTCGGGCGGTTATCACGGCGCTCGCTGCGGCGTCGCAGGACGGTCGATATCTGTGCAGCACGGATGGAACAGCGGCGTGTAGTGGTCGTGTGAGCACGTGTACGCTTCGCGATGCTGCTTGTGGCTCGGGTGGTGCAGATGTGACAAGTCAGTACATTAATTTGAGTAATGTAAAGGATCCGCAGAATTCAAATGCGTGCGGTGCGATTCCGCCGGCGGCATCGTGTGATTACACGTTTGGTGCTGCAGCCGTCATCGATACGTTCTCCTTGGGCTTTTCTACACAAGGATCCGCGGTTCAGGGGCTCGCTGCTGGGCAATTCCACACGGCGAACCAGAACGGCATCGTGAATTAAGAACGGATTTTCGTATTCGACGCGTTCGTGTCGAATGAGGAGATACACCCCACGCACAAACGTGGGGTGTGTTGTATCTTCCGCTACATTACGCGACACGCGATACCCGTGTATACTTGACGACATATGAACCTTCGTCGGAAAAGCGGATTTACGCTTTTAGAGCTTCTTATCGTTATTGTTATTGTCGGCGTTTTGGGTGCAGTGGCGATATATGGCCTCGGCGTTGCACGAACGACGAGCCGTGACGCGAAGCGCGTATCAGATATCAGTGTGCTTCGGAGTGGACTGACGCAATATTGGCTTCAGAAGGCGAGCTATCCCGAAAGCGAGGGGATGGATATTGGCGTTCCGGGCTCGAACGCCGTAGGGTTGACCTCTGCTGGATTTACGGGATCAGAAGGAGGAGGCGCGGTGATCCTCCAACGCATTCCTGTTGGACCAAAAACTGGTGAATATTATCGGTACAAGGGTGTCGCGAGCGGTTACTCTCTGCGGTTTACGACGGAACGTGAAACCGCATTCGGCCCGGGCGGTACGTATTACGCTCATGCGTCGGGAGTGGATACGGAAGATGTTGAGAAATGATTGAGACGATATTTCGGTTTGTTTTTGCCGCCGTTCTCGGCGCGTGTTTTGGTTCATTCGCAAATGTTCTTGCCATCCGGTTGCACGACGAGAGTTCGCTCCTAGGACGCTCGCGATGTCCTTCGTGTAACATCGTGATTCGTCCGCGACATCTTGTGCCGGTGTTTTCTTGGCTTGCGCTCCGTGGACGATGCGCAGACTGCGGGGCGAAGATTCATGTGCAGTATCCGCTCGTGGAAATTCTGACGGCATGTCTGTCGATCGTGATCGCGACACGGTTTGATCCCTTCTCGAACGTCTGGTATTACGCGGAGCTCCTGCTTGTGGTCGCGCTGGTCGTCTGTGCCGTCATGGATTTTCGGTGGAAAGAACTTCCACTCGAGCTCATGGTGCTTGTTGGAGGCGTCGCGGGAATTGCGCGAATGCTTGTTGCGCTTTCGCATGGCACCGCCGTAACGGAGCTCTTGTCGCTCGGACTCGCGTGCATCGTTGCGATTGGATTTTTTGGCGCACAATGGCTTGTCTCAAAAGGCACATGGCTGGGAAGTGGAGATATTTGGTTTGCAGGGATGATGGCGTTCGTTCTTGCGTGGCCGGGAACGCTTGTTGGCATGTATCTTTCGTATGTCGTTGGGGGCGTTGTGGTGCTGGGATTGTTTCTCGTAGGTGTTGTTCGTCGGGGAACGCGAATTCCGTTTGCGCCGGCGCTTGCGTGTGGATTGTTGCTCGCGCAGTGGTATGGTGATCGTGTCGTATCATGGTTTTTGTATGCGCTTTCGTAACGGGTTTACCTTTATCGAGCTGATCGTGAGCGTGACTATTTTGATGCTGATTTCGACGGCAACGGTTTTTTCATTGCGAACGACCAAAGAGAATGAGGAACTGCGAACAGCTGCGCGTCTATTAGCGGGAGATATTCGAAGTATCCAGGCGCGAGCGCTTGCCGCACGGACGGTTCTTCAGTGCCCGATTGCTGGCGGACGAACGCGAATCTGTGAGAACGACAACCCGTCCGAGCTTTCATGCACGGGAGCATGCTCGCCGTCGGCACCGCCACGATTCGGGATTGCGCTGGACGCGGGATTTGGCGCGTACAGCATCTATGCGGATGTCGATCCGCTTGATGGCGTGTATACGAATCTGGAAGAGCGCATCGCGCATCGCGAATTGAATCCGCTCGCGGCTTCAACGGTTCTCGTGCAGGAGTTGCGTACCGAGAACGGCCCAGAAGAGGCGTCATTCATCGTCGCAAGTCGACAGAGCGGCGCGATGCGGATTGATCCCTGCGGTGATCCGGGATTCTTTGCGTGTCTCGTGACAGAGCCTCGTACGCTGTCGATCGTTCTTCGCCACGCGCGTTCCGGAAAAGAACTGACGGTCGATGTGAACGCGATAACGGGTCGTGTATCGGTTCCATGATATGCCACATCTTCATCGACGATCTGGGCAAACGCTGATCGAACTTCTTATTGCGACGACCGTCATCGCGACCGGATTATTTGCGACGTCAACGCTTGTTCTTTCGAATCTGCGATTATCGGATCGAGATGCGGATGAGATCGTGGCGGTCAATCTTGCGCGAGAGGGAATTGAGCTTGCAAAGGCGAGACGCGACGCGAATTGGCTCGCGGGGCAGTCGTTTGATCTTGGGTTGAAGAACGACACGGATTATTCCGCGGTTCCGTTGTGGACGGGCGTCCCTGGTTCGCTGGAAAGCACATTTGATTTTGCGCCCACATCTATCGCGGATGATGCGGCGGTTATTCATGCGTCACAGGATGCGGAATCGCCGGGGTTTTATTCGCAGCGAGATCGTCAGGCGCCGGCGCTCCCGTGGCGTCGTCTCCTGACGTTTCATCCCATTTGCGATACAGGAAGCGGATTTGCATATCTCAACGATGGTGAAACGTGCGCATCGGATCCGCTCGTCGGTATTCGTGTTGAATCGCATGTGCGATGGGTTCGGAAGGGGCTAACGTTTGATCGTGTCATGTATGAAGACCTGTTTGACTGGCGATAACGAACAGAAGGGCCGAGTTCGGACTCGCCCTGCAGGGTTCACGCTCATGGAGATGTTGATCGTCGTGGCGTTGTTTTCGATGGTGATGGTTGTGATGGCGCGGACGTTTACATCATTCATGCAGCTACATCGGAAGATTGCGAATCGAGCTATCTTGAGTCAGGATCTTCGATTCACGACGGAGCTCCTGGTTCGTGCAACACGGAATCGACCGATATCCTACGCGCAAGCGCCAATCGCCGCGCGTTCATCCGAGCTTCGATTAGAGCAGGAAAACGGCGGAGAGATGATTGTGCGTCGTTCTGATGTTGGCGATCCGGCATGTGCGGATGAGCCGGCCGTCGCCTGTTTGCTTTTATCAACGGATGCAGGGGCTACCTGGGTGCCGCTTACAGGGAAACGCGTGCATGTTGAGCAATTTGATGTTTATGTCCGACCGAGTATGTCGCCGTTTGTGCTTGTCGGGGAGTCGTACCCGAACGCGACGCAGCCGTTTGTCACGTTCCACATTCGTTTGCGGTACCTCGCGGATCGCGTGAAAGAACAGGATGCGCTCGAAGCACAGACGACGGTTTCATCCCGCGTGTATCTTCGCTGATATGAATCGACCCGGAAACATTCTCCCACTCGCGCTGCTCATGACGTTCACTATGCTTCTGGCGGGCATTGGCATTGGAACCGTAGTGCTTGAGGGATCGCAGCGTGCGAAAGATACGGATGATAGCGTGAGTGCGTATTACATGGCGGATTCCGGTATCGAACGCCAGTTGTTTGAGTTGCGGAAGCATTCCGCGACGCTTGCGGAGATTGCGGCGGTGTCGAGTACGTATCCGAATGGGGAATCATGGGTGTCGACCGCTGGCGTCGAGCAATCGCCGCAAAAAGTTATTCCGTCGGTCACGGAAACGGATTTTTCGGTCGTGGATTTATTTGATCCGGACGCCTTAAGTGCGGCGTCAGGCGTTGATGAAGTGCGTATTCGATGGAGTGGTGACGCGCAGATGGAAGCGGGATATGCGCAATGGACCTCCGGTTCAACGGTTGTCTGGCCAACGGAGGATTCG
>CAYMTE010000008.1:34873-45523 GCA_964393325.1 uncultured Gammaproteobacteria bacterium
GGGATATGCGCAATGGACCTCCGGTTCAACGGTTGTCTGGCCAACGGAGGATTCGTTCGTTGTACAAATCGGTTTTTCGCCGGAAATGGTGCTCGCTGGCCTTGATCCGTCGCGTGCGTACCGCATTCGGCTTCGCGCTCTACAGGGAACGGCACAGAATGTAACGGTTCAGGTATATCGAGGCGGTGTCGCGCAGCCGTTTCCTGGAGACGTCGCGTTGGGTTCTGAAGGAACATACGGAAGGGCGACGCAGCATATCATCGTCACGATGCCAAAATCCGACGTGTTGTCGGGACTCTATTCGTACGTCGTGTTTTCGGAGTGTCAGCTTCTTAAGGGGGTAAGTGGTTCACCGATGTGTCCGTGACGGACAGTTTGTAAAAAAAAGAAGGGCTTATCCACGATGTTGCTGTGAATAAGCCCAAATTTCGACCGCCTTCGGCGGAACTCAAGGATCAAGAAACCAACAGATCCAAGGGTTCAAGACCGCAAGGGTCGATTACTGCAACACGAAGCCCGAGACGGAGCCGCAGCGGCCGTCCGTATCGGCGAACCAGTTCGCGTCGAACTCGGCCCGGCCGCCGCTGAAGCCGAAGAGCGGCGCGTGCGAGAAGCGGTCATCGTCGTCGGGATCGTCGAACTCGTCACCCGAGCAGTCCATGTCCAGCTCCTCCCAGCGAACGAGTCGCTCGGGGTGAACCAGCACGATGGAACCAACCGCGAGGCTGGTCAGCCCGAACTCGTTCTGCACGAAGACCTCGCGCGCCCGGCGAACCGAACGACCGCGATGCCGCATGCCGAGCTGGGCGGCGATGATCAGGATGTCGCCCGGCTGCTTCTCCGCGACGAGATCGAGCGCATGCGCCGTGCGAGCCGAAACTCGCAACTGCGACGGCGTGATCTGGTCGTCACGGTAGTTGTAGAACGAACGCGACTCCGCGATCTTGGTGTGCACGAGCTGGACGGCCCGGCAGTACTTGTCGGCGGGGTCGGTCACCTCCGGGAAGTGCTTCGTGGCGATGGCGTCCACCGAGGGAACCGCGAACCATCCTTCGGCACCGTCAGGGAGTGCAGGCAAGTTCTTGGCGAACTCGAGAGCCTGGCTCGAATCGAGATCGAGAATCTTGGCAAGCGCCTTGATCTGATCCGCGATCAGCTTGGGTCCTTTGTACTCCTTCGGGTACACGTAGTTGGAACGAACTTCTTCGTTGGCGTACTGGTTGGACACGGACAGCTCGGCGATGAGCTTTGCGATCCCTTCCTGCAGTTCGCCGCCGCGCTCGTTGAGCCGCTGTGCGCGGGTGTCATCGAGCTTGGACTTGTTGTAGACGGCCTCGAAGAGGCTAACGGCGTGGAGACCTTTCGGGTCTCGGCTGGTGATCAATGTCTGTGACATCGTCATCCGCTTTTTCACGGTACCTTTCCTTTCTGATTCAGTGTTGATATCGCGTCTGAATCTGCGCTTTGTATACAGAAGTCAAGGTGATTTGTCAAGCCGCATGTGCTGTTCGTTTGACCGTCTGTTGGGGTAGAATAGGCCCATGACCAAGGCAGACGCGGCAAAACGGGTCGAGAAACTGCGGGAGGAGATCGACCGATATCGGTATCAATATCATGTTTTAAACAACCTCGAGATTTCAGAGGCGGCGCTTGATGCGTTGAAACACGAGTTGTTTAAACTCGAGCAGGCGTATCCAGATCTCATTACGCCGGATTCGCCAACACAGCGCGTGGCGGGAGAGGCGGCAAAAGGGTTCAAGAAAGTTTCGCATGCCACACGCATGTTGTCGTTAGAAGATGTCTTCAGTCGCGAAGAAGCGGAGGAGTGGCTTGTGCGGATTCAGAAGTTGCGTCCGCACGCGAAGATGGATTTTTATGCGGAAGTGAAGATGGACGGTCTCGCGATTTCCATCGTGTATGAGGATGGCGCCTTGTCGCTTGGCGCGACGCGCGGAGATGGACGTGTCGGAGAAGACGTCACGCATAATGTTCGGACGATTGAAGCGGTGCCGATGACGTTGCGCGTGCCGAGTAGCGAGGAGCGAGCGCGTTTTATAAAAAAACACCGCGGTCAGATTGATGAGGATCGGGTGATGCGCGTTCTCACGACGCACGCCGGTCGGATTGAAGTTCGCGGAGAGGTATACATGCTCCGCAAACAGTTGGAAGCGCTGAATAAGAAGCTGGCGGCGCGCGGTGAGCCGCTTCTCGCGAATCCGCGGAACGCATCGGCGGGAGCGATTCGCCAGCTTGATCCAAAGGTTGCCGCCGAGCGCGGGCTATCCTTTTTGGGTTGGCAGTTGCTTGGCGATTTGGGAACGACGACACATGAGCAGGCACATGAGATGCTCGTTCTTCTCGGTATTCCGACGAATGAGCTGAATCGTCGATGTGTCGACCTTGATGCGGTGCAGGCATTCGTGGACGAGGTCGGACGGAAACGTGATCGATTGCCGTATCAGATCGACGGGATCGTGGTGAATGTGAACGATGATGCGCTTTTTGAATCACTAGGCATCGTCGGAAAAACGCCGCGCGGCGCGATTGCGTGGAAGTATGCGGCGGAGCAGGGAACGACGATTGTTCGGGAGATTCAGGTGTCCGTGGGGCGAACAGGAGCATTGACGCCTGTGGCCGTCATGGATCCGGTTGTGCTCGCTGGAACGACGGTGACACACGCGTCGCTTCATAACGAAGATGAGATTCATCGATTAGGTCTCAAAATCGGGGACACGGTTATTGTTGAAAAAGCGGGGGATATTATTCCAAAAATCATTCAGGTATTACCGCGTTTTCGCACGGGGAAGGAAAAGGCATTCCACATGCCGAAGACGTGCCCGATGTGCGGATCGCCGGTCGAGCGACGCGAAGGGGAGGTTGCGACGGTTTGTACGAATCCACGATGTTTTGCGCAGGAATTGGCGCGTTTGCAACATGTGGTCGGACGTACAGCGTTTGATATCCGAGGTATTGGCGAAAAAATTGCGGAACAGTTGTTGCAGCAAGGATTGCTACATGAGCCGGCGGATTTGTTTTCTCTGACGGCAGGAGATCTTCTCGGTCTCGAAGGATTTGCGGATGTTTCGGCGAATAAGTTGGTCGCAGAGATTCAAGCGCATCGGCGTATAACGCTGGATCGTTTTATTAACGCGCTCGGCATTCGCCACGTTGGCGAAGAAACGGCACGAGATTTGGCTGCGGCGTTTGGATCCATTGAGGCGTTCCGTCGTGCGACGAAAGAGGAGCTCTTGGCCGTCGAAGGAATCGGGGAAGTTGTTGCGGATTCAATCATTGCGTTTTTTCACGATGCGCATCACGCGGCGCACGTAGAGGCGTTTTTGAAGGTCGTGGAGGTGGAAAAGGCACATCGAGCGACGCGAGGTCCTCTTCATGGAACGACATGGGTGTTCACCGGTACGCTGGAGTCGCTCTCGCGCGAAGAAGCGAAGGAGATGGTTCGCACGCGTGGAGGTGAGGTGTCGGAGTCTGTCTCCAAAAAGACGACGTATGTGGTTGTTGGCGCGGATCCAGGTTCAAAGGCGGAAAAGGCTCGGACGTTGGGAGTTCAGGTTCTGGACGAGCGCGCGTTTTTGAAGCTCGTGCGTTAGCTCGACATGTCGAGCGCGTCCGTGTACCCTTTTTGCGTATGCCTGTAACAAGGGATGATATTCGGCGTCTTGCCGATCTGGCGCGTCTGGAGCTTTCTGATGAGGAGGCGGCTCGAACGGAACGCGAGCTTGATGCGGTGTTGGGGTATGTTGATCGCCTCCAAGCGATCCGAACGGATGACGTGGCGCCGTATGCGCTTGCGCCGCGATCTAATGGTTGGCGGGAAGACGTTGCGCAGGAGGCTGACGACGTTACGCGAGAGCTTGTCCTCTCGAATTTCCCGGATCGAAAAGGAGACGTCTTGTCTGTTCCGCCGGTATTTGCGCAACCAAAATAATTTCCATGACGACATCGAATGAACTTTCGATCACGCAGGCACGCGCCGCGTTGGATCGAGGCGACCTTTCTTCCGTTGACGTGACGCGCGCGTGTCTCGACGCGATCCGTTCGCGCGACGGCGCGATTCATGCGTTTTTGGACGTGTACGAAGAAGAGGCGCTTGAGGCGGCGCGCCGGGCGGATGACCGACGAGCGAACGGCGAGACGTTTGGTGTTCTTGATGGCATTCCGATTGCGCTCAAAGACAACATCCTTGTGCAGGGGAAGCGTTGCACGGCGGGATCAAAAATCCTTTCGACGTACGTTGCCGCTTCTGATGCAACCGTGACACGCAAGCTTCTTGAACAAGGCGCGGTGATCCTTGGAAAAACGAATTTGGATGAATTCGCAATGGGTTCTTCAACGGAACATTCCGCCTACGGGCCGACGCATCATCCGAATGATCCGGAGCGTGTTGCGGGTGGCTCATCCGGCGGAAGCGCGGCGGCAGTTGCGGCGCATATGTGTCTCGCGGCGCTCGGATCGGACACGGGTGGATCTATTCGACAGCCAGCGTCATTTTGTGGGATTGTCGGTCTCAAACCGACCTATGGGCGTGTTTCGCGTTCGGGTCTGATCGCTATGGCATCGTCGCTTGATCAGATAGGTCCCATGACGAAGACCGTCGAAGATGCGGCGCTGCTTGCATCGGTTATGAGCAGCGTGGATCGCATGGATCAAACGACGGTTGAGATGCCACCAATCGACGTGGCGTGGCGCGAGAGTTTGTCAGGTGTTCGTATTGGATTACCGCGTCAGGCGTGGAGCGTGAAGGGGATGGATGACGGCGTGCGCGCGGCGGTTGAGTCGTCGATCGGGATTTTGCGCGCGCTTGGTGCGGAAATCGTTGACGTGGATTTGCCCTACGCAGATGAGGCACTCGCGGTCTACTACGTTGTTATGCCATGCGAAGTATCTGCAAACCTTTCCCGTTTCGATGGGATTCGATACGGGCTTCGGAAGGAAAACGTTCCACTGTTTGAAACGTACGCCGCATCTCGTTCGGAGGGGTTTGGTCCAGAAACGCGTCGACGTATTTTGCTGGGGACGTACGCATTGTCGCGTGGATACTACGATGCGTATTACCTGCAGGCGAAAAAAGTGCAGACGTTGATTCGACGTGGATACGAGTCCGCATTCCAGGACGTGGACGTGTTGCTTACGCCGACGGCGCCAACGACCGCGTGGAAGCTTGGAGAAAAGAGTGCGGATCCGCTCGCGATGTACCTGGAAGACGTGTATACCGTGAGCGCGAACGTTGCCGGAATTCCGGCGATGTCGATTCCATGCGGCACCGCCGCTGGAATGCCAGTCGGCATGCACCTCTCTGCCTCGTGGATGAATGAATCGCTGCTCCTCGCGGTCGCCGGTGCCTTCGAACGCGCGAGACAATAGCGTATGGAAGATATCGTCGTGGAAACCGGAGGGAGTAACACGATGATGTTCGTGTGGATCTTGCTGATCCTTGGTATTGCGGCGCTTGCAATCTACGGCGTCATGCGATTGATTCGTCTGCTCTCGCGTCCCGAGATGCACGGGCTGACACGTGAGCAGGTTTCTGCGCGTTGGAAGGAGATCCGACAGACGGCGACGCAAGGTCAGATGGGCGCGAAGCTCGCGGTGATGGAGGCGGACACGCTCTTGGACTCCGCATTGAAGTCCATGCTGATGCCCGGAACAACGCTCGGCGAGCGATTGAAGATCGCGTGCTACAAGTATCCGCGCTTGAAAGATGTGTGGTGGGCGCATAAGATTCGCAATCAGTTGGTGCACGAAGCCACCTTCCAGCTTTCGACGCGTATGGCGTCGCAAGCGCTCGACGAATTTGAAAAAGCGTTTCGTATCTTGAATCTTCTCTAAGGTGGGTTACGGTTTTTTGAGGGATATCTGAAATGGTTCTTCGGATGTCTTATGAACATGGACGGATATGATTCCTTGGATTTCTTCTACAGCAATACATCTTGGTCCGATCACGATTCAAACGTGGGGGATGTTCGTTGCCGCCGGCTTTCTCATCGCGACGTTTATCGCGGCTCGGCGCGCCGTTGCCCGAGGCCTTGATCCGGCGCACGTGTGGGACATGGCGTTTTGGATCTTTTTGTGCGCGTTTATCGGCGCCAGGCTTGTCCATGTCTTGTTGTACGAGCCGAGTTACTATCTCGCGCATCCTATTGAAGCGATTGATCCGCGAATGCCGGGGTATGCCATCATGGGAGGATTTTTCGGTGGTGCGGCTGCGGTATATCTGTACACGCGCCGAAAGCGGCTGGATCTCATGTCATATGCGGATACGCTCATGTGGGGCGTGCCCTGGGGGTGTGGGATTGGTCGGATTGGATGTTTTCTGATCCATGACCATCCGGGCACATTGACCTCATTTGTGTTAGGCGTTCGATATCCGGACGGAAAAACGCGACACGACCTCGGCTTGTATCTGTCTATTGTCGGCTTTGCGATCGGGATAGCGTTTTTACTTGTTGATCGCAAGCTCGGAAAAAAGACCCCGGCAGGGTTTTGGGTTGGGTTGTTTTTGATCGTGGACGGGGTGCTTCGGTTTTGGTTAGATTGGTTGCGCGTCATCGATCGTCGCGTATGGTTGTTGACGCCAACGCAATGGATCGTCATTGCGACCGTTGGTCTCGGTGTCTACCTTGTCGCACGAGGCCGGCGTTGATACTATTTTGACATGTACGATGTCGCTGTCCTTGGTGCAGGTCCTGCGGGGCTCGCAGCAAGTGTGTATTTTGCTCGTCAAAAATTGAACTTCGCGGTTTTCACAAAAGATGTTGGTGGATATGCGCTATTTAGTGATGACGTTGAGAACTATCTCGGCTTCCATCTCTTGAATGGCGTTGAACTCGTTGCAAAATTCAAGGAGCATCTCAAGGACTACGAGGGACAGTTTGAATTGCGTGAGGGTGAACCGGCCTCGCGTGTTGAAGCCGTTCCAGGAGGATTCCGTATCACAACGCCTAAAGGGGCCTATGAGACGCGATCAATCCTTCTCGCGACGGGTACTACGCACCGCATGCTGAATGTTCCGGGGGAGAAGGAGCTCTACGGACATGGCGTTACATATTGCGCAACGTGCGACGCGCCATTGTTTCGGGAGAAAAAGGTGTACGTTATTGGCGGTGGAAACAGTGCGATGGACGCGGCGCTCTTTTTTGAAAAATACACCTCGAACGTCATTATCGTCTCGTTGAACCCTGCGCTTTCGGGCGATGCCGTTCTTCGTCAGCACGTCTTGAAGAGTTCGAATATCACTGTGTATGCTTCGACGAAAACGACGCAGATTGTTGGAACGTCAACGGTAACGGGAATTGGATTGCTTGGTCCTGACGGGAAGGAGCGCGTTGAACCGGCAGATGGTGTGTGTATCGAAGTCGGTCTTCGCCCCCTCACGGAGTTCATTGATATCGTCCAAAAAGATCAGAATGGCCACATTGTGATTGATAAAACAAATGCAACGTCCGTGCCCGGGATTTTTGCCGCAGGAGATGTGACGGATGTCTCGCAAAAGCAGATTGCGGTTGCGGTCGGGGAGGGAAGCAAGGCCGCACTTCAAATTATTTCGTGGTTACAACATCAGTCGTGAAAGAATACTCATCGTAACGCGTAGTACGTAACATAGCTTGTATGCCTTCATCAGATCAGCTTCAAAAAGGGTTTTTGCTTGGTTCGATTCTTCTCGGCGTTCTCATTATCGGTGGTCTTGCGTGGGCCATTGCGTCGGGTCCGGGACCGGCTCCGCGTCGAGCGTTTCATGATCAGAATGATCCGACGTATGGCGCAGAAACGAATCACATTGTCCGAATGTATGGGGATTTTCAGTGCCCGGCATGTCGATCCGCGGAATCTGCTGTAAAAGCGATCCGAGAAAAATATAAGGATCGTGTGAAATTTATTTGGAATGATTTTCCATTGCAGAGCCTGCATTCGAATGCCCTCCTTGCGGCAAATGCTGCACGATGTGCCGAGGCGCAAGGGAAGTTTTGGGAGTATCACGACAAATTGTACGAGGATCAACCGAGCTGGGACTCGCTTCAGGATCCATCCCAAAAGTTTAAGGACTACGCGAATGCACTAGATATTCCGGCGGAGCCTTTCGCGGCTTGTCTTGCATCGCGAGAACATCAGCCGAAAATAATGGAAGATCTGAAAGAAGGGGAGCAGATTGGTGTGAATGCGACTCCGACATTCTATCTGAATGATGTGCAGGCTGTTGGTATTTTAACGCTTCAAGATTGGGAGGCGAAAATTCAGGCATTGATTGCAGAGCCGGCGGCGTCGTCTTCCGCTCCGTAGGGGGTTGACAGATGCGCTCGACAGCCCAATTCCTCATCGTTACACTAATTCCGCTTATTTCTTGATTTTCTATGTCCATGTCCCAAGAAACTTCTTCTCACGGTGGCGTCCTGAACGGAAGCCCGAAAGCGATGTTCCTTCTCGGTCTTTTCGTCGGAGTGTCTTCTGTGACGACGATCTGTCTCGCGCTCCTTCTCGGATTATTGCTTTCCGGAAAGAGCTTGGGGACGGCTGCGCTCGCGGCGAATAATCCAACGGTGAATCAGCCAACCGCTGTTGGGACGAATGATCCGACGACGCCTCCCGCGGCACCGGTCAAGCCGCTCGATGAAAAAAATGATCACATTCGTGGAGCGAAGAATGCGAAAGTGACATTGATCGAATACTCTGATTTTGAATGCCCCTTCTGCCTTCGTCACGAAGACAGTTTGAAGCAAGCGCTTACGGATTATCCAAACGATGTGCGTGTTGTGTATCGCCACTTCCCATTGTCCTTCCACCCAGAAGCACAGAAAGCAGCAGAGGCTTCGGAGTGTGCAGCGAAGCAGGGGAAGTTCTGGGAGATGCATGACGAAATTTTCAAGGCGAATGCTGCCGGAACGATGTCTGTTGCAAAGTGGAAGGAGGCTGCAAAGACCTTGAAGCTGGATACCGCGAAGTTTGATAAGTGTCTTGATTCGAGCGAAACAGCCGCGGCGATTGCTCAATCGGAACAGGAAGGTGCTTCAGCGGGCATCGCAGGAACACCAGGAACGTTCGTCAATGGTCAGCTTGTCGAGGGCGCGGTTCCGTACGCGACCTTGAAGCAGGTTATCGAACAGGCTCTCAAGAACAGCTAAGCTGTCTGAGAAGAGCAGACGCCCCGGTTATTCCGGGGCGTTTGATTTTCGGGTAAAGTGTACATCGTATGACATACGATCTTCTTGCAAGTCAGGAACAGGTTCAGCGCACGATGGATGCGTTGAAGACGAATGGGTTTGAACCGATGCTTGTCCAATCACGTCAGGAGGCTCTAGAGCGGATCAAAACCTTGATCCCGCAGGGCGCATCCGTGATGACGGGTGCGTCACGTACGCTTGAAGAAATCGGTTTTGTTGATCTGTTGAAGGCGGGTGGGCACGGGTGGAATAATCTCAAGGATGCGATCGTTGCTGAAAAAGATCCGGTTGCTCAGAACGATCTCCGTCAACAGTCTGTCCATGCGGAATACTTTTTGGTTAGCGTCCATGCGGTGACGGAGGCGGGGCAACTGATTCATGCGTCAAATTCCGGAAGTCAGATTCCGTCTATTGCGTTTACGTCAAAGAACGTCATCTTTGTCGTTGGCACGCAAAAAATCGTCCCAACGCTCGAAGAGGGAATGGCGCGACTCCATGACTATGTGTTTCCGCTCGAAGATGCGCGTATGAAATCCACTGGAGCGCCGGGAAGTCAGATTTCAAAGATTTTGATTTCGGAGCGCGAGCCATCGTTTATGCAACGGACGATGCGCGTCTTGTTTGTGAACGAGAAGTTGGGATTTTAACACCGCCATTCACCGCCTAAACGGGCGGTTTTTGGATCGGCGATGATCTCGGGATCTTTTTAGCTGGATCGGGCGTTCTTCATGACGAGATCCACGAATTGCTCAAATGAGATTCCTGCGGCTTCCGCGGCTTTTGGAAATAGGCTTTTCGGTGTCAGTCCGACGCCTCCTGGCGTGTTTGTTTCGAGGACATACGGCTCACCGTCTGCAATGATAAAATCCGTGCGAGAAAAACTTCCAAGGTCAAGATCTTGGTGAATACGCAATGCGATCTCCTGTACTTTTCGTTGTAGTGCGTCGGGCAGAGAAGGGGCGAACGGGATCTCCCGACTTTCTCCCGAATATTTGTTCGCGTAATCAAACCAACCATTGTCAGGAGGCACGATTTCGATGACGGGGAGGGCTTGTGTGAGTAATACTCCCACGGTGACTTCGGTTCCTCGCAGGTACGTTTCAACGAATAATCGATCGTTGAGTTGAAAAATGGCGCTCGTTTTTTCGTGTTCGAGATCTTGCGGTGTAAACAGGAGGGCGACTTCATGCGAAGAACCGCCATTTGCCGCTTTGAGGACGCAGGGAAAGCCGAATCGCATGATGTCGCTTTTGTCTTGGACGACCGTCCACGTCGCTGTGCGTATGTCTTTCGCGTCGCAATATTCTTTAAAGAGGATTTTATCGAATGCGGTCCGCGAACCTGTCGGGTTGGATCCCACGTAGGGGATTCCTGATGATGCGAGATATCGGTATAGTGCGCCGTCTTCGCCATCTTTGCCGTGGAGAACGGGGAAGCAAAGGTCGACACGATCGAGGTGCTTGCCGAGCTCATCGTA
>CAYMTE010000009.1:0-17323 GCA_964393325.1 uncultured Gammaproteobacteria bacterium
ATTCTCTACGACAGCCCAAGCTCGTCATCACTATCCGCGGTCAAACTTGCGTCCAACTCGGTACAGTAATTTGTAAAGAAAGGTTTAGACTTGTCCGCGTTCGCTCGCCGCTACTGACGGAATCAAGCAGACATCTTGTCCCGAAATGACTCTTTCGAATCATCCAGGACAAGAAGTCTGCGTATTGTTGTTCTCTTTTCCTCTGGGTACTGAGATGTTTCACTTCCCCAGGTGCCTTCCTCACGACCTATGTATTTAGTCGTGGGTAATACGGCTTCGCCGTACTAGGTTACCCCATTCGGAGATTCCCGGATCAAAGGTTGCTTGCCACCTCCCCGAGACTTTTCGCAGGCTGCTACGTCCTTCGTCAGCTCTTCGCTACCAAGCCATCCACCGTACGCCCTTACGTGCTTCGACCATCCGGGATCACGAGACGAATGAGATTCTCATGTCTGATCGGATGGCAGTAAGGTGTACTGTTTGTCCCGTCTTGCGACGGGACGCTTACAATTGGATTCTTATGCCTTGTACGTATAACACTCTATCTTTGCCGCTTCCGCTTGCGCGGTCGCGACAGACAAATTGTCATCGTTACAAATTACGAATCTCATCATCAACGACGTTTCCTCCCTACGGAGTACTGTCGTATGTATGGATCAGGGTTCTGTTGTCGAGGTCCAGTCCGGCCTCCCGATGATCGGGTGAGACGGACACGGACGGGCGTCGATCGACATCCTCGCGATCGGCTCCTGTCTGTATCCAACTCGTTGAAGGGTGTGAAACAAAGATCCGCCTGGCGGCTGCCAAGCGGATCCAATACTGGAGTTCCGTGTGGCTTAGCCGAGTGTCGAGTTCATACTCGCATCGAAGGGTGAGCGCATAGCGGTCTCCAGAGCTCCTCAGTACCGTTAGGCGTCCATGTCTGCTTGAGGAGGTGGTGTTGAAGTGTCGCTATAGTAGTGGAACTCAAAACCCTTGTCAAGTGCCGAAAATAAGCCAAAATATAGCTATGAAAAAGATCATCATCCGCGCGATCGGAAAAGCATCCGATTCCTGGCACCGGGAAGCTGTCCAAACATACCTAGAACGCCTCGCGCCGTTTGCACGCCCTGAGCTTATTGAGCTTCCGGAAGGACACGGGGGGTCGGTGAAGCCAGATGTCGAAAAAACCCGCCGCACAGAAGCTGAATCGCTCCTTAAAGGGATCCCGAATCAGGCGTTTGTCGTCGCCGTCGATGAAACCGGGAGAACGTTTTCCTCCAACACCTTTGCCGAACAGATCCATGCCTGGTCCGAAGGCGGACGCACGCTCGTTTTCTTGATCGGCGGCTCCTGGGGACTCGACACGACCGTCCGCGACCGAGCCGATACCGTCCTCTCACTCGGATCCATGACGCTCCCCCATCTCCTTGCACGCATCGTGCTCCTCGAGCAGCTCTATCGTGCAGAAACGATTCTCGCCGGAAAGACGTACCATAAATAAATTCGGCTTCGCATACGACACTCCTCCGTCTTGCTATACTTTCTCCATGCAAAATGACTTGCGGCATACGCGCCTCGACGCAGCATGGAAACGATTCATAGAGCGAGTCACGTCTATCCGAGAACGCGCCCTTTCCTTGCTCCGCGACGCCGAAGAACACGATCGCACGCAGCGTCGAGAAGAGTTGTTCGCGCGGATAAAAAAGTCTTCCTAATCCTATGGACCTTCAAAACGAACAGAAGCAGGAATCTTCGCTTGAACGGAGTGCGGAAATACGAGAGCCGCGCGAGCGTGCAACCGAGATGCTGCGCGAAGGCGATCGTCACGTGAGCGGTGCAAAAGGCCTTATCGAGAGCGCTCGCACGTTCATGAAAAAAATCGGTATGGGACGCGAAGCGGAGCTCAAACAACTCGAAGACGAAACCGACGCAGCCTGGGATGAACTCGCTTCAACCGTCGAGCCGATTGCCAAAGGGAAAAACATCGAAGCGCCGACGGATGATATTGATGCGGGATGGGAGACGGCGGAGAAACCAACGGAAGAGGAGCTGGATTGGGGAATGCCGACGTCCGAACACCCTGCGGAAGATGAAACGACCGCTCTTGCGTCGATCGAAGAAGCATTTTATTCCTCCCTTTTCGCAACACGCGTAGACGTTGCCGCGTTTGAGCTTCTTCTCCGCTCCGTAGAGAATCACCCAAAACACCAAGAACATCTTCGAGGTGAGCTTGAACGAGCGATTGGCAAAACATATGCGAAACGATTCATCGAAGATGCTTCGTATCGAGAAGAACTCTCCGAGGTGGCGTCTCAACTCGATGGCAAACTCGGCGAGGATGGCCCACGTATCTGTGATGCCGCGCAGATCAACAAGCTCGTGTTTGCACACGAACTCTTTGGAAGAAATATTCGTGCCATTGTTGACGCCATGAATCTTAGCAATCACACCCCTGAACTCATTCTTAATACAAAAGAGATGTCCGCCGTCATCTATATCGACGAACCGACGTTCGACGACAAAACAGGTGACTGCACCGGCGAAATGTCTTCCGCGCTTGCCTATCGACACGGAGAAGTGTCTGGCAGGATTGAACGAACGTTCCGCATCCAACGCGTACCGCAAGGGAATACGCAGGAATACCAACGCATCGGCGAACTCAATCTCATCACGCTTCCGCATTCACTCAAAGGAAACGGCGTGGCTCAAAAAGAAATGGAAGCAAGCGAGCAACTCATGCGCGAACACGGATTCGACGCTGTAACGCTTCATGCGAATATCGACGTCGGCGGATATGCCTGGGCCGTCAAAGGCTATGGATGGGATATCCATGCGATGCGTGAGGCGACAACGGCAGACAAACACATACCAGCCGAAACCATCCTCAAGGATTTCATCGAGAGCCGCATCGAAGTTCTCCGGTATCAGTTCATGGTTTCAAATATCGACGAAGCAGATCCGATGATCGCATCCATCCTCTCGGAATATGAAGCGTGCGCAAAAAATCCTCTTGCCGTCACCCCACAAAAACTCGCAAGCATCGGCAAAGATGGACCCATCTTTATTCGGACAAGATCGAAGCGTCTCATTCCTGAAACCCAATACACAGACGAGCTCCGCGCGTCGGATCCTCCAGATACGACACAGAAAGGTGGATTACACGCGGGAAAGCTCTTCCTCCTTCAATCTGACTGGTATGGACAAAAATCCCTTAAATCCCCTTCCGTATGACATCTCCAACACACGAATCTTCAATGGTGGGACGCGCGTTCGACGCACAGGGAAACGATCAGGGCGATGCAACATTCCACGAACGAGACATGGGGTTCACGACGGACGTTGAAGCTGCCGACCTCGCTCATCTTCGCGAAACGGAAATAGACGATGCTCTCGCGCAGGTTCGCGCATTCGCATCACATGACCCTGCTCTTGGCGCGAGTGCGTATCAGCATGTGATCAATCTCTACCCCAACGACCCTCGCGTCCCTGACTGGAAACGGACACTCGAAGAGCTTCGCAAAACATAGATGCCGCGGCCATGTGCCGCGGTTTCTTTTTGAGCATTGCAGAGTACGCTCTCAATCCGTACCATAGGCCACGATATGCCCGGATCCCTCACCTTCTTCACCGGCCCCATGGCGTGCGGCAAGACACTTGAGCTCGTTCGCCATCTTCAGATTTACGCCGAGCAGCGTGTCCCCACCATCTGCCTCCGCCCGGCACTCGATACGCGGAGTTCGCGCGTGGAATCACGATCCGGCCTCGCATACGACGGCCTCACGGTTCCAGAAAAAGATCTCGACGCGATCACACGTGCCATTCAGCCCTACGCCGTCATCGGCATTGATGAGTTGCAATTTTTTACCCCCGACATTGTTCCGCTGCTTCACACGCTCATGAAAGAAGGGAAAACGATTCTCGTCTCGGGACTCGACACGGATTTTCGTGGAGAGATCTTCCCCGCCGCGCTCGCGCTCATGTCGATTCCCGAAACCATCATCCAACGATCACGTGCCGTGTGCAGCGTGTGCCGCGAGCACAATGCAACGCGTACGCAACGGTTGCGAAACGGCGAGCCTGTCCGACTCGATGACCCGGTCGTCACCGTTGAGCACTCTGGAGATTCTGTCACCTACGAACCGCGGTGCGTCGTTCATCACTGCGTGCGTGAATAAAAGAAACCCCTCGCACAGATTGCGAGGGGTCAAGCGAAGATGGACGCGCGGACGCTACGCGTTGATGCGCCGCAGGAACTCCTCCCCGGAGACCTGCAGCTGAGCGACCGTTTCCATCGCCGGTCGTTGCCTGCCGACGAAGTACACCGGCAGCCCATAACGGCGTGCCAGCGTCGCGAGCTTTCCGATCCGGCTCTCCGGATGAAGCGTCGTCCCGTCGCGCGTTTCGAGCACAAAAACCTTTGGCTCAAAGTGCGCAATGAGGACCTCGACCGCGTACTCATCCAGGTGGTCAGATTCAAAGCCGAAGTACACAGACAGCGGACGCGCCTTGCCCCGCCGAATGCGACGGTCGACGAGCGACCCCTTTTTCCGATCCGGGATCTCGTATCCCGCCGGCGCGAGGATCACCCTAACTGCGTCGTCCGAAAAAACATGCTCAATGAGCGCTTCCTCCACGATGCTCTCCTTTACGAACAACGCCTCCGTTGTACGCGCCTATAGACATACCTGAAAACTCCCGTTTTGTCAATCATGCGTCCTCCAGATACGCTATCGGTACTATGATAAAAAATCCGTTCGAGACGCCTCCTGCGCAAGAGCGACTTCTCGAAGGAATAGAATCCGTGCGCGAGGAACAACGGCTATCCGTCGTGCCCGCGAAAACGGTTTCCGGATTCGCAGACATGGACGTTGCATACACCCTCGAACAAAAACGGCGCTCAGAATCAGCAACAACTGCACGACGCAATGAAGATGCCGCGCTCGCCGACCCTGCATCAGGACTTCTTGGCGTGTTTGATGGCGTCGGGAGCACCGCGCAAGGAGCTGAAGCGAGTGCCATTGCCGCGCATATTCTTCCCGACCTCTTTCTGGAAGAAGAGACGCGACAACGGCTGCGCACAAAAAAAGAAGTACTCACCGATCTTCGTCGCAGTCTCATTCAACAAACGGAACGGCGAGCTATGCTTCGCCCCGCATCCGCCGAAGGCAAGACCGAAATCAACACGCTTCGCGCCGAAGAATCACGCATGCGCGACATCTTAGGCAAGAATCCGGATCTAGCCGCACGAGCGCTCGCTCTCCTAACGTCACTCCGAGAAGCAGACACGCACGTTCGTACGACAAACAGTTCAACGACCGCCTGCGTGGGGTTCATCCACACGACCTCCGAAGGAGTGCGATATGCCGTCATCGCGAATATCGGTGACAGCGGCGCGCTTCTCGTGTCCGCATCCGGACACGTGGAACAGATTACGCAAGATGACTCATACCTTAACGACCTCCTTGCATCGCGCATTCTCTCGCCGGAGATGCTCTTGCGCATGAAGAAAGATCCCACCAAGCGACACAATATCCCCGTCTACAATGATCCGCATCACGTTCGTATGACGCCGATGACGTACCACGACATCTCCGCTTACGTTATACGAACGCTTGGAAAAGGAAGCGCTGCATCGCTAACGATTCAAGAGCTCCAACCTGGCGACACGCTTCTCCTCGGCACAGACGGATTGATCGACAAATACGAAACGCTCCCGACAGCAAACACACGCGCAGACAACGTCATCCGCGAGCTCATGGACTTTACGCCGCTTTCCGAGCCCCTGCAGGTCGATACACCTCTTCCGTCACAACTGGACGATATTCGAACGGAAGCTTCGCTCCGAAAAGCCTACAAAACGACGGATGACGTCGCGATCGTTGCAGCGCGTATCAAAACAGAGTAGGATGCTGCCGAGAAACATACATGCGAGGTGGGTCGAGCGGAACGCTCGACGGGCGCAAAAAACGCCCAGGGCCGACACCTGCATCAATGTTTTGACCGAGGCCTTGCCGAGAGATATCCATGCGCAGGTGGCGGAACTGGCATACGCACCAGGCTTAGAACCTGGCGCCCGCAAGGGCTTGTGGGTTCAACTCCCACCCTGCGCACCACGCAACATCCCCCGCACAACGGGGGATTTTACGTGCCCCGTGTCGCATACTGCAACGATGCTTCACGTGGGACACGACTTCCAATACGAGAGCTCGGTAACGCAACCATCCCGACATCTCTTTTCGAAGGATGTTTTTTGTGATGGAATCGATCTCGACCTGCGTATGACGATCAAACCCCTTCGCACGCGACTCTTCCGACCAACGGAATCTCTTGCAGATTTCATCATCGAACATCTTCCGCAACCGCCAGAAGGAAGTGTCCTCGTTGTTACATCAAAAATCATGGCGCTCTCGCAAGGGCGAATCGTCACAATAAAAGACGCTACGAGCAAAGACCGCGCCATTCGCAAAGAAAGCTCCCGACTTCTCCGGACGCCGTGGTGCTGGTTGAGCTATAAAAATGGAGAATGGTGTGCAAATGCGGGCGTTGATGAATCGAATGCCGACAACCGTCTTCTTCTTCTCCCTACGCGAATTCAAGAAACAACGCGACACCTTCTGACACAACTGAAAACGCACTACCATCGAAAACATCTCGGTCTGATCGTGACGGATACGCGTATTTATCCCATGCGCGTCGGAACAATGGGCGTCGCCGTCGGCTTTGCAGGATTCGAAGGAATCCGAAGCTACATTGGTCAACCGGATCTTTTTGGAAGAACGCTAAAACGAACAACGGCGAATGTTGTTCACGCGCTATCCGTTGCCGCGGTTCTCACCATGGGAGAAGGAAATGAACGCACGCCACTCGCGATAATCACAGACGCGCCCGTTTCTTTTACGACCAAACCCCAATCCCTCACCGCGCTCGCGATCAAGCCGGAAGACGACCTCTATCGTGCGGCATATCGTTCAAACGCGCATTCGTCTCGTGTACGCGCCATACGCCGCCCGTCTCAATGAACAACCAATCCATGGGCTCATCCCAAGACTGACGAATAAGTCTCTCGTCTGAAACATCCTGTCCACGCGTAACGCCGATACGCGTCCAGCTCGTCGGGATTTTGGATAAAAAACGGTCATACCACCCTCCCCCGCGCCCAATGCGCGTTCCACTCCAGTCAAATCGACGCCCCGGAACAAGGATGCAGCCATGAAGCGTTTTGTGTGCCGCGACGATCTCTCGCGCACAGACAAACGGATCAATGGTGTGCGCGACAGGAATGATAACGTCTTCAACCGACTGTTTCGCATACACTAGAAACGAGTCTGGGTTCGCTTCGTCGGATAATGGACGATATCGTATGATGATGTCCGCCTCGCACAACGCCGCAGGGATACGCATGATATCGATTGACATGACAAGCGAAGAAGGATAGGTTCGCTCTGCGAAGTGTACTACGGGAGAACTCTCCATGAAACGAAACAACGGGACGCTGGTCACGCGCGTTCTCGAAAAAGTCGCCAAACAGCTTGGCGCAGAGATTCACATCGAGCCCACGTGGGGCTACGTTGGGCAGCTCCGTCTTCCCGATGGCCGTACGAGGTATTTTCGCAATACGAACCTTGATTTAAACGGGCTTGGCGCGTCCGAAATCGCTCGCGATAAAGCGTACGCCGAATATTTCATGAAGCATCTGGGCTATCCGGTTATTCCGGGACGCCCATTCTTCACGCGACGATGGTCCAAGGTTCTCGGAACCAAAAACGGACCCGATGCTGCGTATCGCTACGCAACGCAGCTGGGATTCCCGGTGATCGTAAAACCCAACAGCAAAAGTCAGGGTACGGGCGTCTACAAGGCCTATAACCGGACACAATTTCTTCAAGCGATGCGACACATGGAAGCCATCGATCGTGTCTTCCTCGTGCAACGCGTCGTAGAAGGTCATGACTATCGCATCGTTGTGCTGGATGGCGAGGTTATCTCGGCATATGAACGCGTGCCTCTTCGCGTTCTCGGTGACGGACGATCGACCATTCGCCAGCTCCTTCAACGCAAGCAGCGCGACTTTATTCGCGCGGGGCGTGATACAACGATCGTCGTCGATGATCCACGCATCACGCACGAGCTGCGACGACAACGGTTGACACGCGGATCGATTCCCGCCGACGGCGCCGTCATACAGCTTCTGCCGAATGCGAATCTCTCGTCCGGCGGCGACGCGATCGACGTCACAAGCAAGATTCATCCAACGTGGCGCACATTCGCGAAGAAGATCGCGAACGACATGAATCTGCGCTACATCGGCATCGACGTCATGTCGCACGAAACACTCGATCGTCCTACTACGTCATTCGTGGTCATCGAAGTGAACGCGGCCCCGGGACTCGATAACTACGCGACGATAGGCAAAGATCAGGAACGCATCGTCGAGCAGCTGTACCGCAAGGTCCTCGAAGCCATGCTCAAATAAAAACAGGCCGCGAGCGTATCTCGCGGCCTTTTTCATTTCCAGTCCATCCGTTCCAGGACGATCCACCGGATATCTTCCGATGTCTCAATCTCAAACGATGGAGGACATACGAGTGTGTACACGCGACGATCGATCGGTAATACGCGCCTCCCCCCAAACCATGAACGCCATGAGCGCATGTCCGCCAAGCGAATCCGACCGATCCCGCCAGGCACTTCAGGTGACGCATGAATGACCAAGGCGTCATCCCCAACCATACCCACATGACTCACGCGCGTTTCTTCTGGTCCGATTGGGGCGCACAGGTATGGTCGCGAAAAAACCAAATCGCCCGGACGAAGGTCTTCATCCGCAACCGACACGCCTACAGACACCTGCTGGATCGCGCGACGCGGTACCCACACACCACGTTGCGCATACAGCCATTTTACAAAGCTTGAACAGTCGACGATATGTGGCGCGTCAGAAAGGAGCGCCCCTCTCGCGTACCGCGATCTCCCAACAGCATCCATCGCGATACGTACGACATCGACGTCAAGAAGCTGAAAACCGACATCGCATAGTTGAGAAAGAACAACGGATTCAGGCAAAGAAAGCTGCCATGCTGCGATATCGACGGCGCAGCGCCGGTTATGCGCACGAAAGATCATCGCAACCTCCATCCCAACAGGGGACCTCATCGTAACAAACGATGTCGTTCCGTCAATGATAGGCATTCCCCATCTCACGCGGTATTATGCCCGACATATGAAACGTCTTCTTTCCCTCGTCATCGCTGCAAGCACCGCGCTTGCCAGCTTCTCCCCCCTTGCCGCATCCGCCGCCGCGCCAAACGGATCTCTCATTAAAGGAATGACCAGCTCCAGCGTATACTATCTTGCCGACGGCAAGCGATACGCGTTTCCAAACGAACGTATTTTCTTTACGTGGTATGGTGATTTTTCCAGTGTACTAACCGTTCCGGATTCCGAGCTCGCAAGTTATCAACTCGCCGGAAACGTGACGTACCGACCCGGCATGCGACTCGTAAAAATTCAGACAGATCCAAAAGTGTACGCTGTCTCACGATACGGCGTTCTTCGGTGGGTGAGCTCTGAATATCTCGCGTCGCTTTTATACGGCCAAACATGGAACAAGAATGTTGACGATGTCCCGGATACGTTTTTTACAAACTACGTTATTGGATCCGCAATCGATGGGACGGCTGGATATTCCCTCCCCGAAGAGCTTACCGTGACGTCCATCGCGCAGAACATCCGTCCGATTGGCTTCGCCGTTCCGTCCCCTGTCGCTCCTGTCCCAACGCCGAGCAATCTCACCGTAGCCGTTACCGTCAGTGCATCAGAAGCGACATTAAACCAAACCGTGCTCGTATTCGCGAACGCTGTTGGCGCCGGAACGGTTTCCAAGCTTGAAATCTTCAGCACAAAAGCCTCCGCACCGCTCGCGACGTGTGCAAACAGCACTACCTGTAGCTTCTCCTACACTGTGACGCAGGCTCCGCAACAAACGCAATTCTTCGCTGTCGCAACAAACGCGACCGGAAACAAAACAACGACCCCGCTCGACCTGCGTGCAACACTGAACGTCCCCGCGACAACAAGTGATATTCAGGTGGATGCAACTCCGCTCATGCTTGCGGCCGGTTCTCGCGCCAGCTTCACGTCAGACGCACACACGCATAAAGACCTCACGAGCCACAAAATCTACATCCATATCCCGGGAGAACCTAACGGCGTTCTCTGGAAGGATTGTGGCGCCGAAACATTCTGCTCCGGATCCACGCCGTTCTATCGCACAACGCAGCTCTATTCAAAAATCGTCGTCGGTGGACAGACGCTCGTCTCCGCATCCGTCACGATCACGGTCAGTGGAGGCAACGCACCTAAACCAACGCTCACGCTCTTGTCGAAACCAACGCAAACGCAAGCCGTACTTCGTTTGGACGCACCGAGCGGCGAAACGATCGGCTGGTCCAGCATCGTCGAAGGCTCCTCTCCTGACACGCCGGCTCTCGCGCTCTGCGAATATGCGAGTTGTGAGATCACCGTACAATTCTCCAAAGCCACAAGCTATACCGGGTTTACAGACGTGGGAGGAAAACTCGAAGCATCAAACACCGTGTACGTATCTCCATAACCGTACGTTCGTCGGTCAACAAACAGCGAGCGCTCTGCTCGCTGTTTTGTATAAAAAACCGAGCACAAGATGCTCGGTACACGTCGGTCAACAATCTACCGGCGCTTCCGCTGAATAAGCTCCGCGAGATACACCATCGCAGAGCAACGGATATCCGTTTGACGTCGTTGCCGTGGATCTTCGGTTGCGCGCGCCGGCAAATCGAGCAACAACGCACCGACGATACGGTTCAAGAGCATGATGCACACGTCATTCGCTGTGACGTGCTTGGAAAGCTTCTCCTTCACCTCATGCAACCATACCCATGCAATGCGCTGGACGCTCGCATTGATCGCGCTGTTATCCGGCAACGCAAGCCACTGATGCCATATCGGGAAGGCGATATCGTAGCCCGGTTGGTTCCAACGCCAGAACCGATTCACATACACGACATAGCCGGTCTCGGTCCGTCGGACATCCGCGCCCGTGAGATGCGCATGCGAAAACACGGTTGATCGATTCTTCAGCTCAAACCACATTTGTTGCTCAAGCTGATCAACAAGCGTGCAATATTTCTCAAAGAACTCTGGGTACTGTTTCGCGGAAAGACGCTTCCACGTCGCAATCTGCCGACGATTCAGCGCTGCTGCGTCGGCCTCGTCCTCCGACGCTTTCCAAAACGGCTCCCTGACCGCATGACGAAGCGCACAATAGAACCGAATAAAGAGCGCCGCCGTCACATCAGGAGGCGCCGTGGGGTTGAAGAGCGGAGAACTGTCGACATACTCGTCGATGGTGTAGCCATATCCCTCCGTCTCCTCATACGGCTTGTGCACGTATGTCACGGGCGGTCGGATCGCCGGACCTTTTGCATACTCCCGGAATCGCTCACGCATCCACTCGCCGTCGATCTCCGGCTTCATCGTGAACAACTTGAGCGACGCGGGACGATCGTTCCAGCTCCCGCGTACGCGCACCTGCCATTGCTTACTCGCGTCGAAAATTTTTCGGCGCGTCAGCACCGCGTCGGTTGTATCGATCTCGAATTTCGTCTTGTCGCAGACGCGACGAAGCAGATCCTGCTCCTCGTCCGGCGTCATACCTGTGAACGTACCGTACTTCTCGATCAATTCATTTTTCATGCGTCCTCCAATCCGACCCTACACAAAAACAGCGACCGCGTCAATCGGTCGCCGCCCCTGTTCACGCATCGCGATTACGCTCGTTCCACGTATTCGCCGGTATCCGTGTTCACAATGATCTCTTCTCCTTCCTTCAAGAAGATCGGAACATGAACAATGAATCCCGCGTCCACCTTTGCTTCTTTCGTGACGTTCCCGCTTGCCGTATCTCCCTTCACAGCCGGCATGGTTTCGACGATCTTAAACGTCATTTTGCGCGGAAGCTGAATCGCGATCGGCTGTCCTTCGTACATCGTAAGCGTCACCTCAAGCCCCTCGCGGAGATACTGCCCCTGTTCACCAACGGTATCGTCCGACATCGTGACCTGTTCATACGTTCCAGAGTCCATGAACGTGTATCCGGTCGCGTCATGGTAGAGGTACTGCATGTTTCGGAACTCAACATCAACGATGGTGATCGTTTCCGAAACCTTGTACGTCTGCTCGAGCGTGCGACCGTCTTTCAAATTCTTGATGCGCGTGCGAACAAATGCCGCACCTTTTCCCGGGTTGATGTGCTGAAACTCGGTAACGACCCATGGATCGTTATTGTGCAGCACGACAACGCCTTTTTTAATCTCTGATGGGGAAGCCATAGTGACCGGAGTTTGCCCGAACTCGAGCAATTCGTCAACCTGTCTAAAATAAAAAACCGAGCATTGCTCGGCTAGTTTTCTGGCAGAAAGATTTCGTACATCCCCGCCGAAGGCGTCCCCCACTTTGAACGAGTGAGCATGTCTGACGACAACGGAAGAACAACGACATCCTGTTTCACGCCACGATACCGGACGACGATCTCCTCGGAAGGGGCATTGATGATCGGGCACTCTGCCGTCCAGCGGGGAGAAAGTGCTTCGCACATCTTCCCAGCCTGACGGTACCAGATACGAACCTGGATATACCCGGCATCGACTTCGAGCGTCGTGAGATACGCGCCGCCCTGTTTGTGGAGCTCACCCGACACGACCCATCGGGACGTCCGCGTCGTATCGAATGACTGAAGGTCGAAGTAGGCCGACTTAATCGGAACAGGCGGCACCCACTCTACCTTCAAGAATTTTCGTTCGATGGGCGGAAGCGGCGCAGGCGACATTTTTGCAACCGGGCCGCCCCCATCCTCCTGTTCTCCAACAGGAGGAGATCTCTCAACGGCCGACCGTGTCGGCGAAAAGATCGGCTCCTGCGCATCGCGCATCGCCTCCCGAACATTCAATACGAGAACGATACTCAGCCCGAGGAGAAGGCCGAGGCACACCTCAAGAGCTCTTCGCGTGATTCGCATCGGCATCCCCCCTTCTGTGTTTAGGAGACGAAGATGAACCGGCATGCCGCAGACCAATACGGCTTTCCGGATACAAACTGAAAGACGTGACCGTCCGGCATCCAGGCAACGAATCGTTCCCCGTCGCGAACGATGATAGGATCATGCGATGTAGGATGGGAAAGTCGGAGGTACGCCTCGCAGTCAGCCCGACTGCCAAGACGCGCCTCTGCGACCGGTGGAGCAAGCTCCTCCGTTGTCGCCTCTCTCCCGTAGTGGACAAGCCACAACAGACGCGTGGAATCCTGCTCCTGTAACGGACCGTCGAGGATGGTTGGTTGTAACATGTGCCACAAAAAGCTTGCCGCGTCCTGCACGTGACGTCAACACCGGCCTACGAACGAGAAAACCGTTCGCGTGCAGAAAACGGGATCACGTCGTTGATCGACGAGGCGTTCGTAAGCAGCATGACAAATCGGTCGATTCCGAATGCGATACCCGCCGCGTTCCCCATCGCCGGGAGATCTCCTAAAAAGGACTCATCGATCCCCCAAGTTGGCTTGCCGAGCGACAGGCGAAGCGCTCGCTCTTCTTCAAATCTGGATCGCTGCTCAACTGGATCGCATAGTTCCGCGAATCCGTTCGCGAGTTCCAATCCACCAACATACAACTCCACGCGATCGGCGTATCGTGGATCATCTGCGGATCGACGCGCGAGCGCAGCCATCGATGCAGGATACCGATACAAGAGCGTGGGCTGCTCCACGCCGAGTTTCGGCTCAACGTACGTCAAAAAGATCTTGAAAAAAATATCGTCCCACGTATCTTCATCCGTCACGGTTTGTCCAAGCGACGCTGCGAGCTTGGCTATTGTTTCTCGATTCTCGAGAAGAGGATCGAGGTCTACATCCAGAAATTCTTTGAACGCGTCAGCTACCGTGAGCCGTCGCCACGATCGAGCGAGCACCGCGGGCTCGACACGGAACTCACGCGCGACACTCATCACAAGACTTTCCGTGTCATCCATGAGATCCGCGAGCTCGGCATCGCGTCGATACCATTCCAATAACAAAAACTCGGGATCATGCGTCCCATCCCACGGTTCTCCGTTTCGAAAACAGGGACCGAGATCATAAATCCGATCCATCCCGGCTGCGAGCACGCGTTTCATCGCATATTCCGGGGACGTGATAAGCGCAGCAGAATGTGACGTTCCGTCCGCCGCAATGACATTCGTCCAAAATGGATCGAGATATGGCTCCTGCCCCGGCAATCCCACGAGACGCGGCGTATGCATTTCGGTAAATCCGCGTTCAGCAAACCATGCTCGGATGAGCCTTACGATTTCAGCACGTGCACGAAGGTTATGGAGATTCATAGAAGACAGGATATCAAAAACTCTACTATCGGCGAGCGTGGTGATCGCGAGCGTTTTGCGCTTCAACGATCTCCTAGATCGCGATAATAGAGTCCTTGCGTTACACGACGAACGGCAACAAGGCCATGAATCGCGCGCGCTTGATCGCGTTCGCGAGCTTGCGCTGGTGCCACGCGCAGACGCCGGAGCGCTTGCGAGGAACGATCTTTCCAAAGGAGGAAAGATATCGCTTCAGCATGTTCGTATCCTTGTAGTTAATCGCGCGAACGTTTGCCTGGCAGAACGCACACGAGCGTTCGGTATTTTTGATTGGCATAGAGTATTTCTAGGTGAAGGCGTGCCTTCACGGGGATCGATACAACCGGAATGAATAAATCCAACGTCTCACTGGATCTTAGAACGGAATATCTTCGATTTTGATTTCTTCTTCGCCCATGCCCTTATCGAGGGTTGGCGTCACCGTCGGTTCCGCACGAGACCCCGCAGCAGGAGCAGCGTCCTTTCGATCCAGCATGATCATGTTCTCCGCAACGATCTCGGTGCGAGAACGTTTTGAACCATCTTGCGCTTCCCAATCGCGGGTCTGCAGGCGTCCTTCGACGTAGACCTTGCGACCTTTGCCAAGAAACTGGCTGCAAATATCGGCAAGTTTTCCCCACGCAACGATATTATGATATTCGACACGCTCTTGTTTTTGACCGGAGGCATCCGTCCATTGCGAGGACGTCGCGACCGAAAAATTGCACACATTTTGACCGTTTGGCGTGGTTCGAAGTTCGGGATCTCGAGTGAGATTTCCGATAATCATGGCGCGGTTCAGGTTCATACACTACAGAGCTTAGGCCTCTTTCGCGTCGCCTTCAAGGGCGGCGTTCAACTTCTTGTCGAGCTCTTCATCAGAAAGGGAGGCTTCCGTCGGAGCGACCTCGCTCTTCTCCTCCTTGCCTTCGATGGCAGCAACACCCGTCTTCAGCTCTTCGGTTGATTTCACCTTTTCTTCACCGGACTTTTCTTCGCGGCGTCGGCGCGGGCGATCATCCTTCATGTCCACGTTCACCTCGGTGAACTGAACGATGTCGAATTTCTCACCACCTACCTCATCTGCGCGGAGGATGAGATGTCGGAGCACCTCATTCGAGATGCGGAGACCTTCATCAATCTTCGCGACCGTCTTCGGCTCCGTCTCGAGACGCACGAGCACGTAGTGGCCGTGGCGCTGTTTCTTGATCGGATACGCGAAGCGGAATTTTCCAAGGCGCTTTGTCTCGATCACGGATGCACCGTATTTTTCGAGGAGCGCTTTGACGTTACCTTCGACCGTTCCGACGTCTTCATCGGTGTAGGTCGTCGGCACGATGTACAGAAGTTCGTACTGCATGACGATGACGTGTGACACGCCCCCCGATACCCATCAGGGGATTCCGTAGATCCGGAGGAATCTACGAACGGCCAGTCGCACGTGATTATGTGTAATGTACAAGGATCCTATAGAAAACCATCGATTTCGTCAAGGATTGGATATAAAAAACCCGATCAGGAGGATCGGGGTGGCGGACAATCGTCTCGCCGGAGAAGGGCGTTCACAACCCTGCGGGAGGAGGCGGAAGCGTTTTCTTTTCAAACGGCATCCCGACCCCCGCAAGCATTCCATACGCCCATTGAACTGCCTCGAGGAGCGGCTTAGGCTTGGAGAGCTCGTCTTGAGCCTCACGCGTCTGATGCGCGGTGAACTCCTCCGCGAGCTGCGCAGGCATCTGAAGGATCTCCGTAAAGTATCCAACAAGGCCTCTCGTGAGAATGAACGTGTCCGGTTTCGTGAGCCGGGAGGCCCCAGCCAACCATTTATCCGAAATGAGTTTGTTAGAGATGTGACTGTCCACATCTCCGTTTGCCGCGCCATTTCCGTTGGTCGGCGGGATGGGCGGTGACATCCCCTTATCCGTGTCCTTTCGGACGCCGTTCGAGGATGATGCGGCCGGTGGCCGAGCTGACAACTGAAGCTCATGAAGAAGCTCCAGAACCTCCACACCATCCGTCAGACCCCGGAAGCACTCCTGGACCTGCTCAAATGCGTGCGTCTTCTCATGAATCAGACGCGAGACCTCGCCGCTGCGCGACGGGTCAGACCTTGCCCGTGTCAGCGCGGTGGAGTACCCGATGTACGTCCGCCAGGCCGACGCAAAATTCGTTCGCAGCCGCTCTTGATCAACAGTCCTCTCCTTGAGGGACCTGCCGATGCGGAGCGCCTTCTTAAGAGCGTTTTTGTGCCGGACGCCGTATTCACCCCGACGCACCGCTTCTTCCGTCATGCTCTTGAGCTTTGCGCGAGCCTGCTCGTTCTCCTGAACGAGCCGCGCATTCTCCTCAGAGAGCTTCGTAGCTCTGTCTCTCGCGTTCGCGAGCAGACCCCAGAGCCACTCTCGGTGGCGCCTGGCCCGAGGCAGAACATCTCGTATCATGCGTGTCTTCCACGCCAACAGCGAGACGCTTTTGTCGATCGCAGCCGAGAGCTTCTCTTCGGCGTCGCGCGTCTCGTGAGACGCTTGGTTCTTGAGCCACTTCACGGCGGCGATCTCGCCGTCGCGCTTCGCGATCTCCCGCTCGTAGCTCTCCTTGCGACCCCTCCATGCCGAAAGACTCTCCGTCTTCGGTGTGAGCGTGATCTCTGGTACGGTCGCACGACTTGATGAGTCAATCGCAACAGGCGGTTCGAGATCTGGAATCGTGCTCTTCAGAAGGGCGTAGAGACTCCGGATCTCTTTATCGAGCGCCATGCGTACCGCATGACTTGTCGGGCTCCCCGTCAGCAGACGGATCCGCGCCTCGAGGTCCGTAATGTCCCTCTTGATATCCGCCGGTGTGTTCGAAATCGACACAGCCTGCGGAGCCGGCACCGTTGGCGCAAGCGCGATCGGAGCCGGAATTGGACG
>CAYMTE010000009.1:17423-44665 GCA_964393325.1 uncultured Gammaproteobacteria bacterium
TAGACGTCGAAGAGGTTGATGCGCTCCCGCCAAGAGCGGAAAGCTTCTGCGTGAGACAATCTGCGTCCTTCACGCATGCCTCGAGCTCTTCGAGGCGCTTCATCTTGGACGCGTACGTCTCAACGTGCGCGCTAGGGATGACGATACGACCGGAGTGCCCGGCAATGAGTCCGATTCCCTTTTTCTCGTCCGGGCAGGTATCCCAGATCGAGGTGTCTCCGCGCCCGATGTACTTGCGTCCGTTCTGAGGAGCGAAGCAGACCGGGATCGTTGTGTTCGGATTTGCCGCCTGGAGAATCTCCCAGGTCAGCGGCTCCCCGGTTGCTCGTTGGTAGTCCGGCCCATAGGAACGGAGCACGTGCTCGACGCTCACGCCGGCACCAAACTCGAGAACGACCGCATCGGCAACCTTGTTGCCGCGTGCGTCGCTCGTGACCTGTCGGACTTCGCCGGCAGGCGTCTCAGCCAACAGACTCGAAGGGAACCCGAGAACGATCGCGAAAAACGTGATCGCTGCGAGCAGAACCATCGGGATACGCGACATGTGACCTCGTGTTGGGGTTGTCGAACGATATTCTATTGTCGAAAGAACGACATCGGAGCTTAAGACGGACCATTCCGCGTTCAAGCACCGAGCAGTCCTCCCGGCTTCGGGGGACGTGCCATCCCATCATACAACGCCGCCCCCGTCAAGTGACGGAATCTGTCAATCCAGCTAGAATCACCGCATATGAAACACTTCGCTGTGTTTGGGACGCATCCGCGGCTTAGCCTTGCGGAATTTTATGCGGTATCGGCGCCTCAAACTCCACGTCCCACGCTCGTCGGGCCAACAGCGATCGTTGAAGCTGCCTCCTGGAACGGAGCTCATCTCATGCAGCAGCTTGGAGGAACTGTAAAACTTGGCGATATTCTTGAGGAATGCGCGACCGCCGAACTCAACGCAGAGCGGATCGCCGACCTCATCGACCGCACGCCTCGCGATGAACGCATCGTCTTTGGACTGACGGTATATGGCGGAACACCCGCAGCGAAACGCGCGCTTCAAAAACTCCCGCTCGAGGTCAAACGCGAACTGAAAACTCGGGGAAAGAGCGCGCGCTGGGTAACGAGCGAGAACGACGAACCACTGACGCCGGCTGCTGTCGCGAAACTTCATCTCACAACCGACGGATACGACATCGTCGTGGTGATCAGCGGTGATCGTGCGTTCATCGGTCTTACGACAGATGTCCAAGACGCGGACGCGTGGAGCTTGCGCGACTTCGGTCGACCGGTTCGCGACGATGAAAACGGCATGCTTCCTCCAAAGCTTGCGCGCATCATGGTGAATCTTGCGCGCGTTCCGGATCGCGGTGCGCTGCTTGATCCCTTTTGCGGTTCCGGAACCGTGCTCATGGAAGCCGCCCTTGCGACGCGCGCAGATCATCTCATCGGAAGCGACATCGAATCCAAACAAATTGCGGACGCAAAACAGAATCAAGACTGGCTTATCACGCAAGGCATTCTTCGTGCGGATGATGAACAGCGTTTTTCGCTCTTCACGACAGACGTTCGATCGATCTCGCGTCATGTTTCAACACCGATCAATGCCGTTGTGACCGAGGGCTATCTTGGCCCACCGCTTCGCGGCAACGAATCGGCATCTGCTCTTGCACGCAACGCTGAAGACATTACCGCGCTGTGGCGCGACGCGCTCACCTCTCTTGCCCCGACGCTCGCGCCGCACGCGCGACTCGTCTGCATTTGGCCGGCGATGAAAACAACGAATGGCACCGCGCGCGTCGATCTCACATCTGATCTCGCGCGACTTGGATATACATTGAGCAATCCGCTCAATGGATGGGATGACTCAAATGATCCGCTTCTCTACGCGCGTCCGAATCAACGCGTGATGCGTCGCATCGTTCTTCTGACGCGAAATACATAAACGCATTGATGCGCATCGTGTATACTTGTTCAGCGTTCTTTTATTTCCCACACCAAGGAGGCCGCGTGACGGAAGAGGATCAGGAAGGAAAACCTCGACAACTCGCCGCAGGATCACCGCCCTTGATCTTTCAAGGCGCGCGCTCGGAATATCTCTGGGTCGTCCTCGTCGGACGACTCGTGATGCAAAAACATCATCCCGTCACGAGACGTCTGGTCACGTGCGGAGAAATCGGAGAGAACGGGCTCGTCGGCGCTGAACTCTTATTCGGCGCACCTGGGCAGCGCGCGTACGCGCCGTTCACCGTTGTAAACCCGCATCACGAGAGCACCGTCGTCACTCGCTACACCTACGCGGGCTTCTGCAAACGTCTCCCGTCCACAGAAATCCTCGAGCTCGTTCGAAGCGCCTATCTCGCGCTTCATGCGTCCTTCGAGGCAATCTGCGAACACGGGGATCGTCGACGGAGCGGTATTCGTCCCGCTGAACGATATCGTGGCGCAATGCCCCCGGATTTAGAGGATGAAATCCCTACAAGTCCGGACGGCCTCAAATCCGTCGGTTGATCCGACAACTCACCCCTCGACGCATCGAGGGTTTTTGCTATATTGAGCCAAGAATTGGTCAACTTGGGTTGACATTTTTTCCAATATAGGATAGAGTCGTTTCCCTCGTACCTTCTCAAACCCCAACTGAAGGAGATCGCATGGCAGAACGTCGCACCAGCTCCCCCGCGCGTGGCTTGCGTGCCGCGCAGGGTTCGGAAGATCAGGTTACCTCAATCCGCTTCGCCGCACTGGTGCGGGAAGTGAAACAGGACAAGCCGATCATCCGCGTCCCGCGCGGATGCATCTTCAAGGAGGCTGGCGAACGCCTCCTGGATTGCTTCGCGGTGCAAAGCGGACGAGTGAATATCGTTCGCGATGTCCAAACGCGAGGCGGAAAACGCGAGATCGTCATCAGCGTCGCCATAAAAGGCGACATGCTGAACGCATCGTCTTTCTTCCACGTCGAAGAAACGGACGACGTCGCGAGCAGATACGTCGCCGAGACGGACACCGAGCTCGTCATCCTCTCCGAAGAGAAGTTCCAAGAGCGGTTCCGTCCGAACAAACAAGCGGAACTGTTCGTACATCTTCTCAAGAGCGCAATTCGGAAAGCAAACGAATTGCGCGGGGAGAAGCTAGAGCTTCACCGTGAAGTTCTCGGCGAGAAGCGCGAGCTCAACGTCGAGCAGGAAATCGATCTTCTTCAGGAGGTCGAGGCGCTGCGCGAGGAGAGCCAACGTCTTCAGACGGCGCTCGAGTCAATGGACATAGAGAACCGGCACCTTCGCGAGGAGAGCCAACGTCTTCGCGAGGAGAGCCAACGTCTGCGTGCCGAGCTTGCACCAAAAGCCGTTGAAGCATTTCAACGGCTCGAAGAAGACGAACGCATCACGCGCGCAAAAGGGGAGCTCATGAACTTCATGTTCGGTCTCCTCGGTCGCGAACTCACCGACGACGAAGCCGACACGGCTCGGCGACTCGCCGCAGAAGTCCATCCACGCTGGATGGATGACGACCTCATGCGTCATCATCCGTCGCTGCGTGGCATCTCGATGCAGGGCAGCGCAAAAAGCGACCGACCGGCACCGGTCGTCCGCGTTCTCACTCCCGAGGAAGAGCGCGCGACGTCCAAGCCTGTCGCACCGACCGTGCGCCACCCTGCACCGCCTCCGAACTCGGTCTTGCGTCCGACGGTTCCGACCACGCGCGCCTTGCGACAACCGGCGTTCGCAGGCCTCCTCATGAAGCCGCCGCCCGCAGCACCCGCTGCTCACGCGCCTACTGGACCCGCATCGATGGCACCGAGCACACGCATGGAGCCAGCGATTCAGCGGTCCGGCAGTACGTCGACCAGCGGACCGAACACGGTTCGGAGCTTGGCACAGCTCCAGCCGTTCAAGCCGGCGATCACGCCGCCAAAGCAACCAGCTACTCGTCCCGGGTCATACTCGCTTTTTAGCGGGGACATGGAGGACGAGATTACGCAGGTAGGCCTCGGCCCCGCGCGTTTGCCGCTGTCGCGACAACCCAGTCCCGTCTTCAACCAACGCGTTGCGGTGGCGGAAGACGAAGAAGACGACCATGTTGGTCGTCCGACGCTGGATTGGACGGAATGCCCTCCGGGAGCTCCGTCAACGCAGCCGGAAGCGCCGAAGCAACAACCGGCCGTTCCGATACTGCACCTTGATACGGCGCCGGACAGCGATCCTCATCGCTTTACGAACCCGTATCTCTTCGTCCCTCCGAAAGAGTGACGATCGCACTTTTTCCTTCTCGTATCCCCCGACATGTTCGGGGGTTTTATTTTGTCCCTATGCGACCGCGATATCGATTTCCACGTTTGGAAACGATTGCGACAGCATCTCTCGAAGCCCCTCAACGTAATCCGTGGAGCACTCGCAATCACTGCAGCATCCCGACAGGATGAGCGAGATCTTTTTGTCCGTCACCTCGAGAATCTGCACATCCTTCTCTTGCATCGCGAGCATCGGCTTCAATCCGCCAAGCAGTGTTTCAAGTTGTTCACGCATATTTTCTATTCTGCGCCAAAATATTTTTCTGAATAAAATCGAATGAGTTGCTCGACCTCCGGAATGCACGACGGATCGCCCGTCCCAACTTTCGTTTTTGCCTGAACTTTTTCGAGCGTGTTCGCCCCATCAAGCACTGCCTCTTCAATATCATGATCCGTGATCTTAAGCACCTTGTCGATCACGCGACCTTGCTCGATCTCGATCTTCTCATGTTGACCCGTGCGTCGATACCAATCGTTGATCGCTGCGCGAAGCGCTTTGTCGCCCAAAACGGAACAATGAACTTTTCGTGCTGGGAGCCCCCCAAGACGTTCCATGATGTCCTGCGGTTTGAGCTTCTTCGCTTCGTCGAGCGTCATGCCACCGTTTTCTGTAACCATCGTCGACATCATCGAGGTTGAGGCAATCGCAGATCCGCATCCAAACGTCTTCCACTTCAGATCCGTGATCCGCTCCGTTATTGGATCAACGCGAATCCAGATCTTCATCGCGTCGCCACAAGCCGGAGAGCCGACCATGCCCATGGCTGCATCCGCATACGCTGCTTCATCCTGCATAAAATTCCGCGGATGAAAAAAATGGTCTTTGACCGTGTCAGTATAAAACCACCCCTTGTCTTTTGAGGCAGCCACCACGTCACCGGAGCGACCGTCATTCGTGGGCTGTGCGATGATTGTGTCGAGGTCAGACATATTCTTAGGCAAAATATTTCATATCAAGATTGACGGGCGACATTTTTCGCAAGGTCTCCGTGACGCGCGGCATGACGCGAATCACGTATTCGACGTCTTCCGCGGTCGTGCGCTTCCCGAGCGTAAACCGAATCGACCCGTGCGCTGCTTCATACGACAAACCGGTCGCGAGAATGACATGCGATGGATCGAGCGAGGTGGACGCGCACGCCGACCCCGTGGATACGTAAATTCCTTCCGCATCCAGATACAACACCGCCGCTTCACCTTCGATATCGATAAACGAGATATTCACGTTGTTCGGAAGGCGCTCTGTCGGATGGCCGTTTAACCGCGTTTTTGGAATCGTAAGCAATCCCTCAATCAATCGATTGCGTAATGCGATGAGGCGTGCATTCTCGACATCCTTTTCTGACTGCGCCAATCGAAGCGCTGTCGCGAGACCAACAATCCCTGGAACGTTTTCCGTGCCCGATCGGAGTCCACGTTCTTGGCCGCCGCCGCGCACGAGCGGTTCAAGCGGCGTTCCGCGACGGAGGTACAGCACGCCGATGCCCTTCGGACCGTAGATCTTTGATCCATTCAGCGTGAGCGCATCAACATGCAACTTCTCGACATCGAGATCCAACACACCGGCGGCCTGACACGCGTCGGTATGAAAATATGGAAGTGCGGTTTTTTGCTTCTTCCGCCAGGCAAGAATACGCTTCCCGATCTCTGCGATCGGCTCGATGGTTCCGATTTCATTATTCGCCATCATGATTGAGACGAGTACCGTCTCCGGCCGAAGCATACGCTCAAGTTCATCCGGATTCACGAGACCGTTCCCATCAACCGGAAGGATCGAAAGCTCAATCATCCCCTTCTTCTGCAACTCGAGCAGCGGTTCAAGAACGGCGTGATGCTCGATCGCGGATGTGATGACATGACGCGTTGCGAGCGACGCATGGCGCGGGCTGAGCGGAATGCCCACCACGGCCATGTTATCGGATTCCGTGCCGCCGGACGTAAACAACACATCTTCTGGACGCGCGTTCAATATCGTCGCAATCGTCGAACGAGCTTCCGCAACGGCTTCCTTCGCACGAAGTCCCGGCGTATGAAATGACGATGGGTTCGCAAATACCCCCGAAAAGTAGGGGCTCATCTCGTTGAGAACACGCGGATCAACATAGGTTGTTGCCGCATGATCGAGATACACATCGCGCAGTTCCATAATTCCTAGTACGTTACTAGGAATATAGAACATCTGCCCTGTTTGTCAATACGCTCGATAACGCGTGCTACACTATCAGAAGTCTATGCGAGCGATCATTCCTGCGATCCTTCTTCTTTGCACGGTTGGCGCCGGATGCGCATCCATAAATACGACACCCGTCACCCAGCCACTCAACGAAACATTGACCAAGCGACCCGTTGAACAGTTCCGAGGGTTTGGTGACATCCCCACTGTTCCCGCTCCGCAACTGCGGCCCGGTTCAAGCGGGCGCATCCGCCTCCTTGCTGACGTCCCAGATGTTCCGTCGCGTGTCATGGTATTACGCGTAAACACTGGTCGACCAAGCGACACGCTCCTCCGCAACGCGTCGAACGCCCTCGAACTGCCGATCGGCATTCTTGGAGAGTCGCCCGTGGGAGAAGACATGTCCATCCAATGGAAAGACGCCTCTGGCATCCGCTGGATCGCGACGGCAAACGGACGGCGCGTTTCATTTTCAGACGAACAACACCCCGTGCAAACCCTCACCGTATCCGCCCTTCCTTCCACGGACGAAATTCTTCGCATCGCACAAACCTTCTTGCTGGATCACGGTGTTCGCATGACACGCTTCGGCAATCCCTACATCAATCCCGATTGGTCGGCGTGGTGGAACGCACAAAAAGCAGCGGGACGATGCATGAACGCGTCAACGCTCGTTGCGATTCGCGCACTGTCCGCTTCTGCCGCATGGGAAGGTGGGTCGTATCCGACGCTCAATGCAACCGGATGCACAAATCCCGAATTCCCGTCTCGCGTGATCGTGAACTTTACCGCAACGCAAGATGGCCAAGGGATCTTTCTCGGAAACGGCACGCCCGTCATCGGCGCTCGACTGCTCGTTGACGTTTCAACGGGACGCGTAACCTCCGGCTTCTTCACAATTCCCGCAGACCCGCTTCGATCGGACTACCCCGGGATATCCCAATCCGACGCACGCGATCGACTCCTTCGCGGTGGACAAGGCGGAACGCCAAATGGAGACGTGACGATCAATACTGTTCGTTTTGAGTGGTTCCCGATCGAAAATACGGAGGATCCGCCGACACAATTCCTCTATCCGTCACTCGTCGGTGAAGGCATGATCACCTATCCAGATGAAACGTCTTCCCCCTATCGCATCGTCGTCCCTTTGGTACAGTAGGCGCATGGCGCATCGATTCCCCTGGATCATCCTCAGCTGCACAATTTTTCTTCTCGCTGCGCTCGCCATCTTGAGCGTTCTTGCCGCACCACCCGGATATCAATGGCTCGGTGATGGTATTCATAATTCCAGCGACGTTGCCGTATATCTTTCCTATCTTCGTCAGGGCGCAGATCATCATTTCCTCCTTTCGGATCTGTACGCCGTCGAACCGCACGCGCCGCGATTCGATCTCGTCTGGTCGACGCTCGGTGCGGTCGCTCGTTCCGGCATCAATCTCATCGTTCTGCACGAACTTGCCCGACTCTGTTTTGCCGCGATCCTTCTCATTGCACTCTGGAAGGCGACAACGGATTTCACACATCGCGACGAAGACACTCGCCTCGCCCTCCTCCTGCTCCTCGGGGGCGTTGGCACGGGTTGGCTGTATTCCATTTGGCTTGGCGTGCACGGCGCATGGACACCGACGACGTATGCCGCGCCAGACATCGTAACGGAATTCGCCATCGGACCCATTCTTCTTGGCGGCGCGCACGCCGCACTCTCTCTTGCCCTCCTCCTCACGGCAATTCGAGGCATATGGAACGGCGTCACAACGCTCCACAAGAAACACGCGGCGTTCGGCGCACTCGCCGGAACAGCACTTCTCTCGTTTCATCCGTATTTCGCCCCGCTTCTCGCCGGGATTGGTATTCTCGCATGGATCCGCTCGCCTCATCGTCGCCGCGCATTCGTGCTCCTCACCGGTATCGGCTTTTTCTACCTCCTTCCCGTCGGCTATTACGCATGGCTCCTCCGTGATCCGGTCTTTGGTCCGCATCATCTTTCGGCAAATATCCTTCCGCTCGCGCCTCTTTCTGTGTGGACCGTCACACTTGCTCCGTTTCTCCTCGCCGGCGTGTGGATGTGGCGAACGCGAACCTTTTCACAATCCTTCTCGTGGCCGCACGCGTGGCTCATCGTCCTTCTCGTTTTACTTATCGCACTCCCCGTTCCGTGGAAACGAAAACTCACAGAAGGAGCCCTCGTCCCGACCATCATCCTCACCATGCCCGCCTGGTTCGCCCTCCGAGATTGGGTGCGTGCGTCTCCGTCAACGGTTCTTCGCCCGCTCATGAGCGGACTCCTTCTCTTCTGCGCGTTTCTCGGCCCGTTTCATCTTGTCACATCACATCTCGTCTGGATCGCATCGCCGCTTCACCGAGAGGTGTTTTTTCGACCGGATGCCGTATTTGCCGCCGCAAAATTCGTTCGCGCCACATCATCCGATGACGCGATCCTTCTCGCTGATGTTCCGTGGACAAACACGTGGCTTCCCGCACTCACCGGACGTCGTGTGTGGATCGGTCACGATCATGAAACACCCAACTTTTCACACAAACGCGCGCTCTATCATGAACTGCTCGAAACAACCGATGTTGAACGCGCACGCGACATCTTGAAAGACGCGCACATCACGCATCTCATTCTCACGGATGATGTGCAGACGCAGCGTCTCGTTCCGATGCTCGGTGCCACATGGACGCGCGTGTTCTCGGAAGGTACCGTATCTATCTGGATTCCTACCTCATCACTATGAACATTCCTCACGATCTTCAGGCGCACGTTCTTCATCCAACACTGTGCGTCACCGCTGATCATACGACCGCTCGCGTGTATCTCGCCGGAGGCGATGCCATCGAAGAAATCGACGCACTCTCCGAGCCGCGCGAACGCGTTGAACACGATGGACAGTCATCGGCGGATGGGATTCGCACGGCTGATCCGTCTGCAGATGCGGACGACCTGCCTCGCCTGACACGTTTCGCCACACACATCGCCGAGCACACGAACACGCTCATTGATGCGCGCGGCATTATGCATGTACATCTCGTCATGCCCGCTGATCTTCTCCATCTCGTGGAGCATCACTTCTCCCAACAAACGTCATCCCGCGTCCGCACGCGCACGGCGCTAAGCCTCATGCACGAAGATCCGGTCACGATCCTCCGACGAATCTTCGCGTCGTAATCACTTCGTCACCCACACCCCCGTCAAATAGCTCGTCGTGTACGACGAATCTCCCCCGTACGCCGAAGATATCGCATGATCAACCCGCTGAAACGCGGGTTTGTCATTGCGTGCTTCAAAAAAAGAAAACAGTGCGACAAACGCCGGACCGTTATCCGTATTTGCATCCGTCGCGCGCTCCATGGCCACGCGATCGCGCGATCGCAACCACGCCTCCGTCTGCACGTCATGCGCAAGCGCTTCGCGTTCCGACAAATAATGACTCATGTCGGATGACACGAGCACAACCGTCTGATCATCGACGATCGACGCGAGCGATACTCCAACGGCACGAGCACGTTCGCGTGAGATGTCTGCCCGTAGCGCGACAGAAGCGATATGCACGTTCTGACAATACCGCGACAGGAATGGAATAAGCGCGCCGATTCCGTGTTCGTGTTCAACTAGATCACGCGACGCCGGCGACCCTATGCGCAAAAGCGTTTGCGTTGATGTCGTGTCTACCGGAAGAACGTTTCCCTCAAACGAATACGGAACTGTCACCACAGACATCGCATCATCGCCGCGCATAAAATGATCCGGCGACAAAATAATAATCCGTCGAACAGCAGGATTCGCATCACATACAGAACGAATCGTCCGTGCGAGTACATCCGACGCAAGCACGTGATGATTCACGACGCCGGCGATAATCCGCCCCTGAATCGCCGTTGATGTCACGGACGCGGACGCGTGAAACCGCGCAATATCCAAAAACGCGTCTGTATTCACGGGCGATTCTGGACGTGGCGTTTGCGCTTCTACAACTGGTTCAGGCGATATTACCTGAACATCTCGCCGCACACACCCGGCCCCGAAAACGGCTGCCACAAGGGCAGCCGCTACGAGAATGTTTCTATAATGGATGTTCATTTGATCGTGAGAACGGCGTCGGATGAGAGCGCGGCGACACTCGGAGCCGTCATGGATTGCAGTGAGGCGGCCTCCGCCGTATACGTTCCGCGACTCACAACGCGCGCTCGATATCGAATCGGTTGCGTATTCCCCTTACAGGTAATGAATCGCACCTCACCGTTTCCAATATCATATGGATAACTCAACGTCTCGTCATAGCCGTACGGTCCAAAGACGGACACGAGCGGCGCGAGGCCGGACGGGAGTCGATCGCGAAGCACGTAACAGCCATCCTGCGCCGTTGGCTTCCATGAAGGCACGAGCGTTACCGTGACGGTGTCGCCTTCCGCAAAGACATCTTGTGACGCCTTGCCCACTCCATACGTTCGCGTGAGCGATACATCTGCTGACGTTGGCATGCGACCAGCAACAAGGCGTGTGAATGACACCGCTGCCGGCCCATCAACGGAATAGACACGGAACGAAGCAGCCTCCGCATGTGTGAGCGTAAGCGTCTTCGTCTGCCCATCCTTCAATATCGCACTCATCTCCTTGCCGTTCACGAGATAGCGAACGGTTACATCGCCACCCAAAAGCGTCGGAACCGTCTGCGCGAGATACGCCGCCTGGTCCAACACCGTGAAGGCATCATCATCCCAATTTGCCATAACGTAGGCGTCCAATCCCTTCGCCTCCGGTAATCCCATCCCTGCAGCAAGCGCTGCAACGCGAGCGGTTGCTTCCAAGATCGACCGAGAATCATCCGCAACAGGAAGATGTACAAGACCGTCCGTCGTGACCGCATCCGTCAGCATATCTTCAAGCAACGTCCGCGCGCGCTCTCGATCACCCGCCGCGTCGAGCGCACGAATCACCGCAATCCGTTCTCGCCATCCAAGATCCGTCTGCTCCGCAAGCATATGCACGCGCGGCAAGACCGGCTCTCCAAGCGCTGCGAGTCCCAAGAGCGCGTTCATCGCTTCTTCGCGAGACACGCGTTCGTCATCCGCAATGCGCCAGAAGTAATTCACGAGGTTGCTTCGATCAAACGCTGACGAGTCTGTCATCGCCACCATCGCGGAAAGCTCGACATCATCAGACGCGTATGGAAGCGGCGCCAGGCCGCCGTTGGGGCGTTGGTACGCAAGCAACGGCTGCAGATCCGCAAGATCCGTTCTGCCATAAGATTCTCGAAGAATGCGCGTTGCCATACGAGCTGCGATCTTTGCTTCAAGCCGAGCCGACCATTCGTTCGTCAACGATTCAACACGGCCAAGATATGCAGATCGTCCAAGCGGAAGGATTGTCACGTCGAGCTCTGGCGCCTCACCAACATTTGAAAGCGATACGCCGGGTCCAAGTTCTGTCGTCACCGCTTCTTCATGCACAAACCGAGACGGAAGAACACGCACCTTGCGTTCAATCGCATCCGTCCCGCTAGACGCAGCAACGCGAATGACAACCGCATGCGTTCCGAGAGACAACTTCTCAACCGGGAGAGATACCGGCGATCCCGCCGTTCCCGAAAGAGACTGATGTTCAATCCCAAGTGTTGGCGCGTCTACCGTGATCGTCATTGGCTCTCCGGCGCGGAGACCCGTCCCAAAGGCACGAAGCTTCAACGTCGGCACGTCACTTGCCAAAAACGACTCTGGAATAACCGCATCGACAAAGACCGGCTTCGTCACAACCGCCCGTCCACGTGCAGATCCCGCATCGCGATTTCCCGTGAGCGCAATCGCCGTGAGACGCCACGTCGTGATGTTATCCGGGGCCGTAAACTGCACCGTCGCACGTCCACCACGATCCGTTACCGCGGTTTCATATGCTGCTGTATCTTTAAAATTGCGACGAATCTGCTCCCCACCGCCACCGCCCATCTCCGCTCCCCCGGCTCCTGCTTTTTCGGACAATGCCTCATGCGAGGAACGCGTCAGCAAAATCCCGTCACTCACACCCTGATACAGCACATCGACCGGCTGCTCTTCGTAATTACCGGATGTTGCTGCAAGGAGCGCTTCGTCGACAGCCGCAAGAGAGACACGAGCTCCTGACACCGGAGATCCATCTGGCGTTCGTACATCAATCGACGCCGTTACGGCTGATCCCGGGGCGTACGATGCCGCGTCTGGCGTGACGATCACTTTTAACTTTTTCGACGCGGTTTCGATATTTGCCCAATAATTCGTAACCGTAAATCCGTTCGGGCCAAAGAGCACACCGTACAGTGTGACGTTCGGCGTCACCTCATCGCGATAACGGAAGGAATATCCAGAACGGTTCGTCACCGACGTTGCCCGGATTCCACGGCTCGCCTCCACAAAGAGATACGTTGAGTGGTCCGCGTCCGGAAGTTTTTCCGCCTTCTTGAAGAAGGCAACCGACACTTCTTCGTCCTGCGCATACACATGGTCATCATCCGTCTTCGTCGAATCCAGTCGGATCGATTGATCATCGTATCCCTGATCCGCCCACCCGCTGGAGAACGTCGAAACATACGACGCTGTTGCGCCCGTCTCGTCTGTCGCCGTGAGCGTCAACCGATAGGTAATCGACGGCTCCACGGTAAAGGAGTATGACGCGCGGCCGGAAGCGTCCGACACAGGAGAAAACGATCCCGCGTCCGTTTCCACGAGTTCGTATCGGTATCGTGGGACGACTTTTTTCTCGATCGAGTCGTACATCGTTCCATCTTCAAACCGCTTCCATTCTTGCCGATGTACACGGCCCTCAAGCTTGATTCCGCTCGCAGGATCCGTCAGCACCGTGGTCGGCTCTCGACCGTCTGCCTTTGAAATATCCACGCGTCGCACCGTGATCGCCGCTGTCGCACGATTTCCTTCGAACGTTGTCTGCGCCGTCGGCGAAACACGTGCCGACCAAATCGTCACGTAGGCCGTTCCCTGAATCTGCGCTTCTTCGGCATCAACCGGTGTCGCTGTAATCATCCCCGTCTCGATGTCATTGCAGTAGGCATACACCTGACTCAGGTCACACGCGTGGCGTTTTGTCTCAAATCGGAAATCCGCGAAGCCGGAGTCGTCCGTCGTAACGACGCGTTCGCCATCTCCCGACGTACCCGACAACCGAACCGTCACCGCCTGTCGAACCATTGGCGATCCGTCGAACAGTGTTGCTTTCACCTGTCCCTCGATCACGTCTCCGGCGTATACCGCCGTCTTCTTCGTGAAGACATCCAGCGTGTATGCAGGTTTCACCACGTCACGAATCTCAACACCGCGCGATACGACTTCTTTGCCATCGCGCAATACAACGACACTGTAATATCCGGGCGCGAGAACATCCCACGAGAGCGTTCCGGTAAAAAAACCAGATTCATCCGTCGAGACAGAGGCGTCCGCATACGTCTTTTCTGTATAGCTTCCGTAATCCATGAATCCCTGTCGGCGAAGTGCCACCTTCACATCTGAGACACGCTGATTGGATACACGATCCTGCACGAGCCCAGAAAAGGACAACGCATCCTTCGTTCGGTACAACGGACGATCAGCAAATACGTACCCCCATGTCGTGTCATGCGCCGATGCATTCCCTCGTCCGAAAAAAGGATACGCACGACCGCTTCGCTCAAGCGGCACGAGCGCAGACATTGACCCTGCCGTTGCTCGCGCGATCCGTGTGATCGACGCATCCGTCGAAACATCGGTGAATTCTACCGGCGTCGGAAGACGCGCAAGACCATCACGATCCGTTACGGCCGTCGCATCGTTCAACCGAACGGTCGCTCCCTCAAGCGGACGACCCGTTGCGATATTCATCATCCAAAAGAGCGTCGTGTGCGCATCCGACATCGTGTACGTCGCCATTTCCGTCACTTGTAACACGAACCAGCTCGATTCAACGGTTGTTCCCGGCGCGACGCTTGGGTCTACGCGCACGAGGTACACGCCCGCAGAGACCGCCGGAAGGCGAAGGTACATCGGATATCCATCTCCTTCGAGCGTTGCCGTTGACTGAAACGCCTTGGTTTTTGCAAACGTCTCATACACATCGCTCTGCTTTCGCGTTTCCGACGCCCACCACGGAATCGAGGACAATCGCTCGAGCAGCGTCGTTGCCGTTCCCGTATCAAGCGCGTATCCCGTAACAGACACGCCGCCCTTCACCGCCTCCCGATTTGAGAGATATGCCTGAACATACGCTTCCTTTCCCGGAGCCGTCTCAAAAAATGTTCCCGACGGCTCAATACGGACAACATCAAACGCGCGTTGCGGATCTGTAGACGCTGTCTCGAATCGAATCACCGCATCGTTCTGCAATGCGAGGTCGCTATCCGAAATTTTCCACCCCTTCTTCAACGTAACCGTGTATAACTGACCCGGCGCCAGCGGTTTGTTCGGCAAAAATGCGAGAGATCGCCCGTGTACCTCAAATCGTCCAGCAACCGCTGGTGAAATCGAGAATGATGATTCCACGTTCTCCCATCCCGTTTGAGACATGGTTACCTCGATCGCCGTATCACGCGGAACCGCGTTTGAACCGTCCGCAGGAACCGACGACAGCACACGGAACACATCTTTTGTTTGAACAGCCCACGAGAACGAACGAGCCGTCCGCTCGCCCTGCTCATCTACCACAGCGGCGTTCACCGCCAATCGGTACACTTCGCCCGGCTGAAGCTCTGCCGTCGGACGCACGCGGAATTCTCCACCGCCAATATCCTCAACGGAAACGGGAACTGCCGGAGCCACAGACAATGAGCGTTCAAGATCCTGCGCAGAAACATCCACCTTTGATGTAATACGGAACGTTGTGCGTGTGTCCGCACCCGCTGCATCCTGCGATTCTGCCACGAGCGAAAACGCATCGCCCGCGTGCGCCTCTGGAATCACAAGGCGTGCGAACGACGTGGTCGCCGGCAACCGCACGACACTCCCAGGACCGCGAACCGTCACCGCAACAACCAATGCAAACACCGTCGCCACAACGGCCACGCCTCCTGCCCACACGGGCAGCAATTTCCGTGGCGCACGTGCCGGAACTGGCTCGCGCGTTGCGGGATCTGATGTATGTTTCGCCATATTCATAAGTTGGATACGCTGATTCTTTTTGACCGTCGCATCAAGCGACGCCGTCGGAGCGCTCGCATCGTGTTCAAGCGCATGCGCTACTTCCATGAACGGTCGAAGCTCGTCGGTATGACGAACTTCGCCCTTTGTCGAAAGGGCTTCTTCTATGCGTGAAGCGCGCTTCTGGTAGGAATCACTCATACGGTTGATGTAATACATGTTTGACGAAGACGACCCAGCGCGCGATAGAGCAATACCGCGGCATGATTTGCAGAGACCCCGAGCGCTGCGGCAATTTCGGCTGTTTCGCAGCCGCCGTAGAACTTCAGGGTCAACACTTCCTGATCCCGAGCGGACAGCGTTTTCATTGCTTCTCGTAACCGCTCTCCCTCAATCGCGACCTCGGCATTCCATGCCGGATCATCATCTGCCGGGGGATCCCACGTCTCCTCGGTTCGTTCTTCATCGAGACGAACGGACGCACTTCTCCAATGATCAACGAGCGCGTTTGTTGCAACCCGATACAGCCATGCCCGAAGCGAAACGCCACGCCATTCAAGAGACGTTCGGGCTTCGAGCAACTTTAAAAACGTCTTTGAGACGAGGTCTTCGGCTGTCTCGGTATGCCCGGAGCGTTTCACCAGATATCCGTATAGTTCATCCGCATACCGGTCATATACCTCTGCGATCACGTCCGGATCGCGAATCAACCGCTCCATCAGGGTGCGCTGCTCTTCCATAGACGATTGTTCGGCGGTCTGCATAGCTATAACGTCGAGATGACGTAAGAATGACACTAGTATATCCTGTTCGTAACCTCGGTGTACCGACTCTCCGATCGTCCGCTTCGGTGGACATCCAGACGGTCCCGGGGTTTATTGTTGGTCGAGCGTGTTTGCAAGATCAACATCCGATACCGTAACGCCGACGTCAGGCGTCGTAACACGTACCCGGACGGCACGGCGCGTCAGCGAGATATCCGGTTCCCGGTGCGCCGTACGCGCTGCCACAACCGCACGTTCCACAAACTCGACTGCCTCGGCATATGAAGCAAATCGAAATGTCTTTTCGAGACCGTTCGACACATGCTCCCATCCCGGCATGGTTCGTAATTTTTGCACGATTTCCTCAAGGGGAAGTTTCATAGAAAAAGAAAATGCGCGAACAAGTACCCTCGCTGCCGCGTATAAAAATCCTCCAACAAACACGAGAACAAGCGGTGTGAAAAGCCCAATCCAGATCGCAATATCTCCATACAGCAGCGGTGCAATACCAAGACCGATCACACCGTAACATGTGGCGCAAAGTACAGCCCAGGCGATCCACCGCCGATACGTCCACCATGTAATCCAAACCTCAATCCCCAGCGCGACAAGAAACAATGCGCCGATTCCTGCAAAGACAAGCGGATGATCAAAACCGAATGACGGCAACCGGAACTGCAGGATAATCGCCAAACCGTAGAAATACACGATGGAAATCGCCAGTAATCCCTGTTTCAACCGTCCGAGCACATACAAGCTCGTGCGCATGGTACAAGGATACCACGCCATACGAACTGACAACTAAACTTGACGGGTTTCGTAACATATGTCATTCTGCCGCCATGAGTCACACTATTCATAGCTGTCTACGCCAACTCCGCGAACACGCGGGACTGACGCAAGAACGGCTAGCGAAGAACGTGGGGACGAGCCGACAAACGATTTGCGCCATGGAAAAGGGAGATTATATCCCCTCCCTCAAGCTCGCCCTCCTCATCGCTAAGCTGTTCAAGCGGCCAGTTGAAGACATCTTCACCCTCAAAAAGAAGTGCCCAACCCCCTAAAGGCGGCACTTCTTTTTTTATTTGTATGCTCCAGTTTTTCTTCGCGCTTCTCGCCGGATCCGTCACGATCGCTGGCCCGTGCATCCTCCCACTTCTTCCAATCATCCTTGGCACATCAACGACACATAAACATCCGTCTCGGCCGCTCTACATCATTCTCGGATTCGTTCTCTCGTTTAGCACATTCGCCATCCTTCTCTCGCTTACTGGACGTCTCCTCGGCATTCACGCGGAAGCCTATCGCATCATCGCGGGGGTCGTTATCGCCCTGTTTGGAGGGCTTATGGTATTCCCCCACGTTCAAGAACGGCTGTTCGCGAAACTTCAACCGCTCCTTACGCGTATTACCCCTCGCAGCGATCTTTCAGGAAACGGGTTACTCAGTGGCTTCCTTCTTGGAGCCTCTTTGGGGCTTGTCTGGACGCCGTGCGCCGGACCCGTCCTCGGATCCATCCTGACGCTCGTCGCTTCAAAGCGGCACCTTGCTCAATCTGCCGCCCTCTTATTCGCGTATGCGTTGGGAGCCGGCATTCCCATGCTTCTCATCGCCTATGGAGGCCAGACGGCAATGACCCGTGTGCGTTTTATCACCGAACGTACGCCGCTCATCCAACGCGCGTTTGGCATCCTTATTATCGCGGTTGCCATCGCGCTTCTCACTGGAGCGGATCGCACGGCACAAACATGGCTTGTCACACACGCTCCTTGGCTCTTCCTGAATCTCAACTTCAATATTTAACCCTATGAACCGTACCACCGTCATCGTTCTCTTCGCCTTTGGCGTACTCGCCATCGTCGCCATGGCCGTGTTATCGAATAGCTCCTCCCCGATCGCAAACACGCCAACGATCACCGTTCCGCAGACGACGTCTTCTACGGAAACCGGAGAACGCTCATCGCTCCCGATATATAACGTGACGCTTCCGGAGTTCGCGGGGATCACGCGCTGGTGGAATACACCAGAGAACAAGCCGCTTACCCCTGCCGGATTACGTGGAAGCGTCGTTCTCGTCGATTTTTGGACCTATTCTTGCATAAACTGCATTCGTACCTATCCGTTTCTCCGATCCATGCAGGAAAAATATGCAAAAAATGGTCTCGTGATCATCGGCGTGCACACACCGGAATTTGAATTTGAAAAAAATGCCGAGAACGTGGACCGTGAAATCACAAAAAACAATCTTGCATACCCGGTCGCACTAGATCCGAACTACGTCACCTGGAATCTCTTCGGAAATCATTCCTGGCCCGCGAGCTATCTCTTTGATAAGCAAGGACGTCTCCGACGTGCGCACATTGGAGAAGGCGACTATGAAGAACAGGAAGCCGCCATCCGCAGCCTTCTCGAAGAGCAGGGCATAAAACTCGCAGACATGCCACCCACGGACATGCGCACGCCCGACTTTCAGAAGATCAAAACTCCGGAAACGTATTTTGGGCTCCTCCGAGGGGACGCGTTCGTAGAAACGCCGGGTCCAAAAAATATTGATGCGACATTTCAGATGTCTGAATCATTGCCTGCGAATCAGTGGTCGGTCGATGGCGTCTGGAAATTCTCCGATGAATACGTCCAAGCGGATTCCGCATCCGCGCGCTTTCGATTCCGCGTTCACGCACAAAAACTTCATCTCGTCCTCGAGTCCGCCAATGGAGAAGACAAGCACGCTGACGTGTATATCGACGGGGTAAAAACATCCGATATTACGGTAAATGCATCTACACTGTATGATATCGCGACGTTCCCGGATGCGGATGAGCACACCGTTGAAATTCGTGTCATCGATCCAGGTATTCGATTCTTTGCCGCAACATTCTCCTAACATCTATGAACCTCGATACACTCAACCGCAACGATCTGTTTGTTGAACTTTCCGACCTCGCGCGCGAGCAAGGTATTACCTCACAAGAAGAATGGAAGGATCTCGTCGATGAGGTTATCGACGCACACACGAATCTCGGCGAACTCGACAAAGACCAGGATCTCGACGGACTCGCCACGCAACTAACCGATATGTGGACGGAGTACGCGCGTGAAGCAGGACCTGAATCCGCGTCGGCGATCGACGAAGATCCAGAAGCGCCAAGCGCATAAGACCTCACGGAAGAGAAAACATGACCTGCATCGCAGGTCATGTTGTTATGTACATATTTTTTTGAGAAGTGCGATCGCTTCTTCACGCGTCGAAATATCTCCGCGGTCACGTGCCGCTTCGATCTCCTTCAATATCTCCCCGACACGCGGTCCCGCCGGAACACCACACGCAAGAACATCACGACCGTACACCACTGGACCAAGCTCCGCGCGTGCTTCAAGCGCTCGTACCGCATCGACAAATGCTTTGCCATACGACACGAGTTCTTCCGTTTGCAACGAGATGCCTCGACCGAGCCAATCCGCCTCCGCGACGGCAAGTAGCACGCGCCAATCTACCGGTGCGATACGTTGGATGAGTCGTCGAACAGCATTCTCATACTGACGAAGCGTCAGCGTGCCCTTCTGCACCTCGCGCCACAGCATCGCAGGTTTCAAATGTTCCGCCGCTGCTGCATACGCCGCGTTGCAGGCATCCTGCGAAAACGTCCATCGCGCGAGAAGGACACGTGCAGGCTCAACGCCCGCTTCTTCGTGGCCGCGTGATCGAATACGCCCTTCCATCACCCGAGTCGTTGCCGGTTTGCCAAGATCGTGACACAGGGCGCCGAGCATCACCGCGAGTCGATCCTCTTCGTGCATTTCACTCTCACGACAAGTTCGTGCGGCTTCGTCGATAACCATGAGCGTATGAACCCACACATCCCCTTCTGGATGCCATTCCGGCTCCTGTTCCGTCCCGTGGAGCGCGGCGAGTTCAGGATATTCTCGATCAATAATTCCCAATTCATCCATTACCTCGAAGCCACGAGACGGTCGCGGCGACTTCAAAAACAGCTTGCGCATTTCTTCGGTTACCCGCTCCTTTGAAAGCGTTGAGAGATCACCGCGCACAACCATCGATCGCAGCAGCTCGAATGTCGATGGCTCGATGGAAAGATCAAACCGGGCAACGAATTGCACCGCACGGTACACACGCAACGGATCTTCCACAAACGTCTCGGGGTCCACCGCGCGTAGCACGCCACTCTGAAGATCCGCCTGTCCGCCGTATGGATCCCGTATCGTCCACTCACGCGCATCCATGAGCATGGCGTTTATCGTAAAGTCTCGACGACGCGCGGCATCCACGATGGATAACGACGGATCTCCTGTGACAGAAAATCCCTTGTGCCCGGAACCTGTTTTTGATTCACGACGCGGAAGCGCAACATCAAGAAATCCTTGTCCCGCAGGGATGCGATATACGCCAAACGCTTTTCCAACGGCATGAACCTGATCCGGAAAGAGTTCGCGCAATAGGACCTCGAGATCCTCCGCCGAAATTCCGTATACTTCGAGATCAACATCCGCGGATAACTCTCCCCGAAGGAGATCGCGCACAAATCCGCCGACGATATACACGTTCGGCACGCGTGCGGCGAGCGCGCTCACAAGAGGCGCTGCGGCATGTGTTTGCAAAAACGTCTTGCGAAGACTCTCGCGATCGACGGCAAACGGATTTTTCATGTCCGCATCATAACATGCGGCTTCTTTCACGAGTTATTCGATCGTGCCAATAAATGCCGCAACGATAGCCGCCGTCTCGCCCCGAAGCGTCCGTGAGCCAAACGACGTCACCGTCCATGCGCGACGCTCCGCCTCTTCGCGCTCTTCGGATGTCCATCCTCCTTCTGGTCCGATAAACAGACCGACCGTGGATGCGGACTGTATACGGCGCAGAACATCCATGACCCCTTCCCCCTCTCCGAGATCGCAAAATATATTCACATCGTTTGCATCTGCATGAACACACGCATCTTTGTACGCAAGCGGCTCTTCCAACACCGGAACGCGCCCACGGCCGCATTGTTCCGTCGCTTCGCGCAGAATACGCTCCGCACGATCGCGTTTTACATCAAGCTTCACCGTACGCGCCGTAACAAGCGGAACAATCTTCTGAACACCGAGCTCCGTCGCCTTTTGTAATACGAGATCAAAATTCTCTCGTTTCAACACCGCGCAATAGAGCGTCACGCGTCGCGTTGCTTCGGATGTATTTTGCCGACATGCACTCACAGTGACGCAAATCGTCGCCTTTCCGATCTCCTCGATCGTCGCGTCGCATTCCATCCCGTTTCCATCCAACAGGACAATGTGCTCTCCCGTGCGAAGTTTTAAAACCGTTCGGATCTGATGAACGAGATCCGCGTCGGCGATATCAAACGACCCCACAACAAGCGGGGTTGAGCTCAAAAATCGATGAATCTTCATGCCACCCAACGTGCCATATTATGTCTCCGGGGGCAATGCAGATGCCGCGCGCACGACAATCCATCCCGCGAGAACACCCATACCGATATCATCTAACCATCCAATCACCGGGGCGATATCCGGCACGAGATCAAACGGCCACACGAGATACAACACCGCGATAACGAGAAGCGCTTTCGGCCGCCAGTCCGTCGATGGATTACGGAGATATCGCAAGACGCCTCGCCAATTCGGCCGAAACGACGAACGGCTCATAGCGCAAGCTTTCCTTTGAGAGACGCGTATGGAATCAGTACTTCGATTGGTCCCGCGGCGTACGGCGCGACGTGGTATGGAGGGAATAGAATGACGAGACCTGCATCGGAAAGATAAAACGTCTGAAAATTCTCTTTCGTTGGTCCCGCGCCGCTCATTAAGAGATCTCCCATATCGTAAATTTCATTCGCATGCCGTTTGCGTAGGTCTTCGAGGCAGGTCGTCGAAAGAAACGCTGCGTAGTCCACACCTGATGCAAACACATCTTCCAGTTGAAGAACCTTGTGCGTCGCGAGATCAAACACGAGCGTGTCGTAGTAGGGATTCGGGTGCGCACCGCCCGTGTCTTCGCCGCCCCCCATCACGACACTGAAACGACCATACGCGCCCGGATACACTTTGTAGTCACTATACATGTACCACGGACGAAATGACGGATCCCAACCCTGTTCTGCGTCGAGTAGATTTTTCTTAAATTCCGCAACGCGACGCATCACGCGATCGTGCATTTCTTGATTAAATGCCGCTTGTGCAACGGTATCTACATATCCTTCCAAACGAGGATACGCAACTTCAATCGTGGCGTGTCGCGTCTTTTCGGTTACCGTTTCGGTTCGGAACAGGCTTGTATCGATACGCGTTCCTGGCGCGCGCTCCGTAAACGCAAGCGTTCCGACGATGTCTGTAAATCCAGCCGTATCGCGCGCTTCCTCAAACTCCACACACTCCACCGTTGGATCCGCGTAGTTCGCACACACCACGGAATGTACGACGAAATTCAACAGAATGACGTCATTGTCATGGCGAATGGCGTACGTGTAGTTCGCGTATCGATTTCCCGCCGCAGCATCTTGCTCCGCAGAAAGAAACACCGTCTTCCCCTTCAACGAAAGCTCACGCGTATCTGCATGCGCGACATCATCAGACCACCCTGCTTCGGCAAAATATCCGTTCTTAAGACGCGCGTCATCCGCGGGAACCGTTCGAACATAGAGCATCGTCGTCGGCACCGACACCGCCGTCGTCGACGTTGCGCGCGTACCGAGATCGAACGCCGCAAGCGTGTCCGCGTCTGTCAGATCCGTTTCGACCCATGCTGCATCCGGAGGATACTGAAATGAAAATCCCTGAAGAACGTTTTCGTAAGTCTGCCAACCCGCGGGCGCAGAAACCTCTTCCGTTGTAGATGTTGGAACGGAAAACGTGGAATCGCCGGGTTTTCCCGGGAGACGACATCCCGCACCAAACGCACACACGATACCGACGATGAAGAACGCACGAATGAATTGCATAGGTCTCAAACGTATCGCGGAAGATCTTGCTCGACAAGCTCTCGCGTGGTCTCATGCCGAGAGCATGAACGACGCGCGCTTCCGGCTCCTCACGCTGAACACGGGACTCTTTCGTCTTCGCATTGGCCCGTGGTCCTTTCTTGATCCCATTCCGCACCCCGCCACACGCATCCATCATCTCGCTGACGCCGTACGCTCCGTTCAGCCCGACATCATCGCCTTTCAAGAGCTCTATACCGATCGCGACCTCGATCGGCTCCGATCCGAACTCGGCGCGGAATATCCGCACTACGTCTCCGCACGAGACAGCACGTCTTTTCCGCGCATCCGGTCACACTCCGGACTCTCCGTCTTTTCCCGTTTTCCCTTCTCGTTCAGCTCGCACACCTCTCTGAACGATGTCGCCTTCGACGAACGACCGTTTGTGCGAAGAGGTTTTTTAACTACTGACATCGAAACGCCGTGCGGCCCGCTCACCCTTTCAAATATCCATCTCACATCTGGAGGAATTTTCCGAAATCCTCGCGCCCCGCGCATGTCTGCTGTCCGCAACGAGCAAATCGACCAAATCGTGCACGAGCTCCTCGCGCGACCGCATGATTTTCGTATCCTGACGGGTGATTTAAATGCCGGTCCCGATGTCTCACCCGAAAACTACGAACGCGTGCGGCAACACGGACTTCTCGATGCCTGGGATCTCCACCCCTTGCCGGATACACGAGAAAAACGTGTCACATGGGAGGTCACCAACCCTCTGAACAACCGTGAATTTCATAAAACGGCCGCACCGCAACGCATTGACCACATTTTCCTGCATCCCGACAGCCTTAAGCATGTTCAGGTGATTCGCACGGATATCGTTCTTCACACACCGCGCGTGCCAACGACACGCGGACTCGTCACGGTGTCGGATCATTACGGTCTCATAACCGATTTCGCCCGCGTCACAAATTGACGATTCCCTTGTTTTCCGGTGAACTTCCTCCGTTCGTTTTCTTCGTCCTTTTTATCTGGAGGTTTTAATGAACCCGTCGCGGCACACCTTCGCCGACAAGATCATCGCCGCACAACGAACAAAAAACAGTGTCGTCTGCGTCGGTCTTGATCCGCAACTCCATCTGATACCGACACACATCACGCGAAACGGAATTCTTCGAAACCTTCCGCGACACGAAGCAATCGAAGCGGCTATCAAATGGTTCAATCGAGACATCATCGATGCGACAGCGGAATACGCCATCGCATACAAACCACAATCCGCGTTCTACGAAGCATACGGCTCGTGGGGCATCCGCGCGCTTGAGGAGACACTCGAGTACCTCCGTGAGCGAAACCTCCCCATCATCCTCGATGGCAAACGGGGCGATGGAGGCGATACCGCGGAGGCATATGCGGGAACGTATCTTGGAGAAGTTCCCTGCCCCGCCCTTCTGCGGGGAGATGCTCTCGAAACCTGCGAGTCCCCTTTGCGCTCTGATGCGCTCACGATTCATGGATACATCGGGAATGCCTGCGTTCGTCCGTTTGTTGAGTGCATAAAAGCTCACGGGACCGGCGCATTCGTCGTCTGCAAAACATCGTTCAAGCCGCAGTCGCTCGTCGAAGAGCTCGCCACCGATCGCGGCATGCTTGTCTGGCAAGAACTCGCGAGAATGGTATCGAGATGGGGCGAGGGAACGGAGGGTGTTGAAGGATATCGAAATCTTGGCGTCGTGCTGGGCGCGACATACCCGGAAGATGCCGCGATAATGCGCATGACCCTTCCAACGTCACTCTTTCTGGTGCCCGGATACGGAGCCCAGGGCGGGGACGCGAATGACGCCGTTGCGAGCGTGAATAGTGATGGCCTCGGATGCATTGTGAATTCATCTCGAAGCATCATCTACGCCTCAACCGGTGAGGACTTTGCCGAGGCAGCTAGAATCGCTGCGAGAGACGCTCGCGACGCACTCAACATCGCGATTGAGAAACGGCTCTCGCGATAAACACAACCGACCCAGTGGGTCGGTTTTTTCTATCCGCGACATTCGCATCTCCTCTACAATTTCGACATTGCGTCTGAAAACTCCTGATCCGTGGCTTCCACGCCATTCAGTGCTTCAAACGGATGTACCTGCCAATATGGCAGATGATTCATATTCTTGCGCGTGAGTCGCTCCGCGAGATCGCGATCTCCGTTCGCGACCGCATTCAAAAAGAATTGAACGCCTCCTTCAAAAATATCCTCGCCTGATTTTATCTTTCCATCCGCGCTATCGAATTTGCACACAAGCCCGTCAGCCGTTTCAAGACCGATATCCTCTGCATGCGCTCCTTCAAGCGGCATTCCACACGTGATACATGTTTTCATAGATTACCATCTTAAAAGAATCGAGCTCGAAATGCGACCCCCCCATCTTCATGCCCCTTTCGACGCGCATTTGAACGAACCGACCCAGACTCCTATACTAGACCACGATATGAACATGGAGCATCCGCCGCTTCCAGAGCAGCAACCATCAAAACAAACGCCTCGAAAGCGCACCCTGCTGGATCGGGTATTTCGATATCTTCCCGCAGGATCGCGACACATCGCGGGCGCCGCCGCACTCGGAGCGATGGAAATGATGTCCGACAACGTGGATAGCACGATGTACCAACAAGCTGATGCGCTTAGTCAGGCTCGAGAAATCGTCGAGGAAAATCGAAAGACCCGTCTGGAACGTGAGCAAGAAGCGGATCAAGCGATTGCACAAAAAGAAATCGAAGAACTTCGTAAAAAAATCAACAATCGACAATAGATGTCGGAAGCGCGCTATTCGTACGCGACGCTACGTCGTGTTCTTTTTTCCGAGCACGCCCGCAAGCGCAATCCCAACAATCACGGCGTACATCACAAAGCCATACACGCACGCAGGATACCCAAAAATCGTCCCCGGCGCGCCCGGTGACGGACACGTGAGCGCCTGCGTTCCAAAAAGCTCTCGGTACGTTAAGACACCGGAAAATACTAACCCCGCCAACGAAACAACGAGGATGGTTCGGAGTGCTTGTCGTGGATTCATAGGAAATGTTTTCTCATGAGTCGTTAGAGATAGATGCGCGATCGCTCAATGCGCTCTCGCCTGCCGTCACATCCCTCTCATCATACACCCGCATCGCAACAAACATCCCTCGAAGACTCGAGGGATGTTTGTTACACGATCTTACTGATGCTTGTTTACAAAGAATCACTTTGCGTTTTTTCCTACTGCATTCCAAATAATGCCCAAGACATATCCCACCACGTAGCCAAATACTGCCGTAAAGATAACAAGCCCGGCAGCCATCCCGAGTGAGAATGGCGCAACGGTGTATGGCGGCTGAATCATATGGAGCTCAAACACCAGATCAAGCAACGGCTGTGCGAGACCAACGGCGACGAGCACGGACCATACAAGGTGCCATGTTCCAAGGAAGGCACCGAGAGCAAGACCAACGCTGTGCGGCGTGCATTTGTTCATAGAACAAAAAATAAATGAATCTTTGTTCTAGTGTAGCGCGGAATGCGATATACGTCTTATGAGACACGCGTGTTCAAAGGGTCTCATCGAGACCGCGTGGCCATTCACGTATAAAAACAGGCCGTTAGCAACGACCTACGTCAAGATTCTATTTGCACAATCTCGATCGTCCGCCCATCTGGATCGCGGAAGCACCTCGGCGAGATCTGCGGCGTACCCGCTATCATGAGAAGAGCGACGATTTGCTCCGGATTGCTCACGGCAAAGCCAATGCGACGAGGATCCGCCGCAACGGCACCCTCGCTTCCAGACGTTACCGGATACAACTCGATAACAACCCCTGAAGCGATTGCGGAAAAATGCAGCGAGCCATTTCCGTGTTTTTCGGTCTGAAATCGCAGGCCAAGAACTTCATAGAACCGCTTTGTTACGAGCACGTCTCGGCAGGAAAGAACGATATATCCAAGTCGAACCATGTTTCACCTCATTGCGATCTGCACG
>CAYMTE010000010.1:0-35925 GCA_964393325.1 uncultured Gammaproteobacteria bacterium
ACACGGCTCGTTGCCGAAGATCTGCAGAGCCCGGTGCTCGATGCGTTGTTCGGTCGCGTCTCATCGCTCGAGACGGGAGCAGCGAGCATTGCCTCAAGCACGTCGGATCTCACGGCTCGGGTTGAAGCGATCGAATCCTTGAATCTCGCAGATCTCTTCAACGCGACGAGTAGCTTGGTGATGGAGAATCAGCCGATGATCTTGCAAGGCGGTCTCATGGTCGATTCGATTGGATCGCTCGGTGATCAGATTGCGTTCATGAATGATACGGTGTTCATCGGTCGTCCGTACTTTAACGCGGACATGGGTGGAAGCGCCGTGGTCTCTGCGGGTCATCGTGCCGTGGACGTTGTGTTTGACCAGGAATATCTTGCGCAACCAATCGTAAATGCGTCTATCGCATTGGATGAGCGAACGGATGCGGAGCGCGAGGCGGATCCGACGTATATCGACGGTCAGCGAGAAGATGCGGTGTTTGCCGAAAATATTCAGTACTTGATCACGAAGAAGAGCACGAAGGGTTTCACGATTCTCTTGCGATCACGAGCAGAAACGGATATTCCGTTCAACTGGACAGCGCTCGCGATCAAAGACGCGAATATCTTCTTCTCAACCTCAACGAGTTTCTGGAACGCAGAATCAACGACGTCGTCTTCTCCAGTCATCGAAGCGCCTGTAGAGACGTCGTCAGATGGGGGATCGGGAACGCCAGCTATTCAGACGGTAGAGCCGTCGGCGGGTACAACGACGGACGCGCCATCGACGCCTGCTGATGCGTCAACAACGGATACGACGACGGATGCATCTGTCGTGGAAGCGCCAGTAGATACAGCTGTAGATGCGCCTGTGGATGCGCCTGTGGATGCGGCGACAGGGGGTGAGGCGGTAACACAGGATTCAGCTCCGGCTCCGACGGAACCGGCGCCAACGTCTGAATCTTCCACGGTCACGGAGCCAGCACCGACAACAGAGACATCGGCTCCGACGGAACCGGCGCCAGCCCCGGCACCGGTAGAAACACCGTCAGAACCAGCGCCATCAGCGCCGAGCGACGGAGGCTCTTCGGGATAAAACGGTTTCGTGAAGACGTGGAGGGTGATACCATATACCTCAACGTATGAGGTATATTCGAAAACAACAGACGAACGCTGTGATCATTGCGAGTGTGGTCATAGTGATTTTGTTGTCGCTGTCGGGATATTTCTATTATCGCGCACATCGCGTTGAGCGACAGATGCGGGAGATAAACGAGAATCCGCAGGCGATGACACAGCAGAAGACAGACGATCTTCTCGCGGAAGTTTCTCAACTCATGCTTCTTCCAACGGACGAAACGCCAACGATCGCAACGGTTTCGGATCTCGAACGGCTTCGAGGTCAGGAATTTTTTGCCAACGCCACAGTAGGCGATAAGGTGCTGATTTATACAAAACATGCGAAAGCAATTTTGTATGATCCAGAACAAAAAAAGATTCTTGAAGTTGCACCGCTTCAGCTCGGTGGATTGAAGTGATATACTGTCAGTCGATCTATATGCCTCCACGTCGCACCTCTCCTCGTACTCGCGCTGCACAAGACACAGCTCCCGTAGAAATAGCGCATGATACATCGATGCCTGCTACTCGTCCCGCACCATTTGCACTGATCCTTATTTGTGTTGTGCTTATCGTTGCGGCTGTCCTTGCGGTAAAGAACGTCTTGCATCGGTCTTCGACGCCAGCGTCAACGACACCGACAACGCAAACCGAGAACTTTGACACGCTTGTGTCGAATGTTGCTCGTCATATTGCGGTGAATACGACGGAAAACCCATCTATTGCAACGATTGAAGATCCGGATGCACTGCGTTTGCAGAATTCCGTCTTCTACGCACACGCCTCGGTAGGGGATCGATTGCTGATTTGGTCCGATAAAGCCGTGCTCTATTCTCCAACGCAAGATAAAATTCTCGCCGTGCTTCCGCTTCAGGCGGCCCCTGCTGTGACAACGAGCACGCAGTCTACGCCAGAGCCTGTAACGTCAGAAGACGTTCCGACAGTGCAGGTCCGAAATGGATCTGGAATTGCCGGTCTTGGAAAAACGGTCGCAACAAAGATCGCAGATGCGGGCATGAAAGCGTTGTCCGCTCGTGACGCAACCGTTCGGACCCCATACACGAAGACCGTTATTTTTGTCGCCTCCAGCTCCACGTATCCGACATGGACGGCTAAGCTTCGAGAGATTACCGGTGGAGAGGTCGTGACTGAACTACCCGGTGAGGCGGATTTGAAGGGGGATATCGTGGTTGTTCTTGGCACGGGCGCCACGCCGTAAGATCACTTGTAGATGAACGAGGGAAACGATAGGCTATGCCTATCGTTTTGGTTTTATGCGCATCATTACCGACATCCATCTGCATTCAAAGTGGTCTCGTGCCTGCTCGAAAGACCTGACGCTGCCAACTATTGCAGCAGCATGCGAGCGAAAGGGTATTCAACTCGTCGGAACATCGGATGCGTTTCACCCGGCATGGCGAAAAGACATTGGGGAACTCCTGGAGGACGCTGGAGAAGGGGTCTTTGGCCTCAAAAACAACCCGTCACTGACACGGTTCCTTTTATCGACGGAGATTTCTTGTATCTATAAGCGTGCAGATAAGGTGCGTCGCGTCCATCATCTTCTCTTGTTTCCGCATCTTCAGGCACTCGACCGGATGATCGCGTCGCTTGTACAGCGCGGGTGCAATATCAAAAGTGACGGTCGTCCGATCGTTGGCATTGATTCCGAAGAGCTCATGCGGCTTCTGCTTGATGCGGATCCAGAATGTCTCCTGATTCCTGCGCATGCCTGGACGCCGTGGTTTGCGATTTTCGGATCGCAATCCGGTTTTGATTCTCTTGATGCGTGTTTCGGCGAATTCGCGTCGCAGATCTACGCAATCGAGACAGGGTTATCTTCCGATCCGCTCATGAATTGGCGATTGTCTGCGCTTGATCGTGTGTTTCTCGTTTCAAATTCAGACGCACATTCGCCGGAGAACCTTGGACGTGAAGCAAACGTGTTTGAGATGGAACGACCATCGTATCGCGAATTCCGTCGTATTCTTGTTGAGCATGATACGTCGCGGTTCCTCGAAACGATTGAATTTTTTCCGGAAGAAGGAAAATATCATGCGGATGGACATCGCGCGTGCGAGTTCTGGTGCGAGCCGGAAGAAACGAAGCGACGAAAGGGAATCTGTCCGACATGTGGGAAACCACTTACGATTGGTGTGCTGCATCGCGTTTCGGAATTAGCAGATCGACCACCGCGTCCGGATCGTCCACCGGGATCTGTTCCGTTCCGTTCGATTGTTCCACTCGCAGAAATTATTGCATCAGTTGTGGAAACATCTGCAAAGAGCAAGCGTGTGAAAAAAGAATTAGATCGATTACGCGAAGGGGGATGGAGTGAATTTTCTCTTTTGCTCGATGTGGGTGAAGAAGAATTATCGCGTATAACTTCTCCCGAAATTGTTGCGGCGATTCTTGCCGTTCGACGCGGCGAGGTGGATCTTCAGCCGGGATATGATGGAGAATATGGCGTCATCCGACCGCGAGGAAACGTGAAAAAACCTCAACAACACGCGCTGTTTACGTAAAAAATCCCCGTCACGAGTGACAGGGATTTCCTCCTATTTTTTACTAGGCCTTCTTCTTCTTTGTAGCCTTCTTCTTCTTTTTCGGAGCTGCCTTCTTCTTCGTTGCTTTCTTCTTCATTGCCATGGAAATCACTCTCCTTTCTTTTTAGTCGCCCCGATGAACTCGAGGTCGATGCTCGTGAGCGCGCTCTTCGGAAACGTCGTCTCGACGATCACGAGAATAGCATAGCACATTTTTTTTCCGTCAAGAAGAAAAAACGCGTGTCAAGATGACGCGAGTTTGAATACGCTGATCGTCACGCCACTTACGGTGACAGGAAATGGTGTGAAGGAATATTGTTTTGACGAAATTTTTTTCTTTGCGGCTTCTGTGAGAAGAATTTCTCCTTTCTCGGCAACGTCTTCTCCGAGTTTTGATGCAAGATTGAGTTCGTTGCCATACATATCATCGCAGGCAAGAAGAATTTTTCCATGACCGATGCCGATCGAAACGTGCACATCGCTTTCATCTGCAGTCACGAGGTTGGCAACATTGAGGTCGTGATGGATGTCGATTGCGGCAGCGAGGGCGTGATCCGGTTTATCGAATACGGCAAAGCAATTATCAGCTTCGAACTTCACGATCGCTCCGCGGTGCCGTTCGATGGCGGGGCCAACGAATCTTCGCATGCGACGGATCATGGCGAGATAATGGATGATGCCATAGCGCTGGACGACGCGCGAAAAACCAGACATATCGAGCACGAAGATCGTTTTTTCTTTTTCAAACGTCTTCTTAATTTTTGCGTCGATCGTTTTTAAGCGTTCCGGGTGCTCAATGCGTGTATCAAGAAGACGATCGAGATCTGCGCAGGAGGGGAACTTGGCAAGAGGGTGTTTGCGCGGCAGCTTTTGGTGCATACGAAGGCTATCTTCGCACGGCGCCTGAAAAAGGTGAAGTCTGTTGTTGCCTCGGATACGGCAATAAAAGACAGTATTTTGACAAGAAACTTCGGCTTCGTGATGTGTATTTTTACGACGCTTCTTTCTCCTTTTGGCCGGGAATACCCTCGTATTACAAGGTATCGAGGGTGAATATTTGACAAAACCCCCAATTTTTGCTAGATTAGTAGTGGAAATAACGTGCGAAGGTCCGTCCGCAGTCGGGGAAGTGGGTCATGCGCAAACGGTTTCCTGTTAATTCGTTAGTTTGAAACGCATGCCTACAAAGCTTTTTGTCGGTGGCATCCCGTACCGCACAACGGACGAGGAGCTCCGCCAATTGTTCTCCCAGGCTGGCGAGGTTGTCTCCGTGTTCATTCCGATGGACCGTGAGACACAGCGCCCGCGCGGCTTCGCCTTCGTTGAGATGGCGGATGACGAGTCTGCGGACAAGGCGATCTCGATGTTCGACGGCTCAGATATGGGCGGTCGCAAGATCGCGGTCAACAAGGCCCGCCCGATGGAAGAGCGCCCACCGCGCCGCTTCTAATGAGGTGATAGCCAAAACGCCCCGATGTAGAAATACGTCGGGGTGTTTTTTATGTCCGAGGCAGTGTTAGTATTCCTCGCGCATCACGCGTGATGAGTCCATCGCGTACCAGACGATCAATCATGGCGTCTTTCCACGCTTCATCCTGGATTGGGTCAAAGTCAGGATCAATATTCGTGCCGATACGCCGACGATCGATGTATCCTTCCTCGCGAACACGCGCAAGAATGCGCCCGCGATAAATGCGATCAGGATAGGGTTTTTCGTTGTGGCGTTTTTCACGAACTGCGGACGTCGGTTTTGTTGGCACGGTTCCGTTCAAGAACCGGGGGGCGGCTTTGCAGGAAGAACGTAGCGGGCATGTATCGCACAATGGGCGACGGGATGTGCAGATCGCTGACCCGAGATCCATGAAGGCTTGCGGGATGTGCCAATGCGCGCCTGTTTTGGGAGTTAATCGCTCAAGGGCAAGGCGAATACGCGAATCATCCGTTGGTCGCGGGTGCGGAATCCCTTGCATGAGACGTCCGACGACGCGTCGAACGTTTGTATCGATCACGATCGCGCGTGTGTGATTTGCGAATTCTGTGAGCGCGGCAGCCATATACGGTCCGACACCCTTGAGTTGTCGCCATTCGCGTTCGGTCGTCGGTTCTCCGTGCTCGACGACGGTGCGCGCCGCTTCTCGTGCCTGAAGCGCACGTCGGTTGTAGCCAAGACCGGCCCATGCATGGAGCAGATCTGCCGTTGACGCGCTTGCAAGGCGTTTCCAGGTCGGGAAACGACGCATCCATGCGGTAAATTTCGGGATGACACGCGGCACCTGCGTCTGTTGGAGCATGAGTTCCGACACGAACACGCGATAGGCGTTTGGCGCGTGGCCTCCTGTCTTTTCACGCCACGGAAGGGACCGGCCATGACGTCGGTACCAGGCAAGAAGTCGCGAGATTCGAGCGTCCATGAAACTACGATTCAAAACGGAGTGTGCTCAAGAGAACGAGAGGATCGATCGTTTGCTGTGGAAATTCACGAATCCAAATAAGATGCGATGCTGTTCCCTGCTTTTGGATACGAAGAAGATATACGGGTGATGGTTGCGTCGGAATGTTTGCTTTGACGCCGGTTGCGAGATGGCCGTCGATAATGAATGAGACGGGCGTTGAGGAGGCGGCTGCAGACAGCCATTCGCGCTCACGATTTGTGTCATACCGCATCACGGAGAGCGCGCGTCCGTCGGATTGGCGTTGATCCGTGCGTACGACAAGGAGTTCGTCCGCCGTTGTTGTGGTTGCGGTGAGCGAAGGGGGGAGTTTAAGGGAGAGTCCAAGGTCTAATCGGACAATATCTGACCATCCGCGAATCGTTTTTGTGCTTGGAGGAACGAGAACGGTTGCGGCGGAAAGCGCCTGCTGTTCGTCTTGGAGTGTTTTGATGAGTGTTTGGGCTTTTGCAACCTCAATGTTTGCGGCGTGTAATTTTGCGTTCGCATCTTCAATCGCTTTGCTGTTTTCGGAGCGCGCATCCGCCGCTTGTTGCATCGTGGATTGCACGGTTTCCATGAGGCGATTCCGGTCATCGTTCGCTTTTTTCAAAAAAATGCCGGATCCGATACCTGTTGCAATGGCACCAAGGAGAATCCCGAGGAGAATAGAGGCTGCACGTCGCATACCGCCGAGTGTACCGCATGCGCTCTGTTGAGCCAATTTTAGGGTGTGTATGAAAAAATATGGCTTAACAAAGCGCTATTTTTTGATACTGACTAAAAAAGGGCTAAGTAAAGCACACTTGACAAAATGGCAAAATTCTGGTATAGTGGCGTGTTCGAAGCTGGAATAGGTCTAGCTCTCGACAATCGTTCGTTTCAGTGGCCAATTCGTGAATTGGCCCAACCGGAGGTTCCCATGAACCGTGGACGCGTGTATGGTTTCCTGTCGTTTCTGGCCGTGATCGTTGTCACGTTCTTTGTCTCGTCGTTCACGATGGGCTGCGCGCCCGTCGTCGGCCAGACCTCTGCGATGCAGGCGGTCCAGCTGCCGGGAGATGAGCTTCTCCCCGGCGAGCACAACCTCTGGCTCAACGAGCCGGAGAAAAAGGACTCTCCGATCCTCACCGAGGATCGGACGTTCCGCCACAAGCGGAACGTGCTCTTCTCGTGCGACGAGCCGTCGCGCGGGGGGACGTGCCACAAAGGCAAGCTCGTCCTCGCGGAATGAGGACGGCGCGCCACTCTCGGGATGATCGCACTCGATCATCCCTGCAGTACCGAACAGTTCTCTGTACGAGGAATGTTCAGCACTGCACCTCACATCAAAAAAACGGTCCGCTTCGGCGGGCCGTTTTTGTATATGTTCTGATAGGCGCCTGTATGTATCTTTCGTGTGTTACGCGCATGGTTTGCATTGCGAGACGTGTATGTCACCCCGTGCGGAGTCATACGGAGCCGAGGAATCGCTTCAATGCGGAGCAAAAATCGAAGGGATCCCTCCGCTCCTCGCGGACTCGTCGGTCGGGATGACGAAGTGTATTGTTGCGTGTTCTTATAAAAAACCGCCAGTCAGGTGGCGGTGCGCACGGCGTGAGGCCGGCGACGAAAGGAGATGCCGAATCGGAGCAGATAGGCGCGCGCGAGGTTGCGCAACTCTTCGAGGAAGCGATGCGGCTGCGTCAGGAAGATGCCGGTCACGGCATGATCGAGACGTCGATATGCCCCGGGATCGCGCAGGTATTCGCTCGCGAGCATGAGCGCGAACATTTCCTTTTTTCGACCGATCTCGTTTGCGCCGATGCGCTTGTGGACGATCTTCCAGAGGAGATCGCGGCTCGTGGTGAGATCGAGGAGCGTGACGCTCGCAGGGACGCCCCGAAGTCGTTGGAGCTCGAAGAGCTCGGAGAATAGTTCGGTGTCGCGATCTGGAACGACCGCGAGAACTCCTGTGGGAGAGCTCTTGATCGGCCGCTCGAGGATCAGGACTGCTTTTGCCTGCGCGCGGCTTTTGAGCCACGACTTGTCATGGCTGGTGTGCACGGCGAGGTGACCGTCGTGACACCGCGTTTCGACGACGAGGTCGCCGAGCCGACAGATGGGCGGATAGATCCCGCGGAGCTCGAGTCCATCCCGAATGAGCGCAATGGACTGGCTTTCTTCAATGGGAAGGTACTCAATTGGATTGACCATGCTTCCTCCGTATTCGTGTGGTACCAATGAACCGTGTTTTCGTCAAGCGTTGACGAGAATCGTGCAATCTTTTATGATGCGCGTGCTTTTCGTTCCATTCGTCGGTCGTATAGTCCCCGCGATTCCTAGGGCCGTATCGCTTCACGCGTACGACCCGTCGTCGTCTCAGATGTGAACATCTCGCTGTCGCGGATGCTCACACCCTCGACTCCTAGGGCCGTTAGCTTAGTTGGTAGAGCGCTGCCTTTGCAAGGCAGAGGTCGTCGGTTCGAATCCGACACGGTCCACCAATAAAAACACCTCGTCACACGATGAGGTGTTTTTGTTTTTAAGGAAAGGGTCTTAGTTGGTTTTGGTTTAGGGGGCTATTCACCGTCTCCAGCCCGGATCAAGCGAGGGCGTGTAGGCGATCTCATCCAGTACTTTACGACGAACTTCTTCCAGTTTTGAGAACCAGACGTTTTCCACTGTTGAGCTGGTGTAGTCGAGGTCTCGAATTTCCTCCCAGAGCCCCTCAACACTAAGCACTTCTTCTCTTAGGCTTGGTGGCACCTCCGCGGCAAGGCGCGTGCTCGCGCTTTGAAATTCTGTGAAGTGAGAGTCTTCGAGAGCGAAGATTGAAATGTAGTACGCAGAATTTCGACCTTCTTCCTCTGCTTCGGTAAGTTCTTTTGCTGCGTAGTATTCAGCGGATGCAGCCGAGTAATATGTGGCAAGCACATTGGCTATGTGCTCGCGACGCTCTACATTGTCTTTGGTGCGAAAGGCAAACCAGGTTGTACCGATGATGAACAATGCAGCCAAGATTGCGGGCGGACCGGGGCTTTTTAGCAACCTCCATAGAGCACTAGTGGCACGACCGGCATTTTGTGCAACGTTTTTACAAAGTTTTTTGAAGGGCATAAGACGGAAAAAGTATAGCGGGTTTGAAAATTCTGTAAAAAAGCAAGCAGTCCTAATGATATAGGAGAAGATATGATGCTACTGAATTACTCTCTTTTCGTAAGGAGGCGCTCGTTGTCGATCCCCAGCTTCTCTTTCCCACCAGATATTGCGAGAAAACCACCGTCCGGTCTATGCTGGATGCCTATGACGACATGGAATGAAATACAACAGGCATCGATTGACCTCCATCGGACACAAAAGGGAGTCATTCACATGGCAGCGAATCAAGTGATTCGCGATCGCGCGGATTTGGCTCTCGTGTACACCCCGGGGGTTGGTGCGGTTTCGAGTCTCATTGCAGAGCATCCGGAGGAGGCGGATCAGCTAACCTGGCGCAAAAACACGGTTGCGGTGATTTCGGACGGATCAGCCGTGCTCGGACTGGGGAATATCGGTCCTGCGGCTGCGCTACCGGTGATGGAAGGGAAGTGTGCGATCTTCAAGCAGTTTGCGGGGATCGACGCCGTGCCGATCGTGCTCGACACCCAGGATCCGGAAGAGATTATCAAGATCGCGATCGCGCTTGCGCCGAGCTTTGGCGCGCTTCAGTTTGAGGATATTTCTGCGCCGCGTTGTTTTGAGATCGAACGCCGCGTGCAAGAGGCACTCAACATCCCGGTGATGCATGACGATCAGCACGGAACGGCGATCGTGACGCTTGCGGGTCTTCTCAACGCGTTGAAGGTTACGGGAAAGACGCTCGAGGGAATTCGCGTGGTATTAAATGGAGCGGGTGCGGCAGGTGTTGCGATTGCGAAATTGTTGCATCACGCGGGAGTGACGGATCTGATCGCCGTGGATCGCACGGGAGCGATTTATGAAGGACGAGAGGGGTTGAATCCCGAAAAGGAGCAGCTCGCGGCATTTACGAATCGCGACAAGCGAGCGGGGAGTTTGAAAGATGTGGCCGCGGGAGCGGATGTGCTCATCGGCATTAGCGCCGCTGGTGCGTTTACCGAGGAGATTGTCCGCGGTATGGCGCCGCAACCGATCGTGTTCGCGCTCGCGAATCCGGTTCCGGAGATTTTGCCTGACGTTGCCGCCCGCGCAGGCGTTGCAATTCTTGCGACTGGACGAGGCGACTTCCCGAATCAAGTAAATAACGCGTTGTGCTACCCGGGATTGTTCCGAGGGATGTTAGATCACGGCGTGAAAAAGGTGACGGATGATATCAAGTTGCGTGCCGCGCATGCGATCGCTTCGATGATCGAACATCCAACGGCGGAATGTATCATTCCAACGATTTTTGATCCGGGATTGCACGAAACCGTCGCGAAAAGCGTCGTCTCGTAAAGAGAGATATTCAGCAAACATCCGCCTTCTTGGCGGATGTTTTTTCTACGCGGCTTGTTGCGACCGTACGGAAGGGGGACTGTCTAATCCGTAGAGCGTCGAGAGCGATTCAAGCTCGCCCGGATTTGATCCACGTGCGAGTTGTGGCGGGCGTCGGTTATCAATAACCTGCTTGATGCGCTTCAAGAGCGCAAGGGATTCTTCTTTTGCGATCTTTTCGTTTCCAAATTGAAGCTTGTAGAGCTCGGTGAGATATTTGATTGCATCTCCGCCTTGCGACTGCAGCGTTTCTTCGATCATGGCTTCGATGTGCTTCCCTTCGGCTTGGAGGGACGAGACGGTTTTTTCGCGTTGTTCGCGCTTTCCGAGGTATTGAACGGTGGAGTCGTAAATCTCTTTGAGATGGGAGAGCGCTTCTTCGTCGAGTTCCCAGTCCGGTTGTTCTTGAACCATCTCGAGCGGAATGGAGCGAAGCGCGTTCATCTCGGTGTTTTCGATGATCGTCTTTCCATCCGGCCCGGTTTTCGTTGTCTGGCGTCCCAAGGCTTGGCTTAAGCCGTTGTCGATTGCCGAAAATTCGTTCGTTGTTGGATCAAAAAAGATGTTTTTTGGGTGGCGATCAAGCGTTTTGAGGAGATAGTCGAGCGTTGCAATGCGCATGAACGATTTCGCACCCGGATGGTTTTTTCCTTGTTGCTTCATCTCTTGATACATCAGCGGGGAAAAGACACGGAGCGGTGCCTCCTTCCCGCCTTTTGCGATCACAGCTTCTTGCGCGGATGCGATATCGATCACCTCACCGGCATCGTTTTTTTCTGCACGAATTGCAGTGAGAGGGACAACGTTGAACCCAAGAAGACGATCGACGCGACTAAAGGAGTATTCGCGAATGGCGGATGTATTGATATCGATGCCTTCGCGGGGCATGAATTCACCTTCGGTGAGGGGAACATTCTCGGGAGCGATGCCGTACCGCTGCGCGATTTCTGCGCGAAGCGTGGGTTGATATTCCGTTCGCGTTTTGAACACGGAAACGATATTTTGTGCGTATTGCAAATCCGCTTGCGCTTCGGCTTGGGCAAGCCGTTCGCGTTCGGCGGGATCTTTGACATCAGCGAAATAGACGCGCGCTTCCTCGAGATACTCATTCAGAGTTTTGTTTCCGGAAACGTCGACAATCTCTGTCTGTTCCATGACTTGCGTGTCGGCATCAAAGCGGTGCCAGCTCTTGATGACGGCGTTTGTTGCCGGATCATAGCGAAGGGCGGCCTCGCCGAGTTTTGTTTTGACGAATGCCGCAGTCCGCGTTTCACCCGATTCAAAAATGCGTCGTGTGATGTCGTTGACGCCAACGTCACCGATGGATTCTCGCATGAGCTCCTCGCCGTCCTGCAACGAATCGAGTTTTTGTTGCTGGCGGACGCGTTCCTCGGGAGAGCCTTTGAGGAAGGATCGAAACGTTTCGTCGAGCGCCATGGCGCGCATGTAGGTGCGTTTGGCGTCGAGGTTTTCACGAGAGATTTCTTGTTCGTGTGACGTCTCAATCGTAGGGGCGTGTTCGGCGCGTTGTTCTTGCGCGTAGACGCCGGATTCGCGCTCGGACGAGGGTGGCGTTTCAGCTCGAGGCGTTTTGGGATTCAAGAGATTTGAAAAACCGATTTTCATACGCGTGTCAGAGATGAACGAAATCGCAGATACCCGTTTGTGTTCTGCAGAAGGGCGGCGAGGAAGCGCGGCCCTGACGAGGGGAGGATCACACCTTGGTGCAATTCGTCCGGTACGCCGGCAGCAAGCATGTCTTGAAGGTCCTTCGGGAGCTGAGAAAGGTCTGCGGATCCGTTTGAGGTGAGGTGGATCTCAAGCGGTTCACCGACTTCGTTTCCGTCTCCGTCGACGGGGACGTAGTACACACGTGACAAGGGCTCCATATACCAAAAGACTACGGTTTGCGCAGTCTCTGGTCAATGAATTTGGGAGTTACTTCGCAGGGTTGAGTGGTGGTTTCCCCGAGAGAACGGCGATGATGTTCTCCGCCGCGACCATGCTCATTGCTTCACGCGCTTCGATGGTCGCACTCGCGATATGCGGCGTGAGTATGATGTTCGGAAAACTCTTGAGTTCGAGGTTGTCGGTGAGATCGCAGTCGATGGCGGGCTCGCATTCGAACACATCGAGCGCGGCGCCGGCAATACGCTTGGTTTTGATGGCGCGAAGAAGCGCTTTTTCATCTACCACTGGGCCACGCGCGGTATTTACAAGGAACGCGGTCTTCTTCATAGAGGCGAATTCCGCCGTGGAGATCAGATGCCGCGTCGATGGCAGGAGCGGAACGTGGAGTGAGACGAAATCCGACGTTTCAAGGAGTCGGTTGAGCGGGAGTTGCGTGGCGGAAAACTCTTTTTCAAGCGCTTCGTTTCTGTGAGCATCCGCATACACAAGCTTCATACCGAATCCGTGGACGGCTCGTCGTGCGAGTGCGCTGCCGATGCGTCCCGCGCCAACGATGCCTAGCGTTTTGCCGTACAAATCCGTTCCGGTGAGCAGCGTCGGTGACCAGCCGGTGTATTTTTTCGCCTTCGCGAATGCATCCGCCTCGGCCACGCGGTGTGCGAGACAGATCATGAGCGCGAACGCGTGTTCCGCAACCGCTTCGTTGACCTTGTCGCTCGGCGTATTTGTGACGATGATATTCCGTTTTTTTGCCGCAGCGAGATCGATGTTATCAAAACCAACCGCGTAGTTTGCAACGATCTGTAAATTCGGACCGGCGGCCGCAAAGACGGCGTCGTCGATAGAATCCGTGAGCAGTGAGAGGATCGCGGATGCGCCGCGTACCTTCGTGAGGAGCTCTTTGCGCGGAATGATCTTGTCTTCGGGATACACTTCCACGCGATATCCTTGTGTTTTGAGGGCTTTAATGCCGGAATCGGCAAAACGTCGGGTGACGTAGATGAAGGGTTTCATGCCGCGATTGTATCACGCGTTACGGCAAGCTGAAGGGCTGAAGATGTTTTGGCGGCGTTGATCGTCGTGCGGTAATCGCGCGTTTCGCGAACCAGCGAAGCGGGGGAAGGAGAGCATTCACGATGAGGAGAATGATGACGAGTCTTGGAACGACGTTGTGGGTGGGGAAATACCGATTGCCGATGAAGAGGGCGAGCGTGTTGTTCATGTAGATCATGCAGAGCGCGATTGTTGCGCGCTCGGATTGCGTACGCCACCACGCCATGGCGTAGGCGAGCCAGGTGATGCCGCCCATGTACACGAGCATGACAAGGAGGATGCCAACCTCGTCCCATCCAAGGACAACGGTGGATCCAGCGGTTGTATCTGCAACAATGGCGGCGATTAGAATCCCAAAAGAGGTGACGGAGATTTGTCGCCAGACGCCGGTGTGACGTTGTACGAAGGCGGGAGCGCGTCGTTGAACGACCGCGGCAACGGCAAAGGGGAGGACGATCGTGAGAAGGAGATCGCCAAAGAGTTGAGCGGTTGGAATAGGGATGCTTTGTCCGATGAGAAGCTGAAAGATCAACGGCACGCTAAAAGGTGCAAGCAGGGATGTGGCAGCGGTAATAACAAGCGCGAGCGTGGTTTTTCCTCCAAAAAAGTCGGCGATAAGCGCGATTGTCATACCAGTTGGCATTGCACCGACGATGAGGAACGGTAATGCCCACTCTTCGGCGAAGATGCGCGGCGGAAGCCACATCGCGATCGGCATAAACACAAGCATGAAGATGGATGTGAGCACGAGCATCCGCCAGTCTTTTGCGTAGGTGACGAGTTCGGAGAGGGAAAGTCGGAGACTAGAGGTAAAAAAGATGAGCATGAGCAACTCGGTGCTCACGGAGGCGATGGGTCGGAAGACGTGCGGGAAGATGAGTCCGGCAATGAGCGCCAAAAACACCACCATGATTTGATTTTCTGTCACGAGGTGTTTGAGTGTCTTTCCGATCAGCATATTACGCGACCGAGAGGGTTCGTACGGTGACGCGTTTGAGATCTTTTGATGAGGGGAAGGTCTTGAGGATGCCTGCTTTTGCGCCCATGTGGGTGATCACGCCAAAGGAGTTGAGCATTCCGGCGCGAAGTCCGACTTCAAGATTGCCTGTTTTGATCGCTGCGGCGGTAAATGCGCTGCCAAATGCGTCACCTGCGCCGGTTGTGTTGATGCGTTTTCCAGAGAGTGCGGGTGCATACCACGTGGTGCCGCGCGTGTGAACGTAGGCGCCATGTTGGCCGTCCGTGATCACGAGCGCCTGACGAGGGAGGGGAGAGAGACGATGTAGAATTCGATCAAGATGACGGGGCGCGGCATCTGCGAGTTCTGCGGCTTCTTCTCGATTGAGAATCAAGATGTCTGTCTGAACCAGCCACGGAGTGAGTGTTTTGAGTCCAAGCTCAAGCTCGGCGTTTCCTGGGTTCCATGCCACGTTCATTTTGCGCGTTTTAACCTGCGAAAAGATGGATTTGAGAATCTGTGCGTTGCCCGCGACAGACGTGAGATAGATCCAGGAGGGGTCGAGTCGCTTCCAGTCGATCCGTTTAGGATCAATGTTGCGCGAGGCGCCGCGGTACACGAGGATTGCTCGTTGCCCACTGCCGGAAACAAGAATGAGGGAATATCCGGTTCCCTCGCGGGGATCTTCTTGAAGCGCGTGGGTATCGATGCCGTGCTCCGCAAGTCGCTCTACGAGTTCTCGGCCACCAATATCCTTTCCAAGACGCGCGACGGTCGCGGTCTTGAAACCGAACCGTACAAACGTGACCGCGGCGTTTGTTGCGCCTCCACCGGTTTCGAACACGATGTTATCGACGTCGATTTTTGCCCCAAGCGGGAAACAAGTGTCAAACCCATCCGGTGCATTCGGATCGCGAACGCTTTTGAAGCGCGGGCTCAAAATAAAGACGTCTCGGGTTGCGGCGCCGATAGTCAAGATGTCGACGGAGCGAGATTTTGCGGTAGACATGAGGACATTGTACCCTACTCGCGTATGAAACGTCTTCTTGGTTTTCTTGGGTTCTTCGCAGGAATTGCGCTGTTATGCGCTCCGCGGTTTGTACATGCAGAGGTTATTCGTGATTTTCGCGTTGAAGCAGAGGTGGATGCGGAACGAAACCTCACGGTTGTTGAAACGATTACCTACGATTTTGAGAAAGCGGAAAAACACGGGATCTTTCGAAAAATACCGGTTCGATATGACCGAAACGGCTATTCGTATCATCTTCGTTTGGGCGATATTGAAACGCGGATGGACGATGCGCCCATTGAGACGGATATCTCGAATACCGGCGGCAGTGTCGTGATCAAGATTGGTGACCCGGATCGGACGATCACCGGTTCGCACGTCTACACGATCCGATATCGAACAAATCGCGCCATTAATTTTTTTGATGATCATAGCGAATTGTATTGGAACGTTACGGGAAACGAGTGGCCGGTGATCATTGAGCAGTCGTCATTTTCTCTGAAGATGCCTCCGGAGATTCTGAAGTATCCGCCGAAGGCCGCGTGCTATACGGGTCCGTACGGATCTCCCGCGGCGGAATGTAAAACGAATTCCTTTGATCGATTTGTGACGTTCTCCTCTTCGCGAGCGCTGTTGCCAGGCGAAGGGTTCACGATTGTCGCGGGCATGCCACGCGGGATCATCCGTGCGCCATCGTCACTTGAACGAGCGTTGATGATACTCCGAGACAATTTCGCGCTAGCGATTCCGGTGATTGTGTTCGTTTTTATGTTTTCTGCCTGGTGGAAGTTTGGACGCGATCCGCAGATGGGGTCGGTTATTCCAGAATATGAGCCGCCGGAGCATCTGGAACCGCATGAAGTCGCTGCGGCGCGCGAAAACGGAACCGTCCCGGCCCGCGGAGTTGCGGCTGCGCTGATTGAGCTTGCGCGGCGGGGATACATCCATGTCCGGTTTGGAGAAAAAGACGGATTGTTTTCGAAAACGCCAACATATACGTTGGTAAAAATGAAGGAGCCAAAAGATCTGGATGCCGCGCTTGCGGGGCTCATGAGCGGCATGTTTGATTCCGGTCCCGAAATTCGTGTCGATCAATTTCGAGAGAAGAAGATTTATCTCGTGGTAACAGCGTTTCGGAAGCGCGTTGCGGATGCGTTTGAAAAGCGAGGGTATTTTTCGAACACGTGGTACAACAACGTCGGCGTGTATGTCATCGTCGGCGTGCTGCTCATTTGGTTGTCGGTGTTGTTTGGGGGAGGAACAATCTTTGGTGTGTTTGCAGTCGTTGTTTCGGGACTGATTATCATCGCCTTTGGATTTATCATGCCAAAACGAACGCTTAAGGGTACAGAAATCTTACGAAAAATTAAGGGATTTGAGTTGTATCTCACGGTCGCGGAAAAAGATCGGATCGCATTTCATAATGCGCCGGCTCGAACACCGGAACGGTTTCAGGCACTCCTGCCGTACGCGATTGCATTGGGGGTTGAAAAGGAATGGACGGAGCAATTTAAGGATATGGATATTAAAGCCCCAGATTGGGCAGAAGGAGATGCCTTCCGTGCAAACTGGATGACGTCGCTCGTGCGAAATATCGGCGCGTTTAACGCATCTGCCGCGGCAGGATTTTCCCCGTCGTCGGCAGGGTCGGGCGGATCAGGATTTTCTGGCGGAGGATCCGGTGGCGGATTTGGCGGCGGCGGAGGCGGGAGCTGGTGAGAACGGATGAATGAGGCGGGAGCCCGACTCGAGGTCGGGTCGATGGATTCGGAATGTATGTAAAGAATAATGAATCCGATCGAGGTTCCGCCGTTTGATCGCGGCAGCAGATCACTCTGCCGCCTCATGCATCTCTTGTATAAAAGTCTTCCACAAAAAGCATAGCATGAAAAAACCACCTCACGGGAGGTGGTTGTGCGTTATTCTGCGGCGCGTTTCGTCGCAGAAAGGGTGCTTGCGAGAGTCTTCGCGACTCGTGTGCGGACATCCTCTGGTAGGAGCTCCAGAAATGGTCCGATGAGCTGCTGCTCCGTCAGGGAGTGGCCGTTGAGCCGTTCCGCGGCCTGATCCTTGATGAAACACGTCATCATGGAGATGCGTGCTTTTGGCTGAAGGGGCCACTTCCCATCGTCCACGAGTTCGGCCAGTGCGGCGAGGTCTTCGTTTTTGCACGTTTTTGGATTCTTGATCTCCACGCCTTTCTCCTTCAGGCGAGGGATAAAGACACCGTTCGCGAGCTCGAGAAGCGAGCTTCGGGGTCGTGCGCCGGAATCGCTTTTCGACTCCTCGAGTTCCGAAAGCGAGAGTTTGATGCCGGGTTTTTGTGACATCTCTTCTGCGACGTCGGCTTCATCGATCGCCTCCGCCTCGACGACAGCATCTTCTTCTGGAAGCGCCGGGAGGTGTGTAGGACGCTCCATGCGGTGCGCTTCGAGGTCGTCCGGAGGGACGAGCGGTGTCGGTCGCGTGGCGGGGTGTTCGGTCTCGAGCATGTTCACCGTCCCGTCTTCGTCTGCCGCAACGGGAATGAACGCCATCAGCTCGCCGGCGCGCTTGAACACGTGGTACACCTCGAGGAGGTCGAGGTGCGCTGCGATTGTCACAGGCGTCATAATGGCGAGCTCCATCTCTGCCGTGAACGGCTTCGAAGGATGCTCGGCCTCGTGTTCCAGCCTCGCGCGGTTCACCGCGACGCGTACGCGGAGCGGGATTCGTTCCTGGACGTGCTCCTCGGGGAGCGCCGAGCGCATCTGGAGATGACTCATGATTTGCGGCTTGTCTCCTCGAGGCTCGAGCAGAGCGTCGAGGAGCATTGCAACGAGTTCGCGAAGCAGCGGATCATTCGTCTCCCAGGGGAATCGCTCGAGAAGGAGCTTGAAGATCGCTCCTGCGTCGCCATATACCGCGAGCTCGTCGGGCTGAAATGCCGCATCAAACTCCTGCACGGTGCAGTCAACACCAATGGCGTCGTCGATATCCATCGCCTGGCGTTCCGTGCTGCGCTTGCGCGCCGCACCGGCTTTGAGGCCCGTGAGCTCTGTCGTGATCCGCTGCCGAATATCCGGCCGATCGACGAACCACTTCATGCGAACGTTGGCTGGGAATGCGTCGCGAAGCTGCCCGGACGTAAACCAGTCGACGTTCGCCTTGCGGAGGAGGTCTATGCACGTCGATACGTACTGTAGCTCCGGGTGTTCCGAGAGGAACGTCTCGGCCTCTGCGGCGCGTGCGTTGTCCGTCGAATCCGGGTCCGTATGGAGCAACTTCCTCATGAGAAACCCTCCTTTTGTGGGCAAAAGTGATGGAAAGAGCTGTTGCGACACTGCCAGAAGAAGAGCGTTTTGTCAACTCATCATTGGTCAAGATGGATTGACATTTTCGCTGTTGTAGAGTAGAACGGCCAGTGTCAGAAACGGCCGCGGATCTTCCGGACAGCATGTTTCTTTCATGCTCTTTGATGAACGAGGACGGCGAATAATTTTGACACGCCAGGAGGATCTATGGAAAATCCGTTCGATGTCCCGAGCGAAGTGTTTGTCCGAATTTTGATTGATGCGATTATGGAGCGAGGTGTAGAACAGGCGCATCTCGAACGCGTTATCAAAGACGCCGAACTTCGAAGCCGTGTCGTAGATCTTCTTCTTGGTCCCGCTCCTTCGAAGCCGCATGCTTCTCAAACGCCGCCTCCTTTGGAGGAGCAAGAAGCAGACGTGGAGGTGTATGACGATGCGCGTGTTTTTCCCGCGCATGTCTCGTATCGAATGCCAACGTTTCGTGACCTTAGGCAGCAGTTTTCCGAACGGGTTGATGCGACCTACGCGGATTTTTTCCTCGATTCGCACGAGAGAAGGAGGGTCGCGAGGACGGATCGGGTGTGTGTCTTTGTCTATGTCCGTATGAGCGAGAGTACGACAGAAGGGCTTGTTCTCCAGGAGATCCGTCGACGCGGGCTGCGTTCAGCGACATTTGAGGAGTTGTTGGCATTTGATCGCCAATATCCGAACGAAGGCAGGCAGATTTCAATTGTTGCGTTGGGTGATTCACCTCCGCAGGGGCAGGAGATGTCTGCGCATCTGGGATTCATTCCAATAATCACGCAATACGTTGGTGGGAAGAATCTCATGTTAAAAAGCTCGCGTAGAATGTATGGAACGGGATATCGTTTTCTCGCTGTGCGCGAAGACGCGTCGTCCGTCACATGAACGACGTATCATTGTGTCTATAGGGCGTGCGTGCACCTTTCTTTAAGACCTCGCAGTGAGGTCTTTTTTTATTTCTCAAGATGTACCGCTTGGATTTTTGCGTGCTTTTTGAGCTGGCTATGCATCTCCTGTGTGGTGAGGAGACCGGCTTGTGGTCCGACGTGGCCAATGACGCTCGCGCTGTTCAACGCACCCCAGCGGAGCGCCTCGGAAAGCGGGAGGCGTTTGAGAAGAGCGGCGGTAACACCTGTTGCAAAGCTATCTCCTGCGCCGGTTTTTTCGACAACGCGGGCAGGAATAATGGGCATAAACCAATGATCTGTTCCATCGTACGCATGCGCGCCGTTGCCGCCATCGGTGATGATGACGATCTTCGCACCGTGTCCGTGAAATGATTCTAACAGGTTAAGCATCGTACGTTCTCCATCGGGGAGGAGGTGATGTGCTTCGTCTTTATTCAAAATAAAGAGATCGCTGCGCTTGAGGAGTGGGGCGATTGCTCGAAAACCGGAGAGTACGTGTGTAGTGCCGGGCTGAAACGCGAAAAACGTTTCCGGATGATCTTTGAGATAGTGTGTGAGCGTGCGATCGAATGCGATGTGTTTTGTTCCCATTGCCGAGTAGTAGATACAACGCGTGTCTGCGAGCGAGGGGAGCGAGTAGGTCCGCGGCGTGAAGTAAACGAACTGTGTTCGTTCCTTTTGATAGTTCAGAATTGTCGCTTCGCTCGTCGGACTGGATGCATCAATGGTGACGTATCGGTGATCGACCTTATCTTTTTTGAGAGCGGCACGGACATGATCGCCTGCGACGTCCTTTCCGACCCAGGTTACGAGTGCGGTTTTGAGCCCGAGACGGGATGCGCCAACCGCGGCATTCGCCGAATTGCCTGCGGCCGGAACTTTTACGACGGTTTCGACCGGGATTTTTTCGGCGTATTCTACGCACAGGAGATTGCGCTCGGCGTCCAGGTGAACGCCGTGATTCTGGTCATGCAACATGTAAAACACGTCGCGGAGGGACTCACCGATCGCGATAACGTCAAAGCTTCGACGGGAAGGCTGTTTCATACGCCGCTAGCATAGCAGGCGCGCCTTCGAGCGCGGAGGGGGTGGGGTTATGTGGAGCGCGAAATGGCTCGCTCTGCGGCACGCACGATATCTGAGGCTCGCATGCCGTATTTTGTGAGGAGTTCGTGAGGTTCGCCTGATTCTCCAAAGCGGTTGTTCATGCCGATGGCTTCAATTGGGACAGGATAGGTGCGTGCAAGCGTTTCAGAAACAACGCCGTAAAGTCCGCCGATGATCTGGTGTTCTTCTACGGTAACGCAGGCCTTCGTCTTTTTGACCGATGTGAGGAGGGTCTGTTCGTCGAACGGCTTGAGCGTATGACAATTCAAAACGTCTGCTTCGATCCCGCGCGAAGAAAGCGTTTCAGCGGCGAGGAGCGCTTCATGGAGCAGGGGGCCGCAGGCGGCAATTGTCACGTCAGATCCTTCTCGGCAGAGGTACGCTTTGCCAATCTCAAATGGCGTATCCGGCGTCGTTATGACGGGCGTTTTTTCTCGGGCGAATCGGAAGTAACATGGGCCGGCATGGGCGACGAAGGCGCGTGTGCATTTGCGTGTTTCTTCGTAGTCGCAAGGCGCGACAACGACGAGATTCGGAAGAACGCGCGTGATGGCGAGATCTTCGAGCGCTTGATGCGTGGCGCCGTCTGGACCAACGGAAATACCGGAGTGTGCACCCGCGATTTTTACATTCGCATTGCCGTAGCACACGGATACGCGCAGTTGGTCCCAGTTGCGACCTGGGACGAATACGGCATACGACGAAACGAACGGAATCTTCCCGGCGTATGCGAGGCCCGCGGCAACGCCCATCATGTTTTGTTCGGCAACGCCGCACTCGATGAATCGATCAGGGAATGCGCGCTGAAACAGATGGGCACGCGTGGACTCCGCGAGGTCCCCCGTAAGCACGAAGATGTCAGGATTCTCGGTGCCGAGTTCCACAAGCGCGTCTCCGTACCCGTTTCGGGTCGGGATCATGTCCGCCGTTGGCAGAAGGGCGTGAGGATGAAGATGTGCGTCTGGATGCAACATGTTATTTTTTACCCAAACGGCGGAGAATTGCTTTGACGATGCGCCACCCGATCCAGATGACAACGCCGGTGATGAGAGCGATCGGGAGGAGGAGGCCGAGGATTGCAAGTCCTGCGCGAATAAGGAAGTTCACGAGTTCTTGAAGAGTGATGACGAGGTCATTGATCGTTTCACGGAATACGGAGCCGGGCTTCCAGGTTCGTGTCGGAGCTTCGATACGCGTTTCTTCGGTGACGGTAATCGAGAGCGTTGCGTAATCCGTTCGATTTTCGAGATAGCGCTTGCGACCCTCGAGGCGTTCGATGCGTCCACGAACTTCTGCGAGGCGTTGCGTGACGTCGAGAATGTCTTGAACGTCACCAGAGCGCTTGAGTACTTCGAGGTAGGACGCTTCTTCTGCCTTTGTATTGCGAAGATCCGCTTCGAGATCCACGAATTCGCTTGTAATGTCTTGTCCTTGGATGGATTCATTCAGTACAAGCGTCGCGATTCCTTTGAGTTCGGTAAGCGTTGATTCAAACGCGGCGACGGGAATGCGCACCGTAATCCAAGCGCTGCGCGGGCCCGAACCGCTATCCGAGAGGGAGGAGGATTCGACGAATCCGTTTGCCTTTGTGACGATGTCGCGAATCGTGTTGACGGAAGCGGGAGCATCCGCAACGCGAAGCGTCAGGTTTCCTGTTTTGATGACGCGCGGTTGGGTCGAGTTTCCATCAAGATCCGTTGCGGCGGATCCGCCCGGCGCAGGGTACGGCATCATGCCGCGCGCATCTTTCTCGATGAGAATGTCCGCAGAGCCCATCATTGGAGGAATGGCTTGCGTGACGACGCCACCTTCTTTAGCGGCAAAAAACGCGACACCGGATCCTGCGGTCGCGTTCGTGCCGAGGCGCTGCATCATCGGACGATAATAGGCGCTGCGTGAAAAGAGAACGCTCAAAAACCAAACGGTGAGCGCAACAATGATTGCAAAACCGATCCAGGCAAGAAGGCTGGGGCGTTTTGCGGGAGAAGAAGATGGAGGCATAGATAAGGGTTATTCGTGTTCGCTATGAATAGATCCGGCTAATGTGCGTAATTCTGTCAGGGCGATCTTGGCTTCATCTGCCGTTGGCGGCTTCCCGTGCCATTCAAATCGGTTTTCCATGAAACCGACGCCTTTTCCAGGAATCGTATGACACAGAATGACCGTTGGATGTTCGGCGGTCGATTGTGCCTGCCCTGCAGCCTCGATGATCTGTGGGATGTTGTGACCATCAACCTCGAGCACGGTCCAGCGAAAGGAACGGAATTTATCGGCAAGCGGTTCGAGCGGCATGATGTTCTCGGTGAAGCCATCGATCTGAATGTTATTGCGATCGACGAAGATCGTGAGTTCGCGAAGATCGAGTTTACCGGCCATCATGAGCGCTTCCCAGGTTTGTCCTTCATCGAGTTCACCGTCAGAAAGCAGTGCCCATGTGTGCCAGGTTGGTTGGTCACCGCGTCGGCGGTTTTCGCGGGATGCGAGAGCGAATCCGACGGCTTGTGAGAGACCTTGGCCGAGCGGGCCGCCACACGTTTCGATCGGGATGTCGGGCTGTGCGTGATTGTTGGAGTGGCCTTGAAGACGAGAACCGAGTTTTCGAAGCGTTTTGAGTTCGTCGACGGGGAAATATCCGCGACGCGCGAGCGTAGCGTACAGTACGGGGCAGATATGTGCGTTCGAGAGAACGATGCGATCGCGATCCGCTGCCGCACGCGTTTCTGGGGAGATGTTCGCGATGTGAAAGTAGAGGGCGGTAAAGACGTCGGCCATGCCGAGCGGACCTGCGGAGTGACCGGAGCCGGCTGCGACGAGAGACGTGATGATGTCCTGACGAATGTCATTCGCCGTACGTTCGAGCAATTCGGCGGATGATTCATGGCGCGCCATAGGTTTCAAGTGTAGCACGAAAAAACCGCCTTTGAGAGGCGGTTTTTTACGAGGAGCACTGAACTAGTTTACGACGTTCAACGTTCCTTGCATGACCGTGTGAATGTCGCACTTATAGTCAAACGCGCCAGGCGTTGTGAACGTGCGGACATAGGTCTTTCCAGGTTGGATTGTTCCGGAGTTGAAGCCAGCGGCGGTAACCGTGTGCGGAACAACGTCTGCGTTTGTCCACGTTACGGTTGTTCCTGTCTTGATGGTTGTTGTCGAGGGGACAAAACCGTTGGATGCGCTACCAATCGTGATCGTGATCGCTTTTTCATCGAACTGCTTATCGATCATGATGTTCGGCGTTGCATTCAAGACATCTTGTGTCTTGTAGTCGGTCGCCATTTCAATCGGGGTTCCGACTTTGTAGTTGATGAAGAACGGATCCGGCAGGTCATCGATGCGGTCGCTCCAGTTCAAGCCGAAGAGCGTTTGCGCGATCTGCTCTGTTTTGACCCAGCGAAGGATGCCGCCCTGATCGACCGCGTAGGTCTTCGGATCTGTCGTGATCTTGATCATTTTGTATCCCGGGCGATAGGTGACGTTGCTTCGTCCAAGCGGGATCGTTCCAAGCTGACCATCGGAAATGGTTTTCACTTTGGAAAAATCCGTGTACCAAGTGAAGTACGTTTTTTCGTTGGGGAACACGTAGCGCTTTCCGTCCGGTCCAAAGTAGTAGACCGTGCTGACGGCATGGCCGCGAATAAGATCACCAGGAGCAAAAGACGTCGCATCTGCGGCGTGCGTCGCGACAGGCGCAAAGGTCATGGTGACCGTTGCGATGATTCCTGCGAGCGCAGACAATTTTGTGCGGAGCATGGAAGATAGTGTTAGGAGTAAGACCGTTCTAGTGTGCGGGAGGGGGGATGAAACGTCAACTCGTCGCATGTGAATGAACACACGCGGGGTTCATCGATCTACGTTGTGGTTATGGTTGTGTGACGGTGATGGTGATGGGATCGCTTGTGGAGACGAGGCCGAGCGCATCGGTTGCGCGGCCGACGAATGTGAGAAAACCGATTGTGTCCCATGGACCCGTGACGAGCGTGCACGGGGAAGCGGATGTGCAGGTCTTGAGAACCGTTCCGTCTTTCAGAATTTCCGTCATGGTAATGCCATTGTCATCGCTGCCGGTCACGGTAACGTCAACGGTTTCATGCGGGTAGATGAGCGATTTTCCGGAGAGGATCGTGACAGCGGGGCTGTCGTTCGCGCCGACGGTAATTGATTTATGCGCCGTGAGATATGTACGGCCAAGGTTGTCGGTCACTTTTCCGTAGACGTTGTACGTGGTTCCGATGCTGCCTGGAAGAATGTCGCTCCAGGCGCAGCGACGAATGGAAGAGGCGCACGCTTCAATCGAGGCATCATCGATGTAGATGTCGGTACGGATCGCGGCAATGGATGCGTCGGATTCCACGATGATTTCGGCGGCTTGTCCGGGTTTGACCACGGATCGGCCGACGCGGATCGTGACGAGTGTGCTCATTGTTCCGTCGATGGTGACCGTTGCAGAGCTTGTCTGTGTCGTTGCGTTCACCGCGGTTGAGATGACGGTCACCGCATAGGATGTTTTTGTGCCGGACACGGGGATTTGCGTTTCGCCGGAACAGGGTGACGCGGTGCAGGTTTTGACGAGAACGTCATCGAAAAAGACTTTGAGGCTGGTAATGCCTGTCGGATGCGTGCTCGTGCCGATAATGGTGATGAAATCGCCAGCTTGGGCAACGGTTTTGGAGAGAGACAGCGCGATTGTTCCGGTCGTCGTGGTGGGCGTGGGAGGAACGGGAGTTGGAGAGACGGGAAGCGGTTGTTTATCCGCGCTGATCGTTGCGCTTTGCGCTTGTTCGGAAGACGCGGAGTAGTCTCCTGCCGCGGAGATTGGAGATCCAAGTTTGTAAGTCGCAAAAAAGGCATCGGGAAGATCTTCTACGAACAGATTCCACTGCGAGCCAAAGAGTTGTGTGGCGAGGGCTTCCGTCGTGATCCAACGAAGCGTGCCGCCATGAGAAACGGCATAGACTTTTGGATCCGTTGTGACTTTGACGAGCTTCGTGCCGGGACGGTACGTCACGGCTCCGCCGATCGGAATGGCGGCGAGTTCTGTGTCCGTCACTGTTTTTGTCGAAAATCCCGTGTACCAGGTGAAGTAGGTTTTTTCGTTGGGGAATACGTATCGTTTTGCGTCCGAGCCGTAGTAGTACACGTCAGGTCGATTGGAGAGCTTGACGAGATCGCCGGGCGTTGGTGATGCGGCATGTGCCGCGAGACCGACGAAGAGACCGGTAGCGGTAAGCGCGGCCGTGCAAAGAAAACGAAGCGTGGACATATGGAGAGAGAATAACAAACTCGCGGGTATGGTGACAGGCGTTAGCGAAGTAGCTCGAGAAGTGAGTGGAGCGCGCGCTCGGGATGTTCGGCGCGAAAGATCGCGCCTCCGGAACAAAATCGAGAAACGCCGGCCTCAAGAAGTGCTGGGATCGTTTCTTCGTTGACATTGATATCAAAGCCGATGGGGATATGCGGCCAGCGCTCGTGAAGGGATCGTGCTTTATCAATCGTGTGAGGCTCTAGCGTTTGTCCCGAGAAGCCGGGCGCGGCTCCCATAACGAGAATCTCGTCGAGAGAATCAATGTGCGGTACGAGCGTATCGATCGGCGTCGGAGGATTGAGCGCGAGGCCCGCCTCTTTGTGCATAGCGTGAACGGCTTCGATGAGCTGCGCGTGATGTATGGCAACTTCTTGATGCCACAGGTATCGAATCACAGAAGGAATCGCGGCGGTGTCTTGGATGACGCGTTCAGGATCTTGCACCATGAGGTGTAATTCGAAACGCACCGGCATGTTTAGGGAAGCGAGAACGGCTGCATCGAACCACGTTCGGTTTGGCACGAACGCGCCATCCATGACATCGAGGTGAACAACCGGAACGAGATCGCGTACGACCGAAAGACGCTCTCGAAAAGATGCTTCATCGTGTACAAGAATCGCCGGCAGAAGCTCGTGCATATCATCCAAGCTGCGTTCGACGTCGGACGTGTCGAGCGGCGCGCGAGGCGGGAGTCGAGAGGAATGTCATGAGAAGCGCGTACGCGTCTTTTGGAGAAAAACGCCAGCCGGAAAACGCGATGATGTTTGCGTCCGTGTGTTCGCGGGCGAGAATGGTTTCGTCTTCGTCATGTGCGTCAAATGCGCGAATGCCTTTGATGCGATTTGCGGCGATGGATACGCCAATGCCGGATCCGCATACGAGAATGCCGCGACTTCCTGGCGTTTTTGCCACAGCCCGCGCAACGCGTCGGGCGTGTTCCGGATAATCGTCATCCGGATGACAGGTCGGTGAAAGATCGCGAAGGGTGTATCCGTGTTCTTGAAGAGCGGCCTTGAGCGACTCTTTGAGTTCGAATCCGGCATGATCTGCGCCGAGAAAAAGAGGGGGATGTGACATGCCAGGATTGTAGCACTCGGTTTCTATCTTGACCGTCTGCTCGAAAAACCGCACAGTAGAGCGGCATATGTCCGAACAATCTCCTGACCAATCATCGTCGCGTCCATCGTTTCCAAAGATGGAGGAAGAGATGGCCGCTTTTTGGGAAAAGAAGCGTATTTTTGAACGATCCATCGAGGAGCGATCCGAACAAAAAGGATATGTATTTTATGACGGGCCTCCGTTTGCGACAGGGTTGCCGCATTACGGGCACCTCCTTCAGTCGGCATTGAAGGATGCTGTTCCACGGTACTGGACGATGCAGGGATATCGCGTCCCTCGTCGTTGGGGATGGGACTGTCACGGACTTCCAATCGAGAATTTGATCGAAAAGGAACTAAAGCTCGACTCAAAGCGGGATATTGAAGCGTACGGAATTGGCGCGTTTAATGCGGCGTGTCGTTCGTCGGTTTCGACGTATGAGGCGGAATGGGATCGCTATGTGAAGCGCATCGGTCGTTGGGTCGATTTCGAGCACTCATACAAGACGATGGATGACTCATACATCGAGTCGGTGTGGTGGGTTTTCTCGGAACTGGATAAGAAAGGATATCTCTACAAGGATCGTCGCGTGTCGTTGTATTGTCCGCGGTGCGCAACGCCACTCTCGAATTTTGAGATCGCGATGGGGAATTCGTATGAAGATCATACGGATCCTGCCGTGACCGTGAAGTTTAAGGTCAAGCAAGAAGATCACACGTATCTTCTCGCCTGGACGACGACGCCGTGGACGCTCCCGGCAAATACCGCCATCGCGGTTCATCCGGATTTGGTATATGTCAAAGTTCATGTCAGCGAAACGGGTGACACGCTCATCTTCGCCGAGGCGCGCATGAGCGAGGTGTTGAAACAGTATTATCCGCTCGCATCGACGGGAGAGGTTCCGTTTGAAGTCGTTGGTCGCATGAATGGGTCGGAGCTCGAAGGTCTGGAATACGAGCCGTTGTATTCGTATCTTCCGGTTCAAGACAACGCGTATCGTGTCGTGGCAATGGGATACGTGAGCGCGGACGATGGTACCGGATTGGTGCACACGGCTCCGGCGTTTGGAGAAGAGGACTTCATGGCGTCAAAGGCGCATGAGTTACCGTTGCTTGAAACGGTCGATGAAGAAGGACGTCAGAAGCCGGAGATCGCTCTTGTCGCCGGACGTCCGATCAAAGAATCGGATGAGGTGATCATGGAAGATTTGGAACGTCGCGGATTGCTGTACCGACGAGAAACAATCATGCACAGCGTCCCGGTGTGTTGGCGATGTAACTCGCTCCTCATATACAAGGCGCAACCCGCCTGGTTTGTGAATATCACGAAGTTGAAACCAAAAATGCTCGAAACCGCGAAAAAGATTACGTGGCATCCGGAGCATTTTAAGGAAGGTCGGTTTGGAAAGGGACTTGAGACCGCGCCGGACTGGTGTATCTCGCGAACGCGATACTGGGGCGCGCCGCTTCCGGTGTGGGAATGTGAGGAATGTGAGAAGCGCGTCATCGTCTCGTCGCTCGCGGATCTGAAAGCGAAGGCGGTTGCCGGAACGTCAGCGAAGATTGACATGCATCGTCCGGGCATCGATGAGGTGAAGTTGCCCTGTGACTGCGGTGGCGTCATGCATCGCATTCCCGAGGTGTTTGATTGCTGGTTTGAATCGGGGAGCATGCCGTATGCGTCCGGGCATTATCCCTTTGAAGGAAAGGAATGGTTTGAGACAAACTTTCCTGCGAATTTCATCGCAGAAGGGCAGGATCAGACGCGTGGCTGGTTTTATAGCCTGCATGTTCTCTCGACGGCACTCTTTAATAAGCCGGCATTTAAGGATGTCGTTGTGACGGGTCTGGTGATGGCGGAAGATGGGAAGAAGATGTCGAAGAAGTTGAAAAACTATCCGGATCCTTGGGAGATCATGACGGAAGTTGGGGCGGATGCGCTTCGACTGTACCTCTTGTCTTCGCCGGTCGTGCGCGCGGAGCAGTTGAATTTTTCGCGGAAGGATTGCGAATCGATTCAGCGCTCATTACTTGGAACGCTGTGGAATGTCCGCGCGTTTTATGTGACGTACGCCGAAGGGGAGAAGGTTGAGGTTACGCGTCCACGATCGACGCAGATTCTTGATCGATGGATTTTTGCGCGTCTCATGGAAACCGAGCGAGACATGACCGCCGCCATGGATCGATACGATCTCGTTGAAGCGATTCGACTGCTCCGTCCATTTGTGGATGATGTGTCGACCTGGTGGCTTCGCAGATCTCGTGAACGCATGAAAGGAAGTGATGCATACGATCGCATGGATGCGCTCCGGACGCTGCGTGAAGTGCTGCTTGAGCTTGCGTTGCTTCTTGCTCCGTTTGCGCCGTTCTTCGCCGAGAAGCTCTATCAAGATCTTGGCGGCGCCAAGATGTCCGTTCATCTTGATCGATGGCCGAAGGCGGATGAGCGTTTGATCGACGAACAGCTATTGGCAGATATGGCATGGGCGCGTGACGTTGTGACGCGTGGTCTCGAAGCGCGCGTTGTTGCAAAACTCCCGGTTCGTCAGGCGCTCGCAAAACTCGAAATCTTTTTCCGTGACGCGGCAGAAGCATCTCGATTAAGTGCTCGTCAGGACGTCTTCCGATTGATTCGTGATGAGCTCAACGTCGAAGCGATTGGGATCGACGCGCGCGCGGCAGATATCCCGGAACCAGATCTGTGGGCGATTCGATTGGATACAGAACTAACGCCCGAACTGCGAAAGAAGGGGATGGTTCGAGAACTCGTGCGTCACATTATGAATGCCCGAAAGGCAACGGGGCTTGCGCCGCATGACCGTATCGACCTCGTGATCGCCACCGAAGACACCGGGTTACGGGATATGCTTGAGGAACAGTCGGCGTCTATTTCGGAGGATGTGAAAGCCGCGCATCTATCCATCGCGGAGGCGATCCCTGCGGAATATGGCGAACAAGCCGATATTTCGCTGAGTGGAGCCACATTACGGCTTGCGGTGAAACGAGCGTAGCGCACAAGAAAGAAACGACAACCAGCCTTGACAAACGGCTGGTTTTTCGCTATGGTCGAGGCCTCCGAGTCGAGGTCGATTCGGTACACGGTCTTTGAAAAGGAGATAGCATGGAACAAGGCCAGAGACTGGCGCTTCGTCCGATTGAGACAGATACTCCCGAGAAATCGGGTCGGTATCAGCTGTACAAGCCACTTGGCGAAGGTGGCTTTTGCAAGGTGTATCTCGGCTTCGACGCGATCGCGCAACGTGATGTCGCGATCAAAGAGTTTTCCGCGCCCAGCTCAGGTGCGGGCATGGAGGCTGAAGCAAAGGATCGGAGCGCGCGCATGTTGCGCGAGATCCGTTTGCTCGGCAGCTTGAGCCATCCGGGATTGCCCGCATTTATCGATGCGGTGCAAGACCGTGACGGCAACGTGTTCCTTGTGATGGAGCACGTCCACGGCGAGACGCTCGAAGCGTACATCGATCGCGCGGCACACCGGCTACGCGGGAGGCGACCGCAGCGGTCGCTGCTTCCAAAGGAGGAGCTGTACAGTATCGCGCGGCAACTCTTTCAGATTCTCGAGGTGCTTCACACGGCGTCGATCATTCATCGCGACGTCAAGCCGGCCAATATTATGTATCGCGGCGACGGGGATCATCCCGTCGTGAAGCTCATCGATTTTGGCATCGGGAAGAACTTGATGGCGGATGGCCGTCGAGATTCATTGACGCGGCAAGGGTTCATTATGGGGACGCCTTCGTATCTCGCGCCAGAGCAGGCGTTGGATTCGAAGTACGTCGACCAGAGAGCTGACCTGTACGCGGCCGGGTGCGTGCTCTATGAGCTCGTGACTGGCCGTCTCGTCCTCGATATCGATGAGGGGGATCAGTTGCAGGTGAAGCTCGGTGTTGAGCTCCAGCAGCCCCTCAAGGAGGAGAAATATCCGTCTCGGCTGGTCGATGGGATGAATCCGCTTCTTGAGCGGCTCATCCTCGACCTGCTCGAGCGAGATCTGGACAAGCGCGTCCCGTCGGCGCAGATCGCCTTGCGGCGTCTCGCCGAGGCGGAAGCTGCGGAGACGACGAACGCGCGGAACTCTGTACGAGAACGCGCAGAGCTTCCGACGATCGACGCCTCAACTGATGGCGTCGGTTCCAAGAAGCGTCCACCGTCGACGCAACCGAGGAATACGACGGACAGTATCGCGATTCCGATGCAGCGTCGGATGCCGCTCATCGGACTTGGTCTCGTGATGGTGTGCATCGGCGCTGTCACGACGGCAACGGTCGCATATGTTCGCCGCATCCCGTCGGCGACCGGCGCAGGAGGAACGGGGACGGTGCAGCCGTCGGCTCATCCGACGCAAGCGCCTTCCGCGATGCCGAGCCTCGCTGTGGCTCCGACACCCTCTTCTTCGGTCGCGCCAAGCGTTTCGTCAGTCTGCGTGCCGTCGGCTATCGAGCCAACCGCGCTTTCTGCCGAAGAGCGATCCATCTTTGATGCCGCGCGGCGTCGAATTGATGGAACGACCGCGCCCTGCTTGGGCGCGGACAAAAAGGGGTTGATCCGTCTCAAAGTGGATCACTCCGAACTTGCGGAGGCGTATCGGCTGCTCGGCGAGTGCATGCGCCGGGAGCGGAACGAAGACGCACGCAAGGTCTATCTCGCCACGTATCACCGCCTGCGATGTGAGCCATAGCGCTCCATACGGGAGGTTGCCGCCTGGGTCTCATCCAGGCGGTTTTTTTATTCGCCAAATATCGACCGTTGTCGTAGGATATGCGCATGATCGGATCTCTTCGCGGCACCATTCTCGACGTTCATTCCACGTCGGCGCTTCTTGAAGTGCAGGGCATTGGATTTCTCGTCAAAGGAAGCATCCCATTTATTTCTTCGTTGAAGGTCGGCGAACAGCGGTTTGTATATACGCACGATCATGTCCGAGAAGATGTACGTGAACTTTTCGCGTTTTCCACGCTCGAGGAGCTTCATTTTTTTGAGAAGCTCATCTCGATTTCCGGCGTTGGTCCAAAAGTCGCGCTTACGATCTTGTCTGCGGGATCTCTCGAGACGGTGCGTCGGTCGATCATGACGGGTGATCTCGCGACGCTGACATCCGTGCCCGGCGTAGGAACGAAGACGGCACAAAAGATCATCCTTGAGCTCAAAGGACAGCTTGTGAATGAAGATGCGGCACACGGCGCGGATCAAGACGTGATCGACGGTCTTGCGTCGCTTGGCTATAGCGTTGCGCAAGCACGTGAAGCGTTGAAACATGTTGATGCGAGTGTGACGGATGCGTCTGCTCGCATTCGGGAAGCGTTACGCCTTCTTTCCAAATGAAGCTGCTCGAGATTGTTGATTCCCATCCATGGGAAGCATTTCAGACCGGGAGAACCTGGGCGCAGTTTTTGCAGTCCTGGGCATGGGGCGACTTTCGGATGTCGCGAGGCGTTCAAGTAAAACGTTTTGCATTGATTGATGATTCGGGTGCATGGCTCGCTGCCGCGCAAATGGAGTTTCGTTCGAAGCCAGTCGTTGGAGGGTATTGGTTTGCCCCGCGTGGACCGGCATTTTTGTCTCGTCTTTCTCCAGCGGACGTCCGCTCGGTGTTTCACGCGTTCGCCGAACAGATTCCCGCCGCGGTGCCAGGCGCGTTTTTTTGGCGGTTTGAACCGTGCGTCGAGCTCGGCGCGCCGGAAGGATTGATCCCGCTCGTCATGCGTCGGAATGATTCGCAGAACCCCGCATCAACGATTCTGCTTGATCTTTCTCCTGACGTGGAGCAGCTGCAGGCGGCTCTTCATCAAAAAACGCGATACAACATTCGCGTTGCGGCAAAACACGGCGTGACGACGCGCGTCGGGACGCATCCGGATGACGTGCGCGCATTTTTGAAACTCATGGATGAAACGGCGATACGAGATAAATTCGTGCAACATGATTCCTCGTATCTCGAAGCAACCTGTCGTGCGCTTGAACGGCAGGGGATGGCGCGGATTCGGATTGCGGAACGTGATCGCGTACCGCTCGCGGCGATGATGGAGATTCGATACGGAGACACGGTGACGTATCTGTATGGCGCGTCTTCGTCCGCGTCGCGAGAGTACATGGCTCCGTATGCGCTGCACTGGGACGCGATATTGGATGCAAAACGCGACGGGTATGGATGGTACGACTGGTGGGGCGCGAATCCGGAATCTAAGGCGATGTTTGCCTATAAACCGTCGTGGGACGGGATTACGCGGTTCAAGAGGGGGTGGGGAGGAAAACAGGTGGATTTGTACGGAACATGGGACATCCCGCGTTTTCTTCCCGCATATCGATTGTCGTTCATGCGGCACCTGCTGCGGGGCTGACGCTTGATCGTCTGACGTTCATTGAGTAACCTCCTACAACATGATGACTCTTTCTCCGCGTGTCCGGTTGATCGGCGTTGCATGCCTCGCGGTGTTGGCGGGGTTTTTGATTGGAACGTTTATCGTGACGATTCCTGCGCCGACGGTACGCTCGGTGACGCAAACGGATATCGGTCTCTCGATCCAGGGGACGACGGCGAAACGTGCGTCGGTGCTAGTATTTGGCGTAGACGGTTCATTGCTCTCCGTAACGCGTGCCGACGCGGAGGGGGCGTTTTCGTTTGAAGCGCTTTCACCGGTTACTGGGACGAAGAATGTGTTCCTTCGCGCGGTTGATGGAGGATGGCGCGCATCTCCTCCAAAGACGGTGTCATTGGAGCATGTTAGCGCCTCGGGAACGCTGAGTGCTGCATCGGGGTCTTCGACGGATGATCTGCCGCCTCTTGCGATTCCTCCGACGTCAACGCGAGCAAAGAGCGAAACATCAACGTCAACAGGATCCGCAACGACAACGCTTCGTCACGTGGGCGCGATTGCCGCGACCGCGTCAGTCGCGTCTTCTTCCGTGAAACCAAACGCGAATCAGACGGTAACGATCGCGGTAAAGGATGAGGCGGGCGCGTTTCTTTCGGGAGCAGTCGTAACGCTTATCGCGCATTATCCAACCGAGGATGTATCGTATACCGCCATCGCATCCGGATCTGAAGGAATATATCGTGCAAAGTTTCGCGTCCCCGACAATATCGGCGCAGGCACAAACGTCTTGGTTGACGTGACGGCATCGTATCAACCGTACACCTCTACGGCTCGCACGGTGTTCTCTATTCGCTAGATATCCCCAGGAAGGTGGTATACTGAAGTACGGGTCGTTTATTCATTTCTTTTTTTCCTTCCTATGATGGGAAAGATGTGTAGCGTACACAAGGTCGCGTGGGCTCTCGTGATCGTTGGTGCGCTGAATTGGGGGCTCGTTGGAATCCTCAATTTTAACCTCGTGAGCACCATATTTGGCTCTTGGCCAATGGTCGTCCGCGTGGTGTATGTCCTTGTCGGTCTCTCCGCGGTTTCCATGTTCTTTTGTGGGAGCTGCAAAGGATGCAAGACGTGCGAGATGAAGAAGATGTAACCCATCTTTTTTTCGTACGAAAAACCCCCGAGCTGTCTCGGGGGTTTTTGAATCCTTGTTAATTATTTTTGCCTTTGTGAAAGGCAAGAATATGTTTCCGGATCGCGGGAGTTAGGAAATCGGTCAGCGTTCGATCGAGAAGCAAGGCGACCGGTTCAACCTGCATGTGCTCGAATGGCATCCAGTTGGTGAGATAGCGATCGAGCGTTGCTTTAGCGCTCGAGGTTTTTCCAAGAGCGACATATTCACGGAGTGCGCGAAGATGCTGCTCGTAGGAGGTGATCTTTTCGGCAACGGGCTCGTAGACCGAAATAAAATCTGCCGTTGTTCCCGTGTCGCACAAGAAGGATAACAGGTATTCCGCCCGCTCTACGGGTTTTTTGGTGAGTTTCGGTTTTACGCGTTCTTGCTGTTCGATAAGTTCATCCAGCGTTCGTCCAGTTGTTCGTTTGACGGCAGGTTTTGGCGCCCACTCGGATTTGAGAGACGCGTCGTTTTGAAGAGTTTCAAGCGCGGTTTCAACCGAGAAATCGAGCATCTTGAAGACCTGTGTGTTCTTTTTGCATGCGGCGAGAAGGTCATTGAATCGGTTGATCGTTTCTTTGCGCGTTTTTGTTTCGTATGCGCCGATCGTGATGAGCTGGATGTGCTCTTCTGTGATGTTGATGTAATGGGAGATATCCGCAGATGGAAGAAACGCAAAACTTTCGTCCATTCCGGTTTTCCAGTCGCCCGACATGTAGGCGACTTCTGCGCGTGCAATGGCTTTATGTGCATCAAATCCCTCAATCGCATCAAGTTGTTTCATCCCACCTCGCACGTCGCCAGAACGAATAGCGAGAAAGGCTTTTTTGAGAGCAGAGGGAAATGATTTCATAGGGTGTTGAGGAGAGTTTTGCAGCGCTCGATGAGCGTGTCCATCGGACCTTCGGCTTCATGCGCGATGCGCTCTCCCTCTGGTTCAAAACGGACGTGACCGTCAGTGATCGTGAGGAGATGTTTTTGTGCAAAAATCTCGAGTGCGTGACGGATTTCTTCGTTCGAGAGGATGGCGTGATTCAGCGCGTCTCCGGCAGAGACGAGCGCGTCTTCACGGTATACGTCATCGGGTTTGTGGCTAAGGAGAAGCGCGGCAAACACCCAAGCGTCCGTGGAGGAAAACGGGGAGGTAGATTGATTCATGGCAAGACGATACAAAGAAAGTCGTGTGCCTACAAGCGAGAAACCGGGTTAGCT
>CAYMTE010000011.1:0-32265 GCA_964393325.1 uncultured Gammaproteobacteria bacterium
GCTTGAGGTCTCTGTATTACCGCTGCTGCTGGCACAGAGTTAGCAACCTCTTATTCTCTCGGTACCGTCAAAATTCTTCCCGAGTAAAAGCAGTTTACGAGCCGAAGCCCTTCGTCCTGCACGCGGCGTCGCTCGGTCAGGCTTTCGCCCATTGCCGAATATTCTCGACTGCAGCCACCCGTAGGTGTCTGGGCAGTGTCTCAGTCCCAGTGAGGGGGATCATGCTCTCACATCCCCTACCCGTCATCGCCTTGGTGGGCCATTACCCCGCCAACAAGCTGATAGGCCATAGGTTCCTTTCACAGCGTCTTGCGACTTTACATGAGAATGACATATGTCCCCTCATGTCCATCGTGGAATTAGACCCCCTTTCGAGGGCTTATGCCCGACTGTGAAGCAGATTACCAATGTGTTACGCACCCGTTTGCCGCTAACCGTTTCTCGTCTTGCGACAAAAAACGATCCGCACGACTTGCATGCCTTAGACACGCCGCCAGCATTCATCCTGAGCCAGGATCAAACTCTCAGATAAATCCACCGAAGTGAATTTACGCACCCTTCTGACTCCTGGTAGAGATCAGAAGGGTCAATCTTTAACATAGACGTGATTCCGTACTTGGTCACTCTTCTGTTGTCGAAGGTCAGGTCGTTCATTCCAGGGCATTTGAAACCACGCTTCTGGCGTGGATCGTTGCCGCTATCGCTTCCCTGTATCGGTGGAATGGAACGTGCGAGCAGAGTAATGGATTCCCGGATAGGTGTCAAGAGCAAGTTCCGATATAAAAAATCGACATAAAAGCCCAGGAAAAATGGGCAAAAAGAAGAGCCCCGCCGGAACAGAGTCCAACGGGGCTTGAGTGGCTCCACGCGCATCGCCCGACACGTGACAAACGGGGGCGACAATGAGAGCGGATTAGCGCACAACACCGGAAACCAGACCGTCTCCCGTGAAGCTCGGAGACGTACAGGCGTCCGCGCCGGGGAGATCCGTCCAGGCAATGCCCGGAAGAGCCTCCACACCGGTGAGAACCTTCGTCGGGTTCTCACACGCGAGCGTCGCAGTCGCGAGCACCTCGTGGTACGCGAACGCCAGAGGAACCGGCGCATGTGTACCGCCCGAGGCCGACGACCAGCGGAGTGACAAGATAGTCGACTCGTTCGGATCGGGATTGAGCACGAGCTCACCGAAACGAACGAGCACGGTCGACGTACCGGCCTGCGGCGTGTCCGCGAGAACCGTCATCGTCGCGCTCATGTCGACATCCTGCTGCAACGCCGCGTCATACCGACGAAGACGCGTCGGCACACCGTCGACCGCGGCAGACGGTATCTCGAGCGCGAAGCTCGCGAGACCGACCGGACCGCCAACGGAATCCGCGGAGATCGCGAAGCGATACGCCTCGAACTCTCCGTCCACCACCGTGGAATCCACGGGGTAGACGCTGACCACCGGCCGCGCGCGACGCAGCACGTGCTGCACGCCGGAGAGCGACGCAACCTCCACGTCCTGCCCGTCGAGCAGGGTAACCTCGACGTCCTCCGACGCCGATGCCGTGACGTTCGTAAGCAGGATACCGATCGTATCCCCGCTCTGAACGCTACCCGTGCCGGGATCGATCTGGCCGACCGTCCCCGTCACAGAAAACGTCTTCGACTCGCCGGAAGGGACGCATCCGTCCCCCTCGACGTCGATCTGTGCGGAAGTGCCGTCGAGCGCATGCTGCGCCGGACCGCCCTTCCCCGTCGAGAACGTCGCTGCCGCGGTGACGATGCCGTTCAAGGCACCGACACGCGCGAGCTCGATCGAGGTCACACAGACCTCGACGGTCGTGGTGTTCTCGACCTCGTAGAGGCCGAACGCTTTGACCTGTCCCGGAACCGCGAGGTCCCGGGGAAGAGCCTTCGCCCGAACCTCGAACCGCTGGGGTTGAGGCTCCGGCTCGGTCTCCTCCGTCTCCTCCGGAGGGGGCGTCACAACGACGCTGCACCCGAGGAGGGTCATGCAGAACAGAAAAAACACGGAGGCAATACGAGTCATGTTGTGCTCCTTGTAATGTTCGCGAGAGAAGATATTTCCCTCGATAGTCCGCACAATAGCGCACATACGCCGAAAAGTCAAGATCGCTTGACATTTTTATCAATCTATGGTATAAACATCCGTCGTTTTTGATGAAGATTCCCCTCATCCGAAACGCTCCGAACCTTCCCAAGGAGGCTAAAAATGGACGTTATCTCCTCTCCCCGCTCTTTCACGGCGCTTGACGTATTCCGCGCATTTGCGCAGGCGAGCTACGAGGCGTACACGGAGGATGACACGAGGTCGTCCGCCCAGTGCGAAGCACCCGCCGCACCACCCAGCGCGACAGCTCCAGAAGCTGCGCCGCGGGTCATGCCTGCACCGCCGGTCATGCCCGCCATCGGAAAGCGGCCTACGGCGGCGGCGCCCACGGTCGTAGTGCCGTCGCGCCCTCGTGAACCCGGGTTGTTCACCCCGGAGAAAATCCGCGCGGTGTTCGAGAACGACCCAACGCCAAAGCATGCGAGCTGGTTTCGAAGGACCGTAGAGCGCGACACGCGCTACACGGAGTCGGAACGGCGAGAGCTCCTCGAGGTCATCACGAACCTCGAGGTGGAGACACTCGGGGTGCCGCTCGCGTCCAGCCGGAACTGCACCCCGCCGCCGCCATCGGCCAGAGCCGTGGCCATCGGTGAGAGCACGAAGCCGGAGGAGATGAAGCCGCTCACCCCGGATGGGGTGCGCGAGTTCTTCGCCCGGATCGAGCAATCGAGCCGGGAAACGGTTCCGTGCCCGGCACCGAAGAAGGACGGTCCGCGTAAGCCGCGGGTCAAGCCGGAAAAGCCGGTCGACCCGCGGAAACAGCTCGCCCACAAGGAGCGCATGGCGAGGGCGGCGGAGCAGAAGCACGACCTCACGGCGTGCGCCATGAAAGTCGTCGCCCCGAAGAAGGCCGAGCAGGGCGACGAGAAGAAAAATAAAAAGAAGCGCGGCTAGGAGCCGCACCCCGCTCTCGGGACTCGAGAGCACGAAGCCGGAAGGGATTTCACCCGACCGGCTTCTTTCTTTTATTTCAAAACGTTTGCAAGCCTCGCCCACTGGTCTGGATGCAGATCTTCCGCGCGTGCCTTGGGATTCAACTCCAGGTCACGCAACACGTTCGGATCAATCGCGAGATTTGAGGAAAGTAGTTTTCGCGGATGTGCGAATCCTCGCTTCGCAACATCCATCATCGCTTGCGGATCTATCCCCCATCGCGCATCTCGATCCACGTTCGACATCGGAATAATTTCGAGAACTGCGGACTCAACCTTTGGTGGAGGGAAAAACGCGCCTCGTGCCACGCGCGTCACGATGCGAGCCGATGAAGACGCGAATGCAACCATGAGCGACAAGAGCGATTGTTTTCCATCTTTCGCAATCACCCGCTCAGCGACTTCACGCTGAATAAGCACAACAGCACGCGAAGGCGGCCGCGGCGTCCAAAGTGCCTTGCGGATCGCGAGCGACGTAATCGCGTATGGAAGATTTGAAACAAATTTCCACGACCCATCCGGAAGCAACGCCTCCCAGTCCAATACCGCCGCATCGCCCTGTACGATCCGCACAGAGGCTGCGGGCATCGCGTGTCCCAAATATTCCACGAATCGTCGATCTCGTTCGATCGCCGTCACATCCGCCCCACGATCTACCATCGCCTGCGTGAGCACGCCGAGCCCAGGACCGATCTCAAGCACCTGATCGCCCGTTTCAATTGCCGCCGCGTCAACGATCCGCTCAAGAACATGAGTGTCGATCAAAAAGTGCTGCCCAAGCCGCTTATTCGCACCGCCGCCAATTTTCGCTAAAACAGCTTTGATTTCTGAGGGGATCATACATGCACGCTTCCTTGTCGAAGGATCTCCATCGTACCATCTGTGCGGACGCGCGCGACCGTCGACGGCAAGCGCGATGGGAGCGATCCGATGTCTACAATCACATCCGGGCCGTCTTTCGCACCAGTAAACACGCGGACAATCGCCGTTCCGGAACGACACTCAGGCTCACCGGAACGATTCGCCGATGTCGCAACGATCGGGTACCCGAACGCGCTCGTAAGCGCATGAACGACCTCGGATGAGGAAACGCGTATCGCGACATCCCCTCGACCGTGTTTCTTTGGAAGAACAAGCGTCAACGCGCCGGGCCAATATGCATTCGCGATCTTCACAACATCCGGTGAAACAACCGCCACTTTCTTCACTTGCGCAAGCGACGACGCCACGAGCAACAACGGTTTTTTTCGATCGCGCCCCTTCATCCGATAAATCCTCGCAACGGCCTTTGGATTTCGGGGGTCGCAGCCAATGCCATACGTCGTCTCCGTAGGAAACGCGATGACACCTCCGGTGCGAAGCGCTCGCAGCGCGTCACGAAGCTGAGCCATGATTATTCCGCGTTCAGCTCCGCCTTCGTATCTCTCTGACCAGCCTCCATGCGCAAATATCCTTCGACGAATGTGTCGAGATCCCCATTCAACACCGCCTCCGTGTCAGACGTCTCAACATTCGTTCGATGATCCTTCACCATTTTGTAGGGATGGATGACATACGACCGAATCTGGTTTCCCCACTCCGCACTGTGAAACTCCCCGCGGAGCTGCTCACGCTCTTTCCGAAGCTCCTCTTCTTTCAACGCGATCAATTTTCCCTTCAAAATCTTCATCGCGGTCTCTTTGTTCTGCGTCTGCGACCGTTCGTTCTGACATGACACGGTGATCTTTGTCGGAATATGCACGATGCGCACGGCGGAATACGTCGTGTTCACGGATTGACCGCCCTTGCCGCCGCTCATAAAGGTGTCGATACGCAAATCTTCGGGCTTGATCTCAATCTCAACCGTGTCATCGATTTCTGGGACGACTTCAACGAGCGCAAATGATGTTTGTCGCAACGCGTCCGCATTAAACGGAGATTGTCGAACGAGTCGATGCACGCCTGCCTCGCCTTTCAGATGACCGTACGCGTATCTTCCTTCAACAAAAAACGTCGCGGACTTGATCCCCGCCTCTCCCCCACGACTCTCATCAACGAGTCGTGTCTTCCACCCCTTTTGTTCGGCGTAACGAATAAACATTCGCAACAACATCTCCGCCCAGTCCTGCGCATCCGTCCCGCCCGCGCCCGCATGAATGGACATGACCGCATTTGAGGCGTCGTATTTCCCCGAAAACAACATCGTAAACTCAAGCTCTGTGTATCGTTTCTCAAAATCCGAAACCTTGACCGTGATATCTCCTTCAAGATCCGATTCGCCCTCTTCCTCCGCGATCTGAACAAGTTCACCGAGGTCCGTCACCTCCTGTTTCAATTGATTCCACGCATCAAATTCCTTGCGCAGCTCGGCGAGTTTTTGCGATTCGCGCTTTGCACGTTCGGGATCAGACCAAAAATCCGGCGCCGACGCCTCTGCCTCTAATGCCTTAATCTCTCCTGCTCGCGCGGCCAACTCTAATACACGCCATGCGTCTTCAATGCGGGCTCGAAGCGCGTCGATACGCGGACGAAGCTCTTTGTTCATTCCCTCAAACTATCGGACAGCCAATAAAAAAGCAATCCACCATCGTGGATCGCTTTCTTTATTCCTTAAAAATTCACTTTCTTGCGATACGGACCAAGCACCGGGATTTCCCAGAATTCGCCCTGAAGCGTCTTGATAAAGGCGATCACGGAAAGGATCAATGCGAGCAACGATCCGAGCGGACCGATGAGCATCCAGCCAATCACCGGCAACATCCCAAGCACCATTACCGCGACCTCAAACAAGAACAGGACAAAACCCTGCTTGCCGTGCTCTTGGCAAAACTTTGAATCTTTTTTGGCAAGAAGCGGAATGAGACAAAGGATGCCAATGTATCCAATCGCCGCAATGATCTTGTTGTCATCAATATCTTTTTTGTCGAATGCCGGCATTACCGATGCCTGAAGTGGCTGTGGGTCTGTCATAAATAGAGTGATATGTGAGAATAAAAGTCTTACGCGGCACGCTTATCTGAATGATCGTCTTTATCGATGCGAGAATGGGTAAACGGCGGAAGATGCTCCTCGCCTTCTACCGGCACCGTTCCCGTTCGAAGGAGCGCGTCGGGTTCGATATCATCCGACGGCATCGTTCCACGAACACGGATAACCTGCTCTTCCATCGGAGGACGCGGGCGAACTCCGGAGACTTCAGGAGAAGATGCGCGACCTTCGCTTGATTCAACGGATCGCCGCGTCTCTGCCGCTGACTCTTCCGGAAGGAGAACCGCCTCGTCATCAACATCAACGATCTCACCACCCCGCTCCTCATCCCAATCGCGATGCGCTGGAATTAATTCATGGGGAGGCACATGAGACCGCGTCGGTTCCGGCTCACGAGCAGTGTCAGGATGCTCTTGATCCTGTTGCTTTGCCCATTCTTGCATATCTTTCGGTATATCAATTTTTCCAGAATTCTCAGGATTCGATCCTCGAAGATGCTCCGGAACAATGATCGGCTCCCAACTATCCGGTGCACTTGGCTTCTCAAGGCTCATAAACTAGGTACATAATGACCGTTCATCGTTACGCCGTCAACTAAAAGTCCCGACACTACCGTCGGGACTTTTTTCTTAGTACCCCATGCCCATGCCGCCGTGGTCATGACCAGCAGCCGCAGGTTCTTCTTTCTTTGGGATGTCTGTAATTACGCATTCCGTCGTGAGGAACATCGCGGCAATCGAGGCGGCATGCTGGAGCGCGGAGCGCGTCACCTTTGCTGGGTCAACGATCCCCGCCTTGAGCATATCCTCATACGTATCGGTCGCTGCATTGTACCCCTCACTCCCCTTCATTTTCTTCACTTCTTCCGCGACAACGGATCCATCCTTTCCCGCGTTTGCGGCAATCGCGCGGATAGGCTCCTCAAGCGCCTTCTTGAGAATCGTGATTCCCACGCGCTCTTCTCCCTCCATCTTCACGCGATCGAGTGCAGGAAGCGCACGAAGCAACGCAACGCCACCGCCCGGCACGATCCCCTCCTCAACCGCAGCTTTTGTGGCTGCAACGGCATCTTCGATCCGGTGCTTCTTTTCTTTCATTTCTACTTCCGTCGCGGCACCGACTTTGATCACACCAATCCCGCCTGCAAGTTTCGCGAGACGTTCCTGGAGTTTTTCACGATCAAATTCTGAATCGGTATTGTCGAGTTGCGCACGAAGCTGCGAGACGCGTGCGTCAATCGTCGCTTTGTCGCCCTTTCCATCCACGAATGTCGTATATTCCTTCGTCGCCACGACCTTGTGTGCCGTACCGAGATCCGAAAGCTCAACGGTATCAAGCTTGCGACCAATTTCTTCCGAGATAAACGTCGCGCCCGTCACGATCGCGATATCCTGCAACATCTCCTTACGGCGATCGCCAAATCCCGGCGCCTTCACGGCGAGCGCATGGAACGTACCGCGAAGCTTGTTGAGCACGAGCGTCGTGAGTGCCTCGCCTTCGAGGTCATCTGCAATGATTACGATTTCTTTCTTTCCCGTCTGCACGACTTTTTCAAGAATCGGAAGGATGTCCTGAATCGAGGAAATCTTTTTATCCGTCACGAGAATCGGCGCATCGGTATATTCCGCCTCCATGCGTTCCGTATTTGTCACCATGTAGTGCGAGGCATATCCCTTGTCGATGCGCATCCCCTGCACGACTTCGGTTTCAACACCGAATGTCTGCGATTCCTCGACCGTGATCACCCCGTCCTTCCCCATCTGCTTCATGGCTTCGGCGATCGTCTTACCGATTTCTGTATCGTTCGCCGAAATGGACGCCACCTGCTGGATCTCATCGCCTTGCACCGGTTTCGCAATCGTCGATTGAATCTCTGCCACAATCGCCTCAACGCCCTTCTCGATACCGCGCTTCACCGCGAGCGGGTTCGCACCCGCCGTGATGTTTTTGATCCCTTCCGTGATCATCGCCTGCGCAAGCACCGTCGCCGTCGTTGTACCGTCACCGGCAACATCGTTCGTTTTGGACGCGACTTCCTTCACGAGCTCTGCGCCCATGTTCTCAAACTTATCTTCAAGTTCGATTTCTTTAGCAACCGTAACACCGTCCTTCGTGATCGTCGGCAATCCATAGCCTTTATCGATCACCACGTTCCGACCCTTTGGCCCGAGCGTCACCTTCACGGCATCCGCGAGCTGGTCGACACCGCGCTTGAGCGCATGACGCGCTTTTTCGTCAAACAACATTTGCTTTGCCATAGTAGAGAACAGTAGTTATTCAATCACTGCGAGAATTTCTCCTTCGGACAACACGAGATAGTCCACGTTGTCGATTTTTACTTCGTCCGGAGAATACTTTTTAAACACCACGTTATCTCCCACGTGAAGATTCATCGGCGCGCGCGAACCATTCTCAAGAAGACGCCCTGGACCAACCGCGATGACCTCGCCTTGTTCCGGACGCTCTTTCGAAGCGGTATCCGGCAAAATGATGCCGGCCTTTGTCATTTCTTCTTTGGCGGCGGGCTTCACAATGACCCGATCACCCAGAGGACGAAGCTGCATAGAATCTATGAAGATACGTTAGGAATAATTGAGAAGAATTAGCAAACGATTATATTGAGTGCTAATTCTCCTGACGACCAAATCTTGCCAAGATTCGCCCAGCCCGTCAAGAGGCGCGTTCCACGGAACATGCGAGGAGCATGACAGCCGCCACAAGCGACTGACCACTCCAGAGCGACCACAGATAGTGATCGAACAACCCCACAACGAGCAGCGGAAAAATTGTGGCAAAAAACGAACTCCCTGAGAGTAGGCGTGTGGAGCGAGAGACGAGCCGCACGATCAGAAGCATGATCAGCGCGCACCCCAGAATCCCAACGTTGACGAGCGCAAGCAAAAAAACCATGTGCGGAGGCTCCAGAGGTTGTTTCGACGGAGTTCCATCCCCCATCAACAATAGCTCGGCATTTGGACCTGTGCCCACGAGAGGATGCGACAAAAATACACGCCATCCCTCACGAAGACTTTGACGACGCGCATCAATCGACATCGTCTCAAGACGAGATGCGGTATTTGCACGAGCAAACACGTGATCCCGCTGCGACACGCCGACAATCGTCGTCGCAAGAAGCGACGCGGCTACGGAAACCAGAACAAACTGATTCACGCGTTTTGTACGAACAAGATGAATACTCCATACGATCGCACCACACGCAACCGCTAACCACGCGCTGCGCGAATATGTCAGGAGCAGCGCAACAGATAGCACCGCAGAAGAGACCGCGGCGAATGCCGCTTGCATTTTTGTTGAAGCCTTTGCCGCAAAACCAAACGCCGTGAGGACACCAATCGCGAGCCATCCGCCAAATATGTTCGGATGCGGAAAACCGCCGTAGATGCGAAGCACGCGATACATGCCATGCTCAACAACCGATGTGCCCGGCGTCTCTGGAACGTGAGCCGACATCCCCAACAGCGTCGATCCATCGACGCGTTGTACCGCGTACTGCCACAACCCAATCACCGCATGTGGCAACAATGCGAGAACAACCCACGTCGCGATACTCATCCGTGGCACAGACGCACGACGAACCGTATCCACGAACAGCGCGAGCAGCACTATCTGAACCCACCACTGCATCACCGCCTTCATGGCATCTACATTCCCTCTCGTCGCGAGAAGAGAAAGCGCGCATACGATTCCTGCGAGGACAAGGATCTTTTTTTCTTTTTGAAGACGCGGGACGGTATCTTGACGCCACCCAACAACAATGGTCGCAAAAAGGATAGCCCACGATACATATAACGAAAGCCTCCCCTGTTCCCACGGCCATCCGGCGAGCGACGCGTCCCAAAACCATCGCGTTTGCCACGGAAGCAACAGCATCGATAGTCGCCAGAGCCAGGGGAATATTTTTATCCTCCCTGACGAAATCCAGGATTTCCAATCCATTGTTGTCATAAAAGATTTCGACGCAACAGCGTCTCTTCATAGGCACGACGATATGCTCCTCGTCCATCCACAACATGCATCTTCAACACGTGATCATTCACCATGACGCGTGTATCACGATTCATCTGTTCACGAATCATTAATGGAAATGCACGGCGCTGTATCCGATCCGCGAGCGACTCAACAAAACGAATCGCAGGAACACGAACGCGCGGGGTACGAACAGAAAAATCTGGCGGGACGCTCCACGTTTCCGCAAGCGGATGTCTCTTCACGATCTCTTCATTCGCATTCCATAGTGCCGTCGATACGCCATCGTCATACAACGGGAGAAGCGATAAAAACCAATAGCGAAAATATGGATCATCCGGCGTCAGCAGATGATCTCGCAGCGAAAGATTCGCGTCCGAAATAAAATACGACAAACAAATCGCATCACGCTCATCCGCTGCACCTGGTCGCCGACCCAAGAGTTTAAACGGGAGTGCCGCGAGCGCGCGTGTCTGCATAAGCGTTCCCGCGCGCGTGATCACAAAAAAATCGAGATCGCTCTCATCGCGTGCATGGCCCAGCGACGCAGTGTTACACAGCGCAACGAATCGCACGCCCGACAAACGCGCAAGCCATTGAGCAACCCGTCGAGCGACGCGACGTTTTCGTGGCGCATACAATTCATTCAACTGCTGTTCCTCGATCTGCGAGACGGATTCCGGAAACGCGCATCTACCGCGTCGCTCCACAACCACCCCCTCATCTCTCAAACGACACGCTTCTGCCCAGGCATCATCACGCACAACCGGCACATTCGATTCGAGCGTCGCAATCCACTCCACCATCGTTGGCGCGTGATGCCACGTCTCGTGGAACGTGAGCGTTCGGAGAAGCGATGTTCGAAGGACCTCAAGCATGTTCCGTAAGTCCTATGCGAGGCAACCGCACGGCGAATCGTTTTTCGGTGAGTGGAAGAAATCCGTCTGCAACGATCGCCTCTTCCGCCGAAAGCGAAACGACATTCGACCACGCGATACACAACTCCTGATCCAAAAGCCCAGGAATAAACCCTCGACTTCGAACAAGCAACGCGTCAATACGCCCCGTATCGAGATCAAGACGCACGTCAGTTAATCTCCCCACCTGTTTCCCTGACCGAGTTCGTACAGGAATCCCAACAAGTTTATGAGCTCGTATCTGCATACGAGGACTATAAGACGCAGGATCTGCCGTGTCGAATATCAAAAAACAGGGCTGATCCCTGTTTTTGTTTCCGTTACGACAACTGCGGTTCTGCTTTTGGTGGCACCGGCTTCTTGAGGAAGAACGCCTGCTGCGCAACCGTAAGCAAACTCATCGTCAACCAGTACAATGTCAGTCCGCCCGGCAATGAAATACCGATAAAAATCGTCACAATCGGCATGACGTACATCATTTGCTTGTTCATCGCCGATGCCATCGTTTCGTCTTGCGCGCCTTCGGACGTGGCGACTTCGGCAGGCGGAGGCGTCGTCGGACTCGGCTTTCGCATCATCTGCCACGACTGCCAAAATTGCACCGCGCCTGCGAGGACCGCGAGAACGATATTCGGCTTTGAAAGATCTACGACACCGAAGAGCATCGTGTTCAACGTTCCCGGATTTGCCACAAAGGGATACAACAGATTCAATCCCTGCGAGCTCAATCCGTCGCGAAGCGCGCGATACAATCCGATGAAAATTGGAAGTTGAATGACGAGCGGGAGACAGGACGCAGCAGGATTCACCTTGTCACGCTTGTAGAGCTCCATGAGTTCCTTCGCCTGCGCCTCTTTATCATCCTTTAATCGCTGACGAATTTCATCGACCTTCGGTTGAATCAACTGAAGCGCGCGCTGCTGCTTAATCTGCGCCATGGTGAACGGATACAGGACGACCTTGACGATCACCGTCAATAAAATGATCGCGATCCCAAAATCATTCCCCGGAACCGTGTTGTACAGCCAGACGAGAACGTTGAGAATAGGTTGGATAACGAGCGTGGTGAAGAGAGCCATACGAGAATATTACGCGTTTGATCCGTCATGCGCATCGGCTTCGGCAACGGTTTCCGGAGCCTCTTCTGCTGCACGAGGCTCTGCAATCTCTCCCGTTTCGGAATCCGCGACTGTGCGACCACCTTCTTCGGTAATCGTAATCTTCCAGTTTGTAAGTTTCGCCGCCAGTCGGACGTTTTGCCCACCCTTCCCGATCGCAAGTGACAACTGATCCGGAACAACTTTTACCGCCGCAAGATGGTCATCCTGTTGCAAATCAACAGAAAGAACCTTCGCCGGGCTCAATGCTGCAGAAATGTATTCCGCCTCATTCGCCGACCACAAGACGACATCGATTTTTTCTCCACCAAGTTCGCGGATAATCGTCTGGATGCGTGTCCCACGCTGACCGATACAGGAGCCAATCGGATCGATCGCGTCGTCATTCGTCGACACGGCAACCTTCGTTCGAGATCCAGCTTCGCGTGCGATGTTCTTAATCTCCACGACGCCAGAGAGAATTTCTGGAATTTCCTGCGCGAACAATGCCGCGACGACGCCCGGGCTCGAACGCGACAATCGAATCTCCGGTCCCTTTGTCGTCATCGACACCTCGCGAAGCAACGCCTTGAGGCGCGTGCCTGGGAAATATCGTTCGGTTTCAATCTGATCCTCTGGCAAGAGTACGCCCGTGGCACGACCGAGGTCGATGAGCACAACGCGCCCCTCGCGACGCTGAACCGTCACATTCATGAGCTCGCCTTCGCGGCCCTTGAAGTCATTGTAAATAACATCGCGCTCCGCTTCACGAAGTTTCTGCATGATCACCTGCTTCGCGGTCTGTGCCGCCATGCGACCAAACGCCGCAGGGATCGCGAGTTCAACACGGATTTCCTCGCCCACCTGCGCATCCGGCTTGAGGTCACGTGCATCCGCAAGCATGATCATCGTTTTCGGATTAAACACAAACTCTTCTTCGCCCTCGACCGGCGTCGGAGCCGCCTCAATGACACGCGGACGGCCCGGGCCGTCTTCACGCTTTTTCGGTGCATGCGCCGCTTCAAATCGTTCAAAGTAATCATCCGGAAGCTCCATGTCTTCGACGACGGATTTCACGTCAAAAATCCGGATCCCGCCCGTCGCGCCGTCATAGGATTCAGGATCAAATTGCGCTTTGATATTTTGGTTCTTGCTCCCAAAATCTTTTCGATACGCCGCCGCAAGAGCCGCTTCTACCGTCTCAAGAACGGATTCGTACGAAATGTTCTTTTCTTCGCAAATCTGCCGCATTGCCTGAGAAATTGCACTCGCCATATGGAGATATTCACTACGGAGAAATAAAGCGACTCGCCCTTCCGGAACGAGTCAATGAACAAAGGATAGCATCTTTCGCTTCTCTTGACAAGAGAGCTAATGAACCGTATGGTCACACATGCTCTTTTATAGCTTTTCTTCGGAAGGACCGGTTCGGCATATCACCAAACTGGAACACGTGACCCGAGGTGACACATGACCCCTGCTCCCCTGTCGCGACGCTCCGCTCGACACATCGAGCAATCCCCGTCGCCCCTAAAGGCGACCGTGGAGAGCAAAGCGATGAAGAGCCTCCTGGAGGAGGTTGTTCGACAATCGAGAGACGGCCGGATCGTTCCGATCATCGTCTCGCCTGAAGACGGCATGGAGTTCTACTCCTTCGTCCATATGGTGGTAGAGCGGATGTCTGAAAGTCGACAATACATCCTCATCGACGCCAGAGAGCCGGCCCTCTATAGGGATCCGGACACGCTCATCCGCTTGCCGCACATCTTATTGCCCAATGCGGACAAAGATACCCCGACCCTTGTCCTGAACGCGCTCGCAAATGAGATGCCCGAGCCTCAAAGAGCCCGCATCTTCCACTTCCGGACAGAGCGCGATGTCAGCGTTATCGCTCGTTGGCCACCCACGCTCGTTCGTTCCATCCACAAGCCCCTTCGATGGCCCGCTCTCTCAAGCAGAAAGGCGGATCTTCCCGGCATCATCAAGACGATCGCGGGATCCTTCCGATTAATGCACACGCAGCGACCTGTCTGTCTCGCGGAGACAGCGCTTGCACATCTGACCGAAAACCCGGGAGAGACGGTGGAGCAGCTCTGGTCAGTCATCAAAAACGCGTCGGTTATCGCCGGCCAGTACAAGATGGACACCGTCGGAGTTCAGCATCTCCGCGCGGTAGAACGGCCAGACATCCGCAAGGAGCTCCGAAACAAGCGGAGTATGAGCCCGACACCGTCGTCGTACGGTTGATCCTTCCGCGCGGCTCCAGCCGCCCTTCACCTTCCCAGCCATTCCGGCTGGTTTTTTTGACCGTCAAAGCTCTTGACCGATTCTCCGTTTTCTGCTAGAAGAAGGATTGCAAGCAGTGGTATAGTATAGATGTCTTTGAGGCGCACGGTGCGACTCACGGATGTCCCTGTTATCGGGGATGCTCTGCCACGTTCTTTCCATAACAAGTAGAGGTACAGATGTTCCACTCACGAGCGCTCTTCGTGACGGTTACACTCGCGCTCATCGCGCTCGTCCCCGCCTGCGGCGACAGCGGGACGGGTGGGACGGGCAACTCCTCTGTCGGCGGTTCCGCCGACGGCGGCGAGGGAGGCAATCCTTCGACCGTTTCAACCGGCGGAGACGGTGGCTCGACCACCATCTCCACGGGAGGAAATCCCAACATCTGCACCCCTACGGTCGTAGATGTTACCTGCTCTGGCGCCGACACCTGCGAGTGTGAGCCGATGGGGGTTTCCATGCCCCCGGAGGCCGCGTGCCCGAGCACCGCTGGCAACGTCTGTGAGCCAGGTCACAACCAGTGCGGTTGCGATCTGCCCATGGGCACCGACTACGTGCCGCCCGACGCGACCTGCATCGGGTACATCAACGGCGACACGTGGGGCGCGGAAGGGACGGCGTTCTCCGACACGGTGAGCTCGTCTTCCGCGCCAAATGGCCAAACCCGAGTGAACTTCGGTTCACTCTTCGAACTCGACGCGAGCTACTACAAGGGCATGATCATGTCCGGCAAGTCGCTCAGCTGGAATCGAGCGAATCAGATGCTCGAGAATTGCAGCGGCGAGTTCTCGACGGACTGCAAGCGCATTTCGATCACCTGCAGGGACGGGACCGGCGCGACCACGGTCGACGGAGCGCTTGTCTACCTCCACGAGTAGAGGCGTTACGTTCGCAAAACCCCCGAGGTTCTCGGGGGCTTTTTAATACTCGACTTTTTAGTTATTTAATCGTTCCGATCTCGACCGCGCCCGGGTACACGATCCACGGACGGGTATAGACGCCAACATTCGTATCAAGCGAGCACTCATCAGTGTTATTTACTCCCTCTGACATAATTACTCGATCTGGATCGCTATTCTTCTTCGTCTCCGTTCCGTCCCAGCAACCGCCGTAGACGTGACGAACTTTCGCGCCAGGTCCATCGATCCAGTCATTGCCAACGCGGACGCTTCGGCATTCACCCGTGCACCAGTTGAAGGAGTCCTTCAAGAGCACGCGCGGCGTGAAGACACAGACGTTCTTATTGCGATCAAAGCATCCGCCCGGAGGAGCAAGGCCGGCGACACACGCATCACCTCCGCACTCCGAAGAGTTCTGTGAAAGCGCCGTACAAATCTTTGACGGCATGCGCTCACAACGTAAATCCGCATTCGTCCCATTGCTCTGCGTATTCTGATCACAGCTCGGGAGCGCGTCCGCATCGCAAATGTACGCATGCATGAAGTCGAAGTAGTTCGCTTCACAGGCATCGCTAGAGTTTCCAAAGAACTGACGGATGTTGCACTTATCACCCGGACGAATTGCGGAACATTCCGTATCACGCGTACAGCTCGTTCCCGGCGACTGCGCGCATGATCCACGCGGCGCACACTTGCCCGCACCGGCCGGACAATCTGAATCCGTTGTACAGGTAAGTCCGGGAACCAATTCGCATTCATTCGAGACGTTGCAGAACGGTTTCTTGTTCTTCAAACGCGCATGATCAATCGTTGTCACATTTCCATCACCCCAATCGACGTTTACCTGTTTGAGTGGCGTCTGATCCTGCGCAGCCCATCCGTAGAATCGAAGGTTCGTGAGCGCTTGGCCGCCAGCATAGGACACCGGGCCGCTCGTCTGACCCTCGACCGAGAAGGTTCCCACCGTCGAGATCGGACAGCTCCCTGGCGTCTGACACGTTCGGCTGAAATCCGGAGCAGCAATCGTCGGCGGACGTGGTGCGTAATATGAGATGTACTGGTAATCCGCTGGAGATCCGCCCTGCAGTCCAAGGAAGATCGGCGAGTGGAATCCAGCCGTCACATCCGTCGGTGCCGGCGACTGTTTTTGGCTAAGGGAAGCCTGAACATCGGAATCAGAGCCTGTGATTGCGTAATATGTCAGACACTTTTCATTATTCGCGCTGTTTCCACACACCGACGTTATCGGCTTATACCCAGCGTTACGCGTACAGGCATTCGCATCCTGATCCATGTCCGTCGTCCTCGGATCACCCGCGAATCCCTGTACCGAACAGGCAGGAGATCGAGGCACCGGCGTTCCATCTGCCGCGAAGGAAGTCGTTACCGGCAAACATGAGCTATTTGAATTTGCGCCCTGCTGACAGAAGTTCCCCGGTGCATTCGATGAACAGAAGGCTCCATCATTTTGTCCGCCATCGCAACGACCAACCTCGAGCGCCCATGCGGCATTTCCATACGCCGGCGTCGACGATGAGAACATCTGCCCCATAGACAAGGACCTGCCTTGTACGAACTGCTGAATATTTGCAGGCGTTGGCGTGATTCCGGATTGTTCAAAGACATACTTCGACGGATCCTGACTTGCTCCCTTCGCGCCTTCGCACAGACCCGGAATAACGTATACCTGTTTATCCGTTGGCGTAAGCGACCCGACACCCGTCTGCACCTCCGCAACCGTATGCGGGGATGGCCAGCGCTTGAGTAGCGCGGAGTTCGTTGCAAGTCGGGTCACCGCACCCCAGCGGAACAACGCAGCAAACGGTGCAAATTCCCCATGCTTCAATGCATACACCGTTCCGCCGTTCGACGTTTCATAGTGCGTATTCGTCTTACACAACCCTGAACCAAGATTACAGTCGCGTTCGAACATATCTCGTCCGATCGTCGACATAGACGTGTTCGATCCGGTGCGTGGGAACGGTAACGCATACGCCGACTCACTCACATCCGTCACAAACGTCGGCAAAATTGATTGATCAGGATCTGCTGGGTTCGGCGGCGACACTGTCGGATACCACTGCGTCCCCGCAAGTTTCAACCCATGATACATGCTAGAAACTTCCAATGCAGAGACGAGATCCGTATTCGCGATCACCGCATTCTCAACCTGCGCTCGATTGTAGGTCTTGGCGTCCGTAACCAATTTCCCGTTGTCATACGCCCCCCACCATTGCGCGGCCGTAAAGACACAGTCCGCACCCGTGTCACAACGTGCATGCTCATACCCACCTCCACAGTGACCCGCCATCGGACCAACATCATCCGGCACGCACTGAACGTTCTCCACCTTCATCGGACAATCTTTCGACGTCTGGCTCGGCTCTGCACACGCGCTTCCCGGAACAACCGCCGCATTTCCGCACCCAAACGCGTTCCACTTTTCGTGTGCCGTCTTCGCGTTATAGCAGAGATGATCCGTCGGATTGAGATATTGCCCGCTCGAACAGGTCGGATCATTTGCCACCCAACCCGCGCGAAGATTACATGACGTCAGTTGCGGTTCGTATACGCCATTCCCAACATTCTTCATGGCCGCGTTGTGACAGACTGGATCAAGCGAGGCCATTTCAAACGAACCGCCGCACGTAAGCCCAGCATTCACTCCAGAGAGACCATTGCAACGGAAGACGTTATTCTTCACCGTAGCCGTTACCGCCTTCGTGTCGCACACGCCCTTTCCACCACAGTATTGATCAATCTGATCGGCCGGCATATCCGGCGAACACGCAACACCCGTAAACGTATTTCCCGCATCCCGGAAACAGGCGTAGCCGTTCGTATCAATCCCTTGGTCGTAGTATTTGTACACGCGGTAAATACGAGCGAACACGTTCGAAAGATGCGCCCATCGCTGGATTGGACTCTCCTTCATCGTGACGTACGTCTGACCAGAGCCTAAGAACACCGGCGGCTTCAGGAGCGAGTAGCCTTCGACCGGACCACCTGTCTGGAAGAGCGGCTCAAGCCCCGGGATCCCATTGACGAGAGCGGAACCAAACGGACCGTATGTGCTGGAATAGGTAAATCCAAGCTGCGGAATCGAGAACGTCCCGTTTCGCCACACGCGATCTGCAAACGCTGCGGACTCGCGAGAGTATGGCGAGATCGTCTGCGCGATATCGCGACAAATATCCGCATGCTTCACGCGCATCCCGAGATACATGAACGCGCCGTGATCCGTTCCCGCTGTACACGCCGTCACCCAGAACCCGACAAACTCCCATGGACCGGCCAATTGGCTATCCTGCACATCGTCAATAGAAATGGAGTTTTGCGTCTTCGACGTATTTTCGAACACGGCACGAATCGCGAACCCAGACTTGCTGCACGTCCGTTCACGGAAGTACGCGCGATCATACCGTTCATACAACGACGTGCCACTTTCTGCTTTGAGCCAGTCGAACTTCGGCGTTCCATCCATGCGATAGTTCAACTCCCACGCCTTCATGTAACAGCGGCCATCCTGGTCGGCGTAGTCTGGCGCGCCATCTGGATACCACTTATTCATCTCATTCAACCCCGAACACTTTTCTTTAACCGGACGGCCGTTATCATCTTTCACGATCAACTCCTTCGAACGGTTCAACACGCCGTCGAAGTTTCGGTTAAACTCCGAGTAGATCTGCTTTGACGCGTTGAACACTTCGTCCGGATCGGCGAAATTATTCACGTCAACGCCATCAACGTAATACTTCGGCAACTTACAGGCAGCGAGATACGGATCGTTGGACGTATAGAATCGGAATTCCGCAAAGTTCCGCTCGAGCATTGATTCCTTATACGATCGAAGAAGCTCGCTCGCATTTTCCACCGGAAGCTTCTCGTTATTATTCAACCACTTGTACACGCCCTGCGGACGCGCGGGGAAGAAGTACTCCGCATAGGTACGACCAATACCATTTCCCGTCTGAATCCATCGGCCAAGGTTCAAATCCATGTCTGGCGCCTGCTCTTGCGGACCAATACCCGGAGACGCGACATCCCCTGCTTGAAGCTCATCCTGATCTTTCCATGCCGCGATCTGCGCGCACCACTTTCCCTGATCCCCCGCCTGTTCCGGCGGCAGACCATCAATAGAAGAACCAAGATTTTGCCATCGCGTAAAGTTAATCAACGCACGAGGGTTGTTCGGAACCAAAATTTCATCCACGGACGGACCCGGCGTCGCAGGGAACTCGCTATCAATCCACTTTTGTACTGCCACCGGATTTTGACGCACCGCTTCCGAAAGATCGCGCATCGTTCCCGGATATTCATCGTTTCCATCCTTGTCACCACCATCCCAGCAGTTGCAATCGCCTTCAACGCTTACGCCTTGAATGAGGTTCGAGCAGACGTCTGCCGTCGTCGGACACTTTCCAGCGATATATCCTCGATCATAGTTAAACTTCGAGAGTTTTCCCGGCAAGAGCAAGAACGGATTCTCTCCCGTATTTGCCCCATCCGTCGATCCCTTCGTACGTTCTCGCGCATCACTCCACAACGTATGACTCTCCGCCTGCCAAACAGTATCAATCGGCTGATCTGCATACGAGAGACAGTAATATTCTCCCGAATTCACCGGCGGATTATATCCAGCTTCTGGAATGAAATGATTCGTGTCATAACTTCCAGAAAGAATCGGATTCGGACTCCAAATAAGACATGGATGACGTCCCGGATCTCCCGCAACCGTTCGAGAGTAATCACGCTGGAGACACTGACCGAATTGCCCACGAACAAGCGTCACGCTTGAAATGTCGAGACAGCGACCACCTCCCGGACAACCCGGATCCTGTCCTGGCGTTGCCGCAAAGGCACCCAAAATATCATTCGAATTCGTGTTCTGTTCTTGACCCGGAACGCACGATTCCCCGTCTTTCAATCCGCCGGAACAGATACCCGCCGGAGGAGCCTGACCAAACGGTGAAACATATTTCGTGATCTGTGTTCCATACCGAACTTTTCGATAGCTGCACGCGCAATCTTCTCCGTACTCACACGTATTTACGCCCGAGTAACCTTCGACATATGATTTCGGCTTAAACGGGGTAACCGTGTAGTCCCATTCCTTCACATACAATCCTGGGAACGGAGCATCACTTTCTGGATACGCCTTACACTCCGCAGGCGGCAAAGAAGACTGCAAGACGACATCGTTCTTCGCATCCGCCGTCTGACGCAACACATCTGCAAGCGCCTGAATGTTTCGCGGATCAACGGATTGCGCACCCTGAATTTCTACCGCGGCTGACTGTGTCGACAGCGCGTCGATCGCGAAATAACACACACGATTTGGAGCCGCTGCTGCAAACGGATACTGATACCCCACGCGGCCCGTTGCCGTGTGACGACAAAGCGACAAGTTCGGATACAAATTATCTACAACACCGAATTGGATCAAACCTGTTGATTCTGGAACTGCAGCAACCAACCGATAATCTGTCGCGAATTTATTCGCGAGATCCGGCATACGTTCGAACAATTCTTTTCCAACGTTGCGGTTTTCGATATCCGCAGCCTGGAACCGATTCGGGATCGCGTATCCTGAATAATCCAATTCCCCGAAGCCGACACGACGATTCATGTAGGTGTTTCGGTCAAAGAAGATACCCGTCGTCAGAACCGGATCCGTCTTTCGATCGACATAGTGCGAGCAGAATGCCCCAGACGTCGATCCCTTTGTCGCATCACACACGGCAACATCCGTACACAAATCAACGTACTTCCCTTGTGCCGGGTCATACACCGTTTCTGCACTCGAACAGCCAAGCCACTGCGCACAGTCACGATCCAACTTCACTTTCAACACCGCATTCGCGTTGTTAATTTCACAGGTTCCTGCAATCGCATGCTCCGGATCTTGATCCGTACACTCCGCGTCAGAATTACAGCTCGCGCCCTGATGCGTTGATACGAAATTCTTTACCACCGTATCCGAGAATGTCGACGCAATATGCGCGCAGTAGTACTGATCCGGAATCGAATCCGCATCCGGCCCATCTCGATATTCGCAGCGAGGATCAACCGCAACGCCCACACACCGACCAGCCCCCTGACAATACGCATTATCTGGATCCGTCACGCAATCAATAGGCGTTTGCGGCGTATCACCTTCTGCTTTCGATTTCGCATACGTCGCAACCGTGTTGTATCGATTTCGCGGGTCAGACAAGTCGCGGAACAATACGCACCCCGACAACAGGTCAATCTTTCCACCACAGGATTTCAAATCAAGTCGTGAATTCTTGATGAAGTAATACGGTTTTCCCGTTGGATGAAGCGGATCGCTTGTATCGTTCGGGTCACGGAATTCCGTACACTCCGACTGTTCAACCGGACAATTTCCAACCCAGCCGGTGTATCCGGGATCTCCGCTATTTTGATCCAAGTATGTATTTCCAGACGACAACTGACCTGGATAACATGGGATTTCCGTCCCCGCGCGGAACCATCCGCTGTATTCCCCATCGAACGGAATCCCCGCCGTCGAACTCGCTTTCAAAAGCACCTTGTCTTTCCATTCGCAGGTATGTTTGAGCGGATTTCGGAAGTACGCCACAGTCTTCCCGCTCTTAAATTCATCACAGAATAGCTCGCTCTTTCGGCACAAGACGTTCGGCTCTCCCGCTCCATCAACGTATTGCGTTATATCGTCCATGAAATACACCGTTTCGTATGCGCTTGCTTCTGGTGACGCGAGTGCCGTTTGATCCTGCGTGTACACCGGTTTTCCAAATGCACGGCACGACATGTTCTCCTTCGTACATCGCGCGGACGGCTCATCGATCAAATACACGTACCGATCCGCCTGTCGTGTCGTCATCGTTGATCCGACATACTTATCTTCGCTTGCTCGTGCTTCAGGCGTCACTTTTAGATTTTGATTGTTTCCCGCCACCTCAAACCGCTGCACATACGGGCTGTCAGAATTTCGCGTATCGATAAACGCCTTACAGCCAATCGCCTCTTCACGACAGAGCTGACCAAACTGACGAACCGTTACGTTCGTTCCGTTTCGATCGCGATATGCGCGACATCCAAGCATCGCCTGCGGTTGCGGAAGACCCTCCGGGGTCGCATCGCATTCCTGCGGAATCGTCCACGAATTCTTCACGATGTAGCTCACATCACGAAGCTGCTCCACACGAATCTCATCGAGATACGTCGCATTCGCAAGTCCGGCAAACGACAGCGTTGACGTCGGAGGTGCGCTTGCCGCAAACGGCCCGATCTCGTACCGCTGCCAATCTACATTCAGTGTGAACGTCCCGACGGCCGTTCCATCAACAAGCACCGTTGCCGTCGGCTGACTCGCAGACGTCGTCTTCGCCCAGAACGACAAGCGATACAACTGATTCGGCGTCGACGGGAAGACCGTCGCGGTTTCAAGCGTCTGGCCCGAACCCGTCACTTTCAACGATTGATCACCAACAAGAATAGACTCATTTGATCGTTCTCCTGCCGTAAACGGTTGAACCAATGCCGCATTCGCACGGAACCCTTCTTCATACACGATCGAGGTATTCCGAGCCGTCGTTCCAAGATACGCACGACATCCCGTGTTCGCGCTGCGGCACACGCGGCTTTCCTTTGGCAAAATCTTGTAAATACACTCACCCGTTACCGGGGTAAACGTTCCACCTGTCTTCTCGCAATCCGCCGCATCAGATCCATTCTTTCGATAGTCGAGACAAGACGCTGATGACAGTACCGTCTGCGAAAAATAGGCATAGAATACCGCCCCATCGGCATTAAAGAACTGCCGACAATCTGGATCCGCACCCGTTTGCCACGTCTGCGCGGTACACGCCGTCACATCCTTCAACACGCCATCCGGTCCCGTCTTTTGAAGTACTTTTGGCGCAAATGGCGCTTGCGACGGATCATGGACGAGGCTCCAGGTACGAAGTTGATATCCCGTCACATCCGAACCTTCCCAGGTGAAATACGTTTCACTATTCTCACTCGGCTTTTCACATGCACGAACATAGTTGAAGTGCGCCGTCTGCTCCCCTCCCTGATTCTGCGCTTCGACGTTCGTAAATTCTTCACACCCAACATCCGCCAAGCTGCACTGCTGCGCGAGCGCCGGAATAAATGTTGCCGATGTATCATCCTGCGGATCATCAAGACGCGCGTCCGCGTTTCGACCCAAGTCGAACGCCGACGGCTGTTTGCGATACTCTGCGTATCCGACACAGGTCGATGGACATACATCGTTCGCCGAAAGCGACGCAGGAATCTCCGGCGCATTCGGCGTTGAGATGTCGCGGTATCCCTGACATCCCGTGTCGGACGCACGACAGACACGTGCATACTTCGCGCATGACGGCGCATCCGTTTTCTCTCCCGTGCAGGCAAATTCTTCCGGAGGAACTTTCAAATACGCTTCGGTGAGCCCTGAAGCAATTCCCTCCACGAATGACGTCGACTTTTCCCCCTCTTCGAGCTGAACAGCATCAACGAGCATGTTCGATCCATGGATCGTCAACACCGCGTTATGTACGTCTTGATTTGATACAAACGAACACGCATACCGCACCCAGGTTACCGGATCATTCGCGGTGAGCGTTTGAGTGAATCCAACACTGGAACCCGTATTCACCGTACAACCCGAACTCCGGAACGCGTTCGTCGCCGTCACCGGCGTCGCATTCTGCGTTCGAAGTGCAAGTTCAAGCGAGACATCTGCCGGCGCATTCCCAACCGCGGCACGCGCATACATCGTGAGCGTAAAATTTCGCACCGGCTCCATGCGAATAACCTCCGAGAGCGTCGCGTTTGAACTCGCACCGTTCACGAGCAAGCTTCGGCCACCATTAATCGCCGCCTCATCACTCAACGACACGTCCGCACCCGTAATATCCCATCCCGTAGGCTTCGTCGCATCATCGCTGCGCGTCTGTTCAAACGAGCTATTCTCAACAAGATTTAATGCCGGAGAACCCAAACGAACTTCATACATCTTCGTACACCCATCTGCCGAACCGGAACATGGCTTCACATTCGCATCCATGTAGATACGCGTTCCGCTCGCGGCATCGCCCGTCCACGTCTCTTTCCCATCAGAAGAGATCGCGCGTTCTGTCGCATACCAGAGACATCCGACGTTATCTGCGCTGCACGATCCGTAGTCGATCGTATTCCGAAGATACGACACCTGCTGCCCGGAGCGATCCGTGTACGTTCGACAGCTCGCAAAGCGCTCTAAACACGCATCCGCCGGGAATCGCCACACCGGTTTTTCCGCAAGACAGTATCCATATCCCTGCGTACATTTTCCCTGATCATTACGTCCAAGACACGAGACAGCGTCCGCGCATTCTTCCAACCGAACCGTCGTCCCCGGAACAACCGTGTCTCCACCGCCCTTCACGCGACACTGAAACGGCGGCGCGGAAAGAACCCAATTCGGATCAATCAACTTACACCACGGATGCGTGGAATCTCCTTTCCCCTCTTCATTACACACGCTAAATCCACGAATAACCTCCTCGAGCGTCACGTATCTTCCATTCTTCTTTTTATTAAACGGTGAATTTGCCGCCATTTCCCATCCCGCAGGGATGATGCGTGCATACCGAAGTTTCGCGAGGTTTGTCGCGCAATACGCGCGCTGATAACAGGTTGAATCGCCGTTTTCTTTGACGTCAGACTCCGGAATCAATTCCCAATCCTTATGCAAAAACGCGGGGTTCGACGGCGGATCGCCATTCAAGACCACGTGCGATGCCCGACCGACGGTATATGCGCCCGTTTCCCCAACCGTTCGGAGTGCCGCAACGAATGCGTCATCCATCGCGCAGCTGAACAACCCTCGTGGCTCAGGACACGTTGAGAGCTCCGTTACAAAATCACGTTGATCATTTGTGATAAGGTTTGGCGTGAGCAAATCCGCAAACAAAATCTGTGCATTCGCCACATTTCGATTCGCAACAGCTTCCGGCGAGGCAAGATCTAATTCACGAACATCCAAGCTACTCCCCGCAAGACCATTGAAGAGCTTCTGCATGGCGCCGGCGGCAAGCGTATTCACGAACGTGGCAACCGTGATGATCGCGAGCTGTGTAAACCCGATTTCAAACGCGTTCCCGGCAAGCGTCAGGTAGTTCAACTCCATCCCCTTGTTCGCCTGCTTCAGAAGGTTCGCTTCCGCAAAGGTGTCCTTCACTGCTTGCGATGGCGTTCGAATCTTTCCGCTGATTGCATCCTGCACCTGTTTCAACCCCTGCGTTTCTTGACGATCAAGCTCCGCAGCCTTCAATGCCTCCTGCTTGATATCGATATACTTATTGTGCGTTTCAATACCAACACTCATCTGGTTCGCACGCGTATCAAACTGCGCAGAAACATACTTATTCAAAACATCTTCATCATTCACAACGCCAAACGCCTCCTCATGCGCAGCACCGATTTGCGCCGCCGTACACGTCGCCTTCAGCATCGCCGGCGGCGTGAACTGCTGCATGCTTAAACTCACCTGAGTCTTGAATGGATTTGTCGGTGCACACAGATCGATTCCGTATTGCTGCAATACATCGGAATTAATCGTGCTGATAAATTCATTTCCCGCATCCTCTGCTACCTTTTTAAAATACTCGTCGTAGTTATCTTCCCAAAACAACGGATACTGACCCGAGTCACCCGTTAAAATACGCTGTGCCATGTCATACGCAATCCGCTGATGAAACACCTGTAGCGTGTTCATGAGCGCGGTAATACCACCAACCGTGAGCGTATTGAAAAATCCTTTAAACTTTTTCGCAACCTCCTCATACGCATTTCCCGTTACCGCCACAGGATAACCGCCGCCCGGAATCACAACCGCCGTTTCTTCAGGCGACGTCTGCGCATGTGCCATGAACGGCATCCCGGCATTCACCAGCACGACGAATCCAAGCCCCATGGCAAGAACCGCCTTTGCGATCCGACGAAAACGATGACAAGCAGGAGACTTCATGTGAAAAAAGATTAAAAGCCGGTGGATGGCGTTGGATATTTACTCGGATCCGTAATGCCCGTTTCTGTTTCTACTTTTGTTTTCGCTGATTGAACAACGGCCGCGTCATACAACTCCAGAAGCTGCGCATCGGTAAGTTTTTGAACAAGCGCCGTGTCAACCTGACCGCTCTCGAGAAGCACGCGACGGATTTCGGCAGGATCACGCACGAGCCCCTGTTCAACATCCGTTGACGTCGAGCCCGTTTCTGAAGCAATGGAAGCCTTACTTGCATTCACACCGCGCTGAAAGGATGCGAACAACTCATCACCCGAAGAAGGTGTTTTTGAAAATAAAAATGGCGTACTCGTTGCGAGACCGGAAACATCAATGAGACCGCTTGCACACGTTTCCCCTTCGGCACAATTCGGATTCTGCGAAAGCGCGAGCTCCACATTATCCGGGGCACCATCTCCATCCGTATCTCGCAAATAGGGAGACGTTTGGAAGACGTTCTGCTCGTCATAATCTGAAAGGCCGTCTCCGTCCGTATCCCGTCGACGAGCCTCCTCGCTCTCACGCTGGCCTGGATTAATCGCATCCAGAGTACGTTTCGCGGATTCCAACTTCTCTCGTGAGATCGTAAACGGATCTCGAATCGAGGCGCTCAGTCGTTCGACCGAAAGTGTCAATGCAATGAGACCACATACAGCAAGAATCCCCGCAGAGATTTTTTGCTCTCTCGCGAGGCCCCTCCAACGTGCAATCACACCATTAAATAACGCCATGTTGTCCATAGGATGGACCCAATAAGTATACCACACAGAAAAAAGAAAATGCCGCGACGTTCGCGGCATTCCTGGGGATGAATCCCCTTTTTACTCCTCCCAAGAAATTTTAAGCTTTTTTCCTCCTTCAACGACAGGAAATCGAATCTCGAGTACACCATTTTTCAAACTGGCTTTTGCACGATCGGAAGAGACTTCATTCGGCAATACAATCGATCTGCTAAACGATCCCCAATAACATTCCTGATAGAACCAATCATCAGCCTTTTTCTCCTTCGTTTCTGAACGATTTCCGCGAATCGTCAATAAATCACCGTGCACGGAAATATCGAGATCCTTTGGCGCAACGCCTGCCGCAAGAGACCGCACAACTAGCTCATCTCCGTCACGAAACACATCAACAGAAAGCTGCGCTTCGTTCGATGAATCAAACCAATTTTGAGAAGAGATGCTCTGCGACATGCGGATAGTATATCACGCGTCGTCCTAGTTCACGGCACTTTCGATTGTCGAGGTATCCGGTGGCGTTGAAAGCTGCTCCACACCGATCAAGCACACGGCCTGCCAGGGACGATAATGACTCGTAAACACACTTTCGCTCGTCGTTCCGTCTGCGTAGGTCACTTGATAGGTAAAATCCGCATCTGCACCATTATGCGCAACCTCCGTGCACTTCTTTTTGCCCGGCGGGAGATCCAAGGTCTCAACGAGCTTCATCGCAGGAGGTGAAACGATGTTATAGACCTTCGGTTTTAGATCGGCGACACGCGAAACCTCCGTTTGCCCCTTAAATAGCGTCTTTCGCCCATCTGAAGTCCCCCAATACTCAAAAATCATGTCATCCCCTTGGATATACGCGTTAATGAGAACGTAATGCCCCGTATCGTTCACGAACCGAAAATCCGGTGAGGGTTCATAAATCGTCGCGTCCGTTCCCGCCGGTTCATAATATCGAACGCGGTAGGAATGATTCCGCCGTTCCGTGATCTTAAGCCCAGAATCGAGCGCGGCGCGAAACGCCGTCGTCCCAACCTGGCAAAGCCCTCCGCCAAATTCCGGTTCCGTTTTATTCCCCTTGATGACGAGTTCCGGCAACCATCCATGTTCCCCATCAACCGGACCAAGCGTCTGCAACATGGAAAATTCTCCTCCCGGAGCGATCAATGTTCCGTTCACCTTTTCCGCCCCCTTCGCAATATTTTTCCGTCGATTCGCTGGCGAACCTGAAAAGTTTGATCGTCCGACGCCGATGATCTCTTTAATACCCAATTGATCCGGGTCTTCCCCAACAAGAGATCCTTGTACCGTTTGGATAATAAGCGGAAACGTTCGCTCTTGCGGCCAACGCGCCTCAACAGCCGCAAGTGTCGCCTCCGCATCAATATGCTTCCCTATCGTGCCCGCACGGAACGACACGATAGACCCGTCCTGAACGTCCAACTCGCCGTTCTTTGCCTCTTGCTCCAAGTCTGGCGCAAGAGAACGAATCGTCGTATGGAATGCGTCACGAGAAAGACGAATAACCGTAGATCCGTTTTTCCGTTCCGGCTGGATCCATGTCGCGAGCGTAGATGTCGGAATAACAAACGTGCGTTGATCGAAGGTAAACGTAAGCAACGGGCGCTGCAGCACAGAGAGAACATCGTTTTCGAGAGGCTCCAAATCCGTTCGACGAACCATGGGCCTGCTCCGCTCTTCTTCCAGATCAATCGGAGCAAATGAAAGAGACTCCGCTTGGGCACGAAGCGTCTTCATCGCTTTTTCGACACGAAAACGAAAACCATCCTCTTCATTCACGATGCGAATCAATGGCGCCGTCCCCGTTGTCACGTGAATATCAAATGTCGCGTCCTTCGCTGGCGTGAGTTTTGTCGTAAATGCCGCCATTAATGTCCGCTCTACGCCCTGCTCATCAATCCGCACATCCGGCGAAACACGAATCGGATGAAGTCGTGCACCAAGCTGAATAAGTGCATCTTGAACCGGACGAGACGATCTCCCGAGGCGAAATGCACGATCTAACGCACCGTCAACGTCGTATTGAATCAACTCACGAGAAACCGATCCATCGGCCGCAACCGCGGTCACATCGACATTCTTTTCTTCTCCACGAAAACGAAAACGGACACCGGCTGCGAGCGCAGCATCTACACGAGACTGTACCGTTTCACGAGCCTCCTCGATCCGGAGACCGTCCACTTGAACGCCCAAGACACGAATCCCCGGAAACATCCGATCCTCATACAAGCGCGCATAAGAAATCGCCCCTACAGTAGAGGCGAGTCCAAAAAAAGCAAGCACGCCAAGCGTCGCACCCGCCCAAACCGCAAATGCACGGATGGTCGTCAGATCAACTTTCTTTCCGATCATAGTCCAAGTATTTCATTCAATAGGTCTCTCGCCAAGATCTGCCGATCCTCCCCCTCCAACGCGACCATTCCCGCGATAATGCGAATTTCACTTCCAACCGTCGGCGTTCCCTGTATCGCAGACGACGGGAATCGCAATTGTTGGCCATCCTCAAAACGGATGACCGCCACGTCACCCTGCAACGATTCAATCGTTCCGCGAATCTGCATGAAGATATTCCCAGTTACCAAAAATGAGGACTAAAGCAATCCGCATCCAAGAAACTTTTTTGTAGGGGAGAGCGAGTCCGAAGACCTGCGGCGCCCTATGAAAAAGTCCCATGCTTGTCGTGGACGCGGATTGCTTTAAACCTCATTGGATTCTGCAACCCGGCAATCTACAGTCTGAAACGTTCGATACCAACTAAGATGACACGCGTTTATATCATGTCTCATTCGATCCGTCAAGAATCGGACCTACCTGAAATGAGGACCAAAAAACGGTCTTCCGAAAGGCCGTTATAAGGGACTATCCGAAAGATATCACCCATTTAAACCCGTGTCAAGGCCAAAAAATGGCCACATTATGCCTTTTTAGAGGCAACGAGCCCGGAAATATCCTCCAGCTTCACCGAAAGAAGTTGTGACACCCCATCATCCCCCATCGTCACCCCGTACAGTACATGCGCTTGGCCCATCGTCGCGCGATTATGCGTCACAACGATAAACTGCGTCTTATCAGCAAGTGTCCCGAGAATTTCGGCAAACTTCCGAGAATTCGACTCGTCGAGCGCTGCATCCACCTCATCCAATACAACAAACGGTGACGGATTCGTCGCCATGATCGCGCAAATCAAGGCAATCGAGGTCAACGCGCGCTCTCCTCCGGAAAGCAACGCAATCGACTTCAACCGCTTGCCCGGAGGAGTCGCTTGGATATCAATGCCGACGGGCCCTGCGAGCGGATCAGGCTCCGAAATGACGTTCCCCTCCTCGTCCGTCTCCGGTTCAGCCGCCACCTCAATAAGCTTTGCCTCTCCTCCGCTAAAGAGCTTCTTAAAATACGCTCCAAACTCTCGATTCAGCACGTGAAACGCCGTTTCTGCGCGTTCTTTGATCGTCGTATCGAGCTCCGCGATGATCGATTCAAGCGACCCCATTGCCTGCGTCAGATCCGTGGTCTGCGACGCAAGATCATCAAATCGTTTCTTCGTTTCTTCGTATTCCTTCAAGACTTCCGGATCAATGCCGCCGATCCAGTCGAGCTGCGAGCGCAATTTCGTGAGACGCGGCTGGAGCGATTCAATCGTCGCCCCCTCAGGGGGTTTCGCAACATCAGCAAGCGTAGAAAGTTCCGCTTCAAGCGCAGGCGCCTGCGTCCGAATCTCGACAAGAAATGCGTCGCGCCGCGTTTCGATACGCGCGACATCAACCGCCATCGCCGAAACCCGGTGTTCCGCTTCTGTCGCCTCTCGTCGCGCCGCAGAAAGACGATGCTGCAACGCAAAGATATGCGCGCGTTTGGATTCCTCGTTCTTATTCCACTCATCGAGCTTCCGCTTATTCTCCTCGATCCGTGCATCAAGCGCATGCATCGCATCCATGAGACGGCGTGACTCTTCTTCAAACGCTGGGTCGGCTGGCGCAGCAGCCTCCGGTTCGGGCGCCGGGCGCTGCAATTTTCCAAGCAGCTCCGTATTCGCACTCCGGATCTCTTCTACCACCGCTTTCACCTTTCCGACATCCGGCGCATCGACGTCGAGGAGCGCCCACAATTTCTCATGCTGTACCTTAAGCGAATCGATCGCTTCAATAATCTTCGAGAGTGGAAGTGGCGACCACGGCTTCTCCGCACGCACCTTCGCAACCTCGCGCGAAGCCTCCTGTTTCAACTGCTCCTCACGCAGTTTTGCACGCTCACTGCGCAGTGCATCCATCGCGTCTTGAATATCGCGGAATCCTTCGGATCGCGGCGTCGCACGCTCAAGCTCGGCAAGTTCCGTCTCAAGTTTCTCCGCTTCCGCTGCACGAGCCGAGGCCGCCTCACGCGCTTGCGTGTGCGCAACTTGCGCCGCCGTAAGACGCGTTGAAATCTCTTTCCACATGCCACCGTAGTAGGTGCGCTCGAGCTCTCGCAGTTCCTGCTCAATGCCATCTCGCTCTTGCAATCGTTTTGCCTGCCGTTCAAGCGACGAAAGACGCGGACCGATTTCACGCAGCAAGATCTCCGCTTGTTTCAAATTCTCTTTTGTCGCATCCAGCTTATTCACCGACTGCTGACGTTTCAACTGAAACGGACGGAGACCAGCCGCCTCATCAAAAAACTCTTTCCGTTCGCCGGGTGAGGCAACAAGCACTGCATCCACCATTCCTTGCCCGATCACGCTGTACGTTCGCTGACCGATTCCTGCCTGTGCAAGGAGCAAGGCGACGTCTGCAAGTCTCGCGCTTTGACGGTTCACCTCGTATTCCGATTGCCCGTCGCGATACAACCGACGTGTCACAACGACTTCGGCGAGATCGATATCCGGTCGATCATCATTCACGAGCGTCAAACTCACCTCCGCAAACCCCGCGCGGGACTTTTTTTCTGATCCCGAAAAGATCACATCCTCCGATTTCTTGCCGCGCAACAGCTTCATGCTCTGCTCTCCCATGACCCATCGAATGGAGTCAGCGATGTTGGATTTTCCCGATCCGTTCGGCCCAACGACCGCCGTCATCCCACGTCGACCTCCCCGGTCCGGAACGAATTCCAACACGGTTTTTTGCGCAAAGGTCTTGAAGCCTTGGAGCTCGAGACGACGAAGATACATATCGCAGCATAGCGTAGCGGAATCCCCTCACACTGTCATCCCCGAAAAAGCCGCACACGCGTGTTCAATAAAAAAATCCGCTCAAGCGGCACGAATCCGAGTTGCGGATCGCGCGTCGAGCGGAA
>CAYMTE010000012.1:0-16837 GCA_964393325.1 uncultured Gammaproteobacteria bacterium
CGGGCTGTAGCGCAGTTGGCTAGCGCATCTGCTTTGGGAGCAGAGGGTCGTGGGTTCGAGTCCCACCAGCCCGACCATACACAAACATCCGCTCATGGCGGATGTTTTGTTATCCCACAATCGTCTCGAGTCTCCACGCATGCGCCGCGGCATTCTGTCGCATCTCCTGACACTGCTCCACTGAAACGGTTCCTTTCACGCGCTCCACGTCTTCTCGCTCAAGCGCGATCTCTTCCACGAGATGCGCATCATTCCCAATCCGCTCCTCGACGTCTGGAGCGAGTGGCTGATCCCCCGAATCAATACTCCCCGTTTCACGGTCCAACGCGACCATTCGCAGCCCTTCAAGCGCGTACCCCATCCACTCAGCTGTCCGATCCTCCCTCCGAATCGTCCACGCAATCGCCGCATCTAAGAGGATCACCGCGTCTTGTGCGAGTGTCGCCTCAATTGTTGGATAGTCCTCCGCGTGCGGAACAAGCGTCTCGAGATCAAGCGTCTCGGGAAGATCGACCTCCGCGCCGAGAAGCCGTGACCACACACGATCGAGTGTCGTCCGAAACGATGCCGCATCACCAAACGAATACGTCTCGCAGAAATCTGCATACACAGGCGCGAACCGCTCTGCCGCGCATGCACATACAACAGCAATAGCGTCATCATCTAACGCTCGAATGTCATCAAGGAATTGCGTGTATTGCTGCATACAGAGCTCACAACGCCGGCGCGCGATACACGATCGTCACAGTCGTCTTCTTCTCCGCGCGAATGCTGGTCAGTGCATTTATCGCAACGTCCTCTCCCGCATGGGAATAGACCCGAGCGCCAGAGATATCCGTATCCGCGCGAGACACACGCGTCCAATTCGCGCGAGCAAATGCATCGTCATACCACGCGAGCACCGTCGTCTTCGCATCAATGGTCTGAAAAATAATCGTCGTTGATCGAACATCATCCTGCTGTCGCGCACTCACGAGTGTTACCGCAGCATTCGGATACATCTCTACCGGCATCGAAACGCTAGAAGGAACCTGCACATTCGTGCCAAACAGCGTTACCGGTGTAAATAACGTCGGCTCTTTTTCGACTGCATGCTGTTCAACGGCACCTCGACCGTCTCGCACAACGTTCGTATCGCCCATCGTCGTGGATGAAGGAATGCGCGACGACACATCCGCAAGCAGCCGATCTGACACCGGTCCTCTGCATCCGGCGCCCGCTCCGACGATCGCGACAAGAACAACCGCAAGGAAGCGCCTCATATCAAAATGATTCCTTTTGAAGTCGCGTCGCTGTATCAACACCCATGTCGACAAGAATGGTTTTTATCGCATCCATGAACGATTGCGGCCCACACATGCAATACCGACCGCGCTGAGCGTCTGAAATATACGCTTCAACCATCTCACGACGAATCCGCGACGTTTCCCCCACCCATCCTTCCGGCGTCTCTCGCGTCAGGATCGGAATAAATCGAAATCGTGGATGCTCCTCCGCGAGATGACGGAACTCTTGCTCGTATGCCATGTCGGCTCGCGTTTTGTCGGAATACAACAAAACGAGATCCATCGGTCGATGTGTGAACAGCGCCTCACGGATCATGCTTCGAAGTGGTGTCACCCCAATGCCGCCCGCGAAAAACACAATACGATCCGTATCTTCCTTCAATACAAATGCTCCGTATGGACCTTGAATTCCTACTTCATCACCAACGCGAAGCAATGCGGCACGCTGTGTAAAATCACCGTGAATCTTGATACCTAATTCAATCTGCGTTGTTGCTTCGCAGGGCGCCGTCGCAAGTGAATACGCCGCCTTCGCCCATACGGATCCATCCGGCTGAAACAGATGCATCATGACGAATTGACCCGCTTTGTACGAAAACAACGGCTCGCCGTCTGCCGGCTCCAGCCGAATCGAAAACGTCTCGGGCGTCTCCTGACGTCGTTCCACGATGCGAAATCGACGAATGGGAAAAGCAGCCATGGAATTACAACGGGATCTCAGTTCCGTCGTCTTCGAAAATTTTAATCGCTTGAACAGGACACGAGCGCGCCCCTTCGATAATCGTGTCGCGAACATCCATGGCGTCCGTCTGCTCGGATTCCACAACCGTTCCAGTATCTCCTTTTTTGGATCGCGACGCGTCTTCGTTCAGGATATACACTTTTCCCTCTTCATCGAGCGCAAACGTTTTACCAGCAAGAACAACGCACGTCGCCGCGCCAATGCAGAGATCTCGATCAACGATGATCTTCATATCGTGTCGTACGGTAGCGAATGAATACAAAAGATGCAATGTCTCTTAGTGCTCCGCGAACAGCGCGCCTAATTCCGAATCTTGTTGAAGCAACTCCACATTCTTCTTGTACTGACGCCAAAACCACGGATGGTGGATCTTCCGCACCCATCGAAACCAATGACGAAACAATCTCGGCGGCTCCTGATGATGCGCGAGCTCGTGACAGATTACACGGAGCAATGCATCTGGTTTGCGCGGCTTCATCGTACGCGGGGTGTACAGGTCAATCGTGACCGTTTTCTCGCCGAGCTTCGTATAGCCAAGCGCGTACGACCGCAACTTCCCCACGCCTCGCACGCGTCGACGAAGCGGTTTCATCGTAAATCCCGGCATCCCGAGCACATCACACGCGCGATGGAACCATCGTTCCACCTCTGCTTCGTGACGCGGATCAACGATGTCCCCCATTTACGCGTGCTTCGCTTTGTATGCGTCGATGCCGCGTGCAATTTCCGCCTTCGCCTCCTCCACGGATCCAAACCCGTTGATCACAACTTTGTCGTACTTCGCTTTTTCAAGTTTCTTGATCTCCTTAAAATGCAGAAGCAATTCTTCTTGCACATGCTTCGGCAGATCATCGACAGACGTAATTTCGTCGAAGCGTGGGTCAAGCTTTGATACCGGAACGGCGAGAATCTTGTTATCACCACCTTTTTCATCCGCTGTCTTCAGCATCCCGATCGTTCGCGCTTTTACCACGCATCCCGGGAACGTCGGATAGGTCACCAAGAGGCACACGTCGAGCGCGTCGCCGTCGTCCGAATGCGTTTGCGGAATGAATCCGTAATCAAACGGATAGAACATCTGGGAATGCAACACGCGATCGAGCTTGAAATATCCACCCTCTTCGTCGTATTCGTATTTGTTCGAAGAAAACTTTGGAAGATCAACCACCATGTGGAAGACGTCCGAGTCACCTGCCGGAATTTCGTGATACAGATTGATACCTTTCATAGGAGACATGATAAAAACTGAATAAACCCATCTTATACCTTCGCATCCTTCTCCGCACGCACGGCCTGCGCATACTGCTCCATGCACTCGCGCAACGCAACGGAAATCGGACGCATCTCAACGCCAATCTCTTTCAGACGCGTATTTTGCAAAATACAGTTCGATCGCCCTTTGGTCGCGAGACCGATCTTCACAAGATCGTCATTCGCGATCCATTCATTCGTATGCGTTGGGTCAACGATCTCTTCGTACATCGCGATCAAATCACGATGTTTCATCGTTCCCTCGTTTACCACGTGGAACACGCCCGTCGCCCGCTTTTCAATGATCGTCTGAACCGCACGAATAAGATCCGCGATCACGGTCACAGAATTCTCGACATCGATAATCTTTGGATAATTCGCAAGCTTCGTGATCAAATTACGCCCTCCCGGAACGCCGTCGATCGGCATGCGTAATCGTGCAACCGCAACATTCGGCAATTCCGACAAGACGAGATCCGCCGCGTATTTGGTCCGCGAATAAAACGCGGATGGATTACCGAAGTCCGTTTCACGCCATCCCTTTGGATCAGGAGATGGGCCGTAAAAAATGCATCCCGACCCAAGATGCGTCAGATGAACATTCGCTTCCGCACACGCTTCGGCAAGTACGAGGGCGCCGACCACATTCGAACGCATGGTCGGGATTTTATGATCCTCGCACCAATCGACATTCGGTTTTCCCGTCTTCCCGGCTGTATTCAACACCGCGTCCGGCCGAAACGTCTCAATCGCTTCACGCACTGCATCCGGATCCGCAATATCCGCCGTGGTGAGCACGGAACCCGGAAGGGCGTCGGCGAACTTTTGCCCGAGATATCCGGCACCAAAAATGAGAACCGTGGACATAGTTATTCCTGTTTAATTTTTGCGGCTATTTCGGCACGCTTTTCCGGAGTCTGAAGCTCCTTCAAATTCTGACCATGCATACTGACGCCGTGGTTGATCGTCGCATCCACCACCGCATCAACAGATGTCCCCTTCATCTTTGCATTGCAGTCAAGGCCGAAATCCCGACAATAAATGACGTTCATACCACAAAAGCCTAGCAATACACGCACATTTTCGCAATGGTCAGCAAAAACCATCATCCTCAGCCTTTTACAGCACATACGCTTCTCCGATAAACTTCGCTCCATGAAGGAGGACGCACAACACATTCTGCGAGCCGGCATCGATGAAGCGGGCCGCGGATGCGTCATCGGGCCACTCGTCGTTGCCGTCGTTGCCGCAACGGCCGCCGATCGCGCATGGTTCACGCGACAGAATGTACGGGACTCGAAGCTCGTCCCTCCGCAACGTCGAGACATCCTCGCGGCCGCAATCAAAGAACGGTGCTGGTTTCAAATAAAAATCGCTTCTCCCCGAGAGATCGATATTGCTATCGCGAACAGATCGCGGACGCTAAACGGACTTGAGCTAGAACTCATGACCGACTGTCTGCGTCACGTGATGGACGAGCACGGCGATCGAGAAACCCACGTGCTTGTCGACGCACCGAGCATCAACGCCGAAGGATTTCGGACAAAACTGTTTGAGGCCAGCGGTTGGCCGGATCTGGATCGACTCGATGCGCGACATCACGCGGACACGAAAAATCGAACTGTTGGCGCCGCGTCGATCATCGCAAAAGCAGAACGCGAACGACTGATCGCAGAGCTTAAAGAAAAACTTGGATGCGATTTTGGATCCGGATATTGCCACGATGAACGAACAATCGCGCATATAAAAACCGCGTCGAGAGACGCGGAACACATACGATGGAGCTGGTCGACCGCTCAACGCGTTAGTGCGCCGCAGAGCGAGACAAGAGCGCCGACAATGTAGCCGGCGGATGGATCGACGTATGATGATGGACGATTTCCGTAAGGACCGCATCCGAAAGGATGCGCTGCTTCCTCTCGCCCGAACGGACGAGAAGAAACGCGAGGCGTTGCTCGAGCCGTGGTGGGAGATCTTCATCTTCCGAGAAAAAATCATCCACCCCTCCTAGGAACTCCTTCCCGATTGCGGGATGCGTCTCCTCCTTTCCCGAAGAGGTGCAGAAGACACGCCGACACACACGGTCCACAACAACAAAAGTACGTCTAGCCGTTTGATAATGAACTTCGCGAACCTCCATGAATTCCTCCGCAGGAGACAGTAAACTCCTGTTTACTCAAACGTGCAAGTCCCTACGATCGAACCTCAACCACGACCTGTTTTCCCTGCACAACATAGCGCAAAAATCGCTCAATATCTTCCTTCGCGCGCACATTCGCCCGCTCAAGCAGCTCCGGCTGTTTTGCCGCCTCTTCCGCTTGTCTCGTAAGCTCCGCGAGTGCTTCGTTATACCCCGTATCCTTTTCGAGCAACCGCTTCAACACGCCTTGGGTATTTTTCACGTCAATCGGTCCTATCGGACGCACATTAAATACCGACGCGGACGGCAATACAATCGTTACCGTATCTCCGTCAATCCGAACGTTCTGCTCCGTAATCTTCGCAAGATCAATGCCGACATTCGCTTCCATTACCCCACGTGCCGTGATAGTCTGACCGAAGAAAAAATCCTTCAGCGCGCTCCCGGACGTTTTCGTGATCGTGACCGGTTCATCAAAGACATACGTTTGCGTCACAAAAAATCCGCGGTCGCGAAGCGCCGTCAACACCACACTCGCCGTTACGACCGTCTGGTCGTTTCGCGGATGGAAGACGCGATATCCGATTCCGACTCCCGCGCCAACCAATGCCAGGACGAGCACGATCCAAAGCCCCGCTTTCAGAAATTTCATAGTGATTCATCCAGCATACGCGAAGTTTTCCGAAGACGCCACCTGTATGCCCCGCATCTCCCACACCCCCCGCGCAATCCTCCTCGACGTCATCCCGCCTCGCATGGACAAGGACATTGCCGCACGCCGTCTTGCTGAGCTCGATTCACTGACGACGACATTCGGAGGCATCGTCGTTGTACGTATCGTTCAAAAACGCGGGCTCCCGGATTATCAAACGTATGTCGGCTCAGGAAAACTCAACGAGCTGATTGAGATTGGGAAGCAGGAAAAAGCGAAAATTCTCATCGTGAACAATCAGCTGAAAGCAAAGCAGATGTTCACGCTTGGTGAAAAACTACGACCGCACAAGATGGTCGTCTGGGATCGTGTTGATCTCATTTTGAAGATCTTCCAAAAACATGCACAAACCGCGGAGGCGAAACTCCAAATCAAACTTGCCGCGATCAAACACATGGGTCCGCGCATTTTTGGCATGGGCATGGAAATGATGCAGCAGGCTGGCGGTACCGGCACGCGCGGCGGACAGGGCGAGACGAATACCGAACTCATGAAGCGTCACCTTGCGGATCAAGAACGACGCATCAAAAAAGACCTTGAGGCCGCAGCGCGCTCACGGCGCGTCCATCGCGAACGACGCAATCGGCTTGGCATGAAAACCGCATCTATTGTCGGCTACACGAACGCAGGAAAGTCCTCATTGTTGAACGCACTGACAAAGAAAGGCGCGTACGTCGCAAACGAACTCTTCGCAACGCTCGACACACGCGTTTCCAAATTGTGGTTGCCGCAGTCCAATACCGGCGTCCTTCTTTCGGACACGATCGGCTTCATTCAAGATCTCCCACCGGAACTTGTGAGCGCATTTCGCTCCACGCTCGATGAAACAATTGACGCAGATCTTCTCATCCATGTCATCGATATCGGCGATCCGCATGTCGCGCACAAAATCGATGAAGTGAACGAGATTCTCCGCAGCCTTGGCGTGGAACACACGCCAACGATCTATGCGTTTAATAAAATTGATACGGTCACGAATCGATCGCACGAGTGGCTCATTGAACGGTTCGCAGACAAAACACCCGTATTCGTTTCTGCCGTGACCGGGCAAGGACTCGAGGATCTCAAAGAAACCATCGCGAGGCGGATCGGATAACCGTACACGAACGCGCGTCCGACTTCTGCTCGTTTTTAAGATTGTTTCTTGAACAGGATGGATTGATAGATATCCAACAACGCGACGAGCAAACTAATGACGAGCGGTCCAAACAAAAATCCAAACGCACCAAACAGACTCACGCCTCCAATGACAGAGAAGAGAATAAGAAGCGGATGCAATTTCGCTCCGCGTCCTACGAGATACGGACCGAGAAGATTATCGATCAATCCAACCGCGAGCCCACCCCAGATCATAAGACCGACGGCGGACGAAGGATGATTCGTCGCGAATAAAAAGAGGATGCCCGGAATAAGAATAAGCGACGTTCCAACGCCTGGAATAAGCGCGCAAATTGCCGCGAGACTTCCCCAAAGTGCCGCATTGGGAACGCCGAACAACGTGAATCCAATACCCGTCAACAATCCCTGAATCAATGCAACGGACAGCGAACCGCGCATCACCGATGTTACCGCCTGACCAAGGCGATCCAGTATCTGTTTGTCATGCGAATCCGACAACGGCGAGAGTCTCATGAACGACTGAACGAATGAACGTCCGTCGATAAGGAAGTAATACAGCGCAACACTGCCGAGCACGATACCGAATACGGCTTCAAGCGTCCCAGAAAAAACCGTCCCGAGATTCCGAAAGACCCAACCAACAACCTGCTGCACCGTTTGGTGAAGGTCGATCTCGAGAGACGGGGCAAACGGCCGAACATATGCCTCAACAAGATCATTGAGCTGCTGAAAATAGACGTTCCGATTTTCACTCAACGCGGCATACATGTCGCGAGATTCCGAAACAACCTGCGTCCCCACAATGCCAAGCGGGAGCAGAATCATGCACGCCGCGCAGATAATTGTCCCAATTGCCGCGAGAGGTTTTGCGCCAAACAGGAGTCGCGTCAACCGCTCATATAACGGATGCAGCAAAAACGCGAGGATCGCTGCGAGAGCAAGAACGCTGGCGTATGGAAAAAAGATCCAAGCCGAAAGGCCGAAAATCCCCGCAAATAAAAACAGGAAAAAAAGAGATTGGATATGCTGTCGTGTCATATGACTATCATACTACGAGCCCGGTGTTTCGACGACGTTCGGCGTCGATGATGGTCTTCGCTTCGCAATCCGTCCCAAGAATCGATACCATCGACTCGCTGAATGTGCGTCATAACGCGTTGCACACCCCTTACAAGCGACCTTCCCTTTTCGAAATGATTCGCAGCACGTCGTCTTTACGGATTTGATTCGCAGCAAGACGAGAAGATTGATCCACCAGCGCTCAAGACGCGGACGATCAACAAAATCCGAAGGAAGATCTACAAACGTCATACGATCACGCTAACAAAAAACCCACTCATCGTCGAGGGGTTATGGAGCGAGTAGTTTCATGAGACGTGGCGGTACCGTATCTTCAGGCACCCAGTACAGCCGGTGCGGATACTGAACCTCCGCGATCGATTCGATGGCAGCCGCCGCGTCCGGCGCAACCACCGAAAATGGTCGGAGAGACTCCGTTCCGTCTGTGATGAAGAATGATGTTCCTGTTTTCAACCGGCGTGGCCAGTGCTCAATTAAGACGAATCGCTCGCCTTGTTCGAGCAACACCTGACGACGATGTTCCGCGGCGGGAGCCGTATCAAACCCCTCACATCGCGGCGTACCAAACATCTCGGTAAACCAGGTCAGTCGGTACGGATCGATATGCGCGTCGAGCTCGTCGTCCGTCCATGTCAGAAGCTGCGAGCGCGACACGACACCCGTCTCATAGAGATGACGACAGATGACGTGGGCGACGATGAATTCCGCAAACCGTGCCGCCGGATGCCAATACAGCGCCCGAAACAGCAACGCGCGGAGGAGAAGGAATCGCCCGAGCGCATCGGGATCCGTAAACGCGATATCGTTCCCTACGCGCACAACGGACTTCCATGCCTCGCACGCATCCCGCGGATGTGTGCGAAGCAACGAATGAATCTGCGTCCCCTCTTCCGTTTCGGACATGTTGTTCCCGAAACGCCGGTGATACCACCATGCATCACGTGAGACGTACGCCGTTTTATCCGCGATATCAAGGAGACGGCCCAGGTAGCCCTCTCCTTGCACGGTCGACACTAACCGCTCGCGGTCGATCGCCGCGTCAGCAAGCAACGCAGAGATCCCGGGCTGGTCCAGCAATTCCGCGTAATGCAGATCCTCATCAAAAAAATCAGGATCCAACAACTTCGTCGTATCTCCTCCGGCCGGCGTTCTCGCATCGTGCGTGATCGCCGCCAGAACGAGCGTCGCCGCATCCGATGACGAAAGACCAACGGATGTCGCAAGAAGATTCGCGATCGCCGCAACGTCGAAGACATGCGTGAGACGCGTGTGATCGAACCGAAGCGGAATGGTCGTACGCTCCGCTTCCGAAAGAAGTGGCGTGGTCAACCATCCGAGTTGACGAATCCCGTGAAGTCGCGCGAGTCCGAAGAGCTGAAACGCACGACCGAGCAACCCATGCGCATCAAGATCCACGACATATCCGCCCAGCCCGGAAAACGGAAAGGACGGGACATTGATCGGATCATCGAGCGCGTGTAGCGCCCAGCTCCGTGCCGCGCTCTGACGGTAGACCGAAGGCAATTCCATCGTCCACGTCGGCTGCTCACGCAGGGAACCGCTCATGGGACCCGCCTCGCTCTCCAGAAGCAGCTGGATGAGCATCGAGTTCTCTTCATGTGCGATTTGCTCGGCAAGCTCGCGAGGGAGTTTTGTGAGATGGTTTTTGAGCGCGTATGTCGCGCCCGCGAATTCATGCGGGAGCGGTTCATGCGGGAGGTAGATGACATCCCCCACGCGCACCGCGTCTTGTTGAGTGCAAAAAGTGCGGAGGTCAATCATCTGAACACCTCGTACTCCCTGATTACGCGGTTCACACGCCGTGGTCAAGCAACGTAAACAAACAAGAGACGACGTGCGTCTCTTGTTTGGGTGCGCGATCTTCGCGATGGTAGGCCCGGGTGGACTCGAACCACCGACCCGGCGTGTATAAGACGCCTGCTCTAACCAACTGAGCTACGGGCCTAGGAGATGAGCGAATCGGGTGCGCCGAAGGCGTACACGATTCCGAGGCGACGACGGTCCGTATGCCGCCCTGCATACGGGTCCCTAGGAGATGAGCGAATCGGGTGCGCCGAAGGCGTACACGATTCCGAGGCGACGACGGTCCGTCAACACGATGACGTGGACGAATCTCCCGTCAGGCGGCGCTAGTCTAACGCGGATTGACGAAAATGAAAAGACGTGGGATATCTTTTCCGCTACACTCCGCCTATGATGCACCGCTTTGAGATTGACGACCAACACGCCGGCGACCGCCTCGACGTCTTTTTGACGTCCATGCTCGATGGCACAAAAACACGAAGTGCGATCGCAAAAGCACTGAAGGCGAATGGGGCGACCGTTAATGGGAAGTCAGCGAGTGTCCATCACTTTTTGAAAGCCGGCGATATCGTTGAGTTTACCGATACGCCAACTGCCTCTCCTGCTTCCAAAAACACAAAACGCGCACCGCATGCAGCGCCGGTGAAACTTCCGCCGCTCACGATCATCGACGAACAACCGAGCTGGCTCGTCATTAATAAGCCAGCGGGTCTCATGGTTCACCCGGATGCCGTGACGGAACACGGAACGCTCGTCGACCTTCTCGTCGCACACGATCCGAGCATCGCAAAAATCGGCGAGGATCCTTCCCGTCCCGGCATCATGCATCGACTCGACAAGGATGTAAGCGGACTCATGGTCATCGCAAAGACACAAGATGCGTACGACCATCTCAAAAAACAATTCGCAGAGCACTCCGTCGAAAAGCGATATCTCGCACTTGTCCACGGCGAGCTCTCACACGATGAAGGAGATATCACCTTCCGCATCGCGCGTTCCTCGCGCGGCGGACGCATGGCCGCCGTGCCGACGGGGTCGAAAGAAGGGAAAGCTGCACGAACGCATTACAAAACGATCAAACGCTTCCGTGGCGCAACGTTGTTGGAGCTTGAGATCTTTTCTGGGCGCACACACCAAATCCGCGCTCACATGCATGGATTAGGACATCCGATTATTGGCGATCCGCTCTACATGATCCGTCAGACGGATCGAAACGTCGACGCACCTCGACTCCTTCTGCAAAGTATTCTCTTGTCGTTTACCGATCCCGACACAGGCACACGCGTCCGCTTTACGCTTCCTGCTGATCCTGCGTTTGATGCCGTCATGAAGACCTTTAAACCCCATGAACCAAAAGAAGCAAAGCGCGACGCGTAACCAACCCCCCATCATTCTCCTTACCGGCGCTTCCGGCGCAGGAAAATCCACCGTGCTTGATACACTCCTCATGCAACGGACGAATCCCATAAAAAAATTCGTCACGTGCACCACGCGACCAATGCGTCCAGGCGAACGCGATGGGCGGGAGTATCATTTTCTTACTCGAGATGCCTTTGAAAAAGATATTGCTCATGGACGATTCTACGAGTGGGCCGTCGTCTACAACAACTACTACGGGTCTTCAAAAACCGAAATGGCTCGCCTCCTCAAAGGGAAAAAAGCGATTGTCATGATTCTGGACGTCCAGGGAACGCGAACGATAAAACGCCACCATCCAGAAGCGATCTCGATTTTCATCGATGCGCCGACACCGAGCTTGCGCGCTCGCCTCAAAGATCGAGGATCTGACATGAACGACATGAAGCGTCGGCTCGCAGAAATCACCAAAGAAAAACGATATCGGAACTCCGCGGACGTCGTACTCCTCAACCGCGATGGCGACCTCGAAAAGACCGTTCTCGCCATTCAACAGCTTATACGGAACGCCGTTGGCCGCACGAGCAAATCGTGAATTCCCCCTACTTGACGCCCTTCCCTGTTTCCGCTATAGTTCGCCCACATTTCCCCTATTCTTTATGTCCGACCAAGCCTCCCAGACGATTGCGCCCGCTGACATCCGCTCGGGCATGGTCATCCGCATTCACCAAAAAATTCGCGAAATCACGCCGAAGGGCGATGAAAAAGAGCGTATTCAGGTGTTTGAGGGAACCGTGATCAACCTCCGCGGCGCCGGCGTGAGCCGCACCATGACCGTACGAAAAGTGTCCGACGGCATTGGCGTCGAAAAGATTCTTCCTCTTGCACTTCCCTCGATCGATAAGATCGAGCTCGTGAAGCAGTACAAGGTAAACCGCAAGGTTCTCGGATTCATCCGAACATCCAAAAAGCGGCTCAAGGAAATCAAAGCGCCGAAAGCCGAAGCCAAGGCGTAAGAAAAAACTCCTCCGACGATCGGGGGAGTTTTTTAGGAAAAAATTCCGATAAAGATTCGGCGTCAAAAATTATCGCTCGGAAACGTCACCGTCGAGTTTTCCGTATTCAGCACATAATCAGATACCTCATCGATCTGTTCGCCGAACCGATAATCTCCGTAAAAGGCTTCGGAAATATCGTCGATGTTTCGATTCCACTCCCGACCAAACAGATCCGCCGCAAGAGACTCCGAAACGATCCATCGCAATACGCCTCCCGCTTCAACGGCATAGACTTTTGGGCTTGTCGTAAATTTTACGAAACGCGTTCCCGGTCTATAGCTGATATTTTTTCCCAAGGGAATCGATGCGAGCTGATCCGCGCCTACGATCTGGACACTACGAAAATCCGTATACCACGTGAAAAATACCTTGTCGCTGGGGAATGCGTGGCGTTTCCCGTCTGTCCCAACGTAATACACGGCGGAATCAGATTGCGTAAACGCATTTCCATCATCCGGAAGTTTGAGCAACGTATGTGCCGCAATGCGCACCGCCTGCACAACAGGCACGGTGGATTGAGCATACGTAATCGGTGGAGGAATGCTCGCGACTTCCGGCGCTCCGAGTCCTCCGCCGCCACTGCTGCTCTCTACGGCGGAATCATCATTGAGAATCGTATACGTTGTAGACGTGACCGCTCCCGGATTGACGTAGGAGGGCGAAGCGATCGAAAACTCTACGGTCACCGTTTCATCTGTTTCAATGCGACTATCTTCGGTGATAGATGTTGGAATAGAAACACTCGTCGTACCTGGAGAAAGCGTCACCGTCGATGAAAGAGAATAATCCGTTCCGTTCGTCGCCGTTCCAGACATCGTCAGATTCACGACAACGGGGTCAGACACCGCCTCCGTCAACTCAAGCGTCAGCGGCGACGCATCTCCTTCCGACCCGCTTGCCGACGACGTTGAAAAACTCAACAAGGACGTGTTGAATCTCGAGAATCCCGTCGATGCAGATGCCGACACGGAATGGTCCAAGAATGCAAAAGCTCTTCCCGATGAGCTTAGGGACGTATTAAAATTCGGATTCCAATTTACAATGACACCCGCCTCGTCAATTCGGCCTACCAGGCTTCGGCTGATTCCGCCCAGCGTTGAAAATGTCCCCGCAGCGTAAACATTAGATGAGGACACCGCAACAGCAAAGATCCCGGCGCTTGAATTTGGGTTCCATGCCGTTGCGGATGCGCTACTCAAACTGATTTCCGCGAGACGGTTACGCGTGTCCCCACCAACGGTTGTAAACGAACCGCCGACATAGACGGTGGACGTGGAGATAGAAATCCCTTCTACCGTATTATTCATATTCGGATCCCATGACGTTGCGGAGGCGCTGCCGAGACTGACTTCCGCAAGACGATTGCGCGTGTCCCCGCTCACCGTCGTGAATGCACCACCAATAAACAGCGTTGAGGTTGAAAGACGAACATCCGAGACTGTTCCGTTCACGTTTGGATTCCACGCCGTTGCAGATGCCGAGGTCAGACCAATTTCTGCAAGACGATTTCGCGCATCGCCACTCACGCTCGTAAAGGAACCTCCGACGAAGATTGTGGACGTCGAAAGTTCCAAGGCTTCGACGTTGCCAACCAGGTTTGGATGCCAGGATGTCGGAGACGCGCTACTCAAGCTTACCTCTGCAAGACGATTTCGCGTTGCACCGCCGATCGTCGTAAACGAACCGCCGACGTAGAGGCTAGATGTCGCGTTCGAGAGCCGAAGTTCGGCGACGGTTCCGTTGACATTTGGATTCCACGACGTCACATCTCCCGTTGACGTCTCAATCGCCGCAAGCCGATTCCGGTCCTGCGGGTTATACGCCCACTGCGTCCCACCGGCGTAGATACTCGTGCCGTCAAATGCGAGTGCCGTCACGTTCCCCGATCCACCCCTTCGGATCGACGGGGCCCACGAGGTGATAAGCCCCGTTCCTCGACTAATTTCTGAAAGGCCGACACTCGTGCCTCCGCCGATGGTCGAAATTGCGCCTCCCACAAACACGCTGGACGTCGTCATCAGCATGTCCTCGACTGTCGCATTGGAATTCGGATTCCATGCGGTCGCGGATGCGCTACTCAAGCTCACTTCTGCGATACGGTTGCGCGTATCACCACTAACGGTCGTAAACGCTCCACCGACGTAAACCGTCGATGTTGCAACAATAATTCGGTTCACGAAGTTATTTAAATTCGGATTCCATGCGGTCGCGGATGCGCTACTCAAGCTCACTTCTGCGATACGGTTGCGCGTATCACCGCCAATGGTTGTGAATGCGCCTCCGAGGTAGACCGTGGACGTCGTCGAGCGAACAATATCATTAACGCGTCCGTTCGCATTCGGATCCCACGCCGACGCGACTCCGGTCGACGGATCGAGCGCCGCAATCCCATTTCGTGCTTGACCTGCACATGTCGCAAAATCTCCCCCAACAAAAAGCGTCCCGCTATCGAGATACAACACTCGAACACGTGCGTCTGCTCCCGGATCCCAGCTCAAGAGCTCGCCCGTATCTGCATTGAGAGCCGCAATATTTGACCGTGATTGACCCGAGACCGCCGTAAACAATCCACCGACATACAGCGTTCCTCCCGATACCACCATGGTATCAACGCCACCGTACTAAATGTCAGATCTGGATTCCAATCCGCATCGAGCGTTCCGTCTGAGAGTACATGCGCGAGGCCATTCCGCGGCGTTTCATCCACATAGGTGAACGTACCCCCAAGAAACCAGCCGCCATCACCATCCTGAATAATTTCATTAATCGAGCCGTTTATCTTTGGAAATGACGTGTCCGCGGTAGCCGTGACGGCATCGAATGGAAATGCGTTCCCAAAATAATTTCCTACATAGGTAAATGACCCACCAATGTAAAACGTTCCATTCCGTTCTCCTGTTATCGAAAACACAACACCGTCCGTGACCCATGATTGCTGGATCAATGCGGCATTCCCGGCAAAAGGAAGGAACGTCAAAACAAGAAGGCTAATCCAGGACAAAAGGCTCCGACGATGTATACGAAAAAAAGACATGGAGCAATACGTTCCGTGCATTATAGCATTTTATGCTCATTCTGTTGCTTTTCTTCTCTATATTCCCAACCTCTTATCCACGCGAATAGCGTAAAAACCCCTCTCATCAGAGAGGGGTTTTTGTCCGATCTTCAGCATTACAGATTCGTGTCGATCGTCGCCGCGCCGTTCAACTCAAGTTCCACGTTGAACGGATCGTTTGACGTGACGTCCGTCCCGTAGCGGTAGCTCGTAAACAGCGCGTCATTGATATCATCAATTTTCTTGTTCCAGTCCGCACCGTAGATCGCGGACGCATCAGCTTCTGTTTTAATCCACCGAAGCACACCGCCTTTTGCAACCGCGTAGACAAACGGGACGCTCGTGAATTTCACCATCCGTGAACCCGGACGATAGGTCACGTTCTTCCCCAGCGTATACGAAGACATGACGGACGAAGAAACTTCTACAACCTTGCTAAAATCCGCGTACCACGTGAAGAACACTTTATCATTTGGAAATGCGTGGCGTTTGCCGTCGCCGCCGAGGTAATACACCGCTTTGCACGGATGATCCGCGAGCGCACCAGCCGGACATACGAGCTTCAGGAGCGAACCAACGGCAGGACCGGTCACCACGCTTGCCGGAGACACACTCACCGCGACATTCGACCCCGTACCGATATTTCCCGCGAGATCCTTACATTGAACATAGGCCGCATAGGTTTTTGCTGTTGCAAACGTGTATGACTTTATCGCAACGCCTTGCGAAATCGTCATCATCCCCTGACTCTGACTATCGACAAACAACTCGCAGCTCTGCACACCACCTGCATCCGTAACAGTCGCGCTCATCACCACTGCCTTGGCCGCTTCTGCGGACGCGGGAGAAACGGATCCGACAGCCGGCGGCACAATATCCGTTCCGTATCCTCCCCCAGATCCCCCCTGCGCCCACACCGCAATACCATTTCCGGAATTAAAATTGCCCGCCGAATCACGACAGAACACGAAAACCGTGTACACTTGCGAGCTTGTAAACGTATACGCGACGCTCGCTTTTCCTGACGCCACCGTCATTGCCCCCTTGTCATCGTTGTCGACATACAAACTGCAACTCGTAATAGATCCCGCGCTCGATGACACATTCGCCTGAAGCGTCGTTGGCGTACCAACCGTTGCATTTGTCGGCGACACTGTGCCGATCGAGATCGCTGAAGAAGCTGCGTGAACAGAAAACGGCGCGAGCAACGATGC
>CAYMTE010000012.1:16937-31792 GCA_964393325.1 uncultured Gammaproteobacteria bacterium
TTACAGCGCCGCTTTGAGATATTTCGCCGTCAGACTCTTCTTGTGTTTTGCGACTTCTTCCGGCGTTCCTTCGGCGACGATCTCTCCGCCCTTTACGCCGCCGTCCGGTCCCATGTCGATAATCCAATCCGCGGATTTCACGATGTCGAGATTGTGTTCGATGACAAGAACCGTGTTTCCTTTATCTACCAATGCCTGCAGCACAACGAGAAGACGCTGAATGTCGTCAAAATGCAGCCCCGTTGTAGGTTCATCCAAAATATACAACGTCTTTCCGGTTGCGCGCCGTGAAAGTTCCGTCGCGAGTTTTACACGCTGCGCCTCACCGCCAGAAAGCGTCGTTGCGGGCTGGCCCAATCGGACATACCCAAGACCGACTTCATGAAGCACCGACAACTTTTCGTAAATCAATGGCTGATCCACGAAGAATCGACGTGCCTCTTCAACGGTCATATCAAGCACGTCCGCGATATTTTTTCCGCGCCAATGAATTTCGAGCGCTTCACGATTGTATCGCTTGCCGTGGCACTCCGTACACTCAACGTACACGTCCGGCAAAAATTGCATCTCAATCTGCACGTAGCCATCACCGGCACATGATTCGCAACGTCCGCCACCTTTCACGTTAAACGAAAATTTTCCGGCGTCATATCCGCGCATCTTCGCTTCTGGAATTTCCGTAAACAGATCGCGAATCGGCGTAAAGACACCCGTGTACGTTGCGGGATTTGATCGCGGCGTTCGTCCAATCGGTGACTGGTCCACGGACACGACTTTGTCGAGATAATCAATACCCTCGATCTTCTTGTGCGCCCCCGGGAGCTCCTTCGCGCCGTAAAAATGCGCAGACAACGCCCGAGATAAAATATCCAACACAAGCGTCGATTTCCCCGAACCCGAAACACCCGTCATGCACACGAACTTTCCAAGCGGGATCTTCACGTCAACGTTCTTGAGATTAAATTCCGATGCGCCTCGAATCACAACGTGTTTTCCATTCCCCTTCCGCCGCGTCTTCGGCGCTTCGATTTTTTTCTTTCCGAGCAAATACGCGCCCGTGAGCGACTCTTTGTTTCGCTTGATCTCTGCAAGCGTTCCTTCGGCAACGATTTCCCCACCGTATTCTCCCGCACCGGGGCCAACGTCGACGAGATAATCCGCCGCCTCCATCACCGCCTGGTCGTGCTCGACGACAAGAACCGAATTTCCCAGATCGCGCAAGCGCTTCATCGTCGCGATGAGTCGATCGTTGTCGCGCTGATGAAGACCGATCGACGGTTCATCGAGAATATAAATCACGCCGGACAGTTCGGAGCCGAGCTGCGCCGCGAGTCGCACGCGCTGTGCCTCACCACCAGAAAGCGACATCGCGCTCCGATCAAGCGTGAGATATCCCAATCCAACATCCAACAAATTCGCGAGTCGTCGCTTCACCTCATGCGATACCTGATCCACGACGATGCGTTCACGTTCCGTAAATCCATGAGCATCCGGCGTCGCATGCGCCTTCATGCGCATGATTTTTGATGCTTTTACTTTTTGCGGTCCTTTTCCGAGTCCGTCAAAAAACGCGAACGCATCCTCAAGAGACAATGCGACGAGGTCTGCAATTCCTTTGCCTGCGACCGTCACAAGCAACGCCTCAGTACGCAAGCGACGCCCACCACAATCCGGACACGTGAGCACGCGCATGTATGTCTCGATTTCTTTTTGGACATATTCCGAATCCGTCTGGCGATACTTTTCTTCAAGCATGGCGAGGATACCGCCAAAGGTCATCGTCTTTCCTTCGATCTCATACGTCTCGTCTCCCGTCCCTTCAAACAACGTTTTCAGCGCGTCTTTCGAGAACGATCCAATATCCTGATGTACCGAAAACCCATGCCGCTTCCCAACCTCTTCAATCAACCGTACGTGTGACGTCTGATTTCCCGCAATACGCGTCCACGGCTTAATCGCGCCCTGCGCAATCGTGAGTCGCTTATTTGGAATCACGAGATCCGGTTCCAACACAAGCTTCGTTCCCAATCCCGTACACGCCGGACACGCGCCATGCGGAGAGTTGAATGAAAACAACCGCGGTTCCAGCGACGGAAGCGAGACGTTGTCTCGTGGACAAAATAGCGACTGTGAAAACAGCATTTCATCCCCGTTTTCCTCATTCACCGTGAGAACGATGCCGTTTCCAAGATCGAGCGCGGACTTCAAAACCTCCATGAACGACTCGATGACCATGCTCGTCTTGTGCTCCAATTTCGCAACAACGACTTCGATCGAGTGCGGTTTCGTTTTATCCGCTCGCATGTGAAGCATCTCGTCGATATCCGCGATCGTCCCGTCGTATCGCACTTCACGATAGCCCGCATTCTCCGCAGCCTGCAGCACGACTTTATGCTCTCCTTTTTGTTCACGAACCATTGGGGCGAGCAAGATCACGCCGTGCTTCTGCGTCATCGCGAGGATTTTTTCGGCAATCTCCCGCGGCGTTTGTTCCATGACCGCATCACCACAGATCGGACAGTGCGCGCGACCAGCTCGCGCAAAGAGCAATCGCAAAAAATCATAAATTTCCGTCACCGTTCCCACGGTTGAACGTGGGTTATGCGAAGACGATTTTTGATCAATCGCCACTGTCGGAGACAATCCGAGAATCTCATCAACGTCCGGCTTGTCCTGTAGTTCCAAAAATTGCCGTGCGTACGATGAAAGACTTTCCATGTATCGCCGTTGCCCTTCGGCGTGGATCGTGTCAAAGGCAAGCGACGACTTGCCGGACCCAGAAAGACCCGTCACGACGACCAACTTGTTCTTTGGTAAATCGATGGAAACGTTCTTCAGGTTGTGGACGCGAGCGCCACGAATTGAAATGGAATTCTGGGCGGGCATAACTTGCCGCCGAGACTATCATGCTTTGAAGGATACGACAAGAGCTCGAGGGCTACTGCAATCCGCACCAGACCTCCCCCGTCGTACCAATGAGACCGCTGATGTACATCACCGCATGTTTTCCATCATCCTTCGTCGTGACATCTCCGCCCGGATCTTCCGGCGCGGTCGTGGCGTTCAACGCAAGATCACACGTAATCGCTTTTCCATCATCAACGGCTTTTTTCACCACGTCTTTGTTCCATGCCCATGGCTGCCCGTTCCCGATCGCACATGCAGACACAAGAGCAAGACCCGCATCGAGATCCTCCGCGCTCCCGTTCATATATGCGCCATATCGAATACCTGACGTGTTGCACGATGCCTGCGGAATAACGGCGTAATCATTAAATTTTGCCGGAATGATTGACGCGTCTTCGTACTGCATCGCCAGCGTATACGTGAAAAATCCACTTTCGTTTTCGCACTTCTTTTCGGCGTCCGCGATATCCTGCGACGTAATACTTATCGAATACCCCTGGCGCGATGGACCCGCGTCGGTGATCTTTCCGTCCGCCATCGGGAACAGGAATCCGCGATATCCCGGATTGATCTTCCCGTCTTTGATACCGTTAAAAATACTTCCACACGCGGCCATGAGCTTGATCGCTTTCAATGATCGGTTTCCTTCATACGTTACCGTTCCCGCGATCGTGGAACGCTGACAGACATAGCCGGAACTCTGCCCGCAATATCCTGCCGTGCACGGAATGCACACCGTCCCCGGTTCATCGCACTTGCGTCCTTTACACCGACTTTCGCCAAAACCTTTGATGTAATACTCGTAGTTGCATTTCGTATCTTTCTGCGCGACGGTGTAATCCGCATCTTTCACCTGGCCGATTGGCGTAAAGGCGGGCGCGGGGCCAGCGTCCGCGAATTGAAAATCCGCCTTCCCCTGTGGATCCGTTACGTCTTCACAGAAATTCTGATTCAAAAATTGCTCCTTGTTGATCATGAACACCTGCAAGGCGTTCAAATCGAGTGTCGTCGGATTGACGGCCCGCAAAATCACCATTGCCCCAAGCGTGAGCACGAGCCCGACCGAAGCATCAACCATGATCTCTTTTGCGCGTTTAATATTTTGAAAGGCGGAACCAAAAATATATCGCATACCGCCCCATACAAACATCACCGCAGCGGCAACAGCCGCGATTCCCGTGGCATAGTTAAACGCCGTGGAGATGAACCCGCGCAATCCCGCAACGGTTTTGATATTTCCAATCGGGAACGACAGCGTAACCTGCGGCTCCGGTGCCACGCATCGTCCTTGCCCCGACGGACAGCCGTATCCCGCGCGGAACGCTTGCAACGATCCGCCATATTCTTCGGACGCGCAATCCGAAGCGGAAAAACAATACTTCGCATTTTGCTGAACCTCCGCGAGCGACGGCGCCGCCACATCCGGAGGAAGCGCGCCAGCGCCTGCCTGTCGATACAAAATGCCATTTTTCGTCTTACACAACGCCTGGCAGGATGAATAGGTATATCCGCTCTGCCCTTCCATAACCCGAACCGTTTCTGATTTGTTTACCGCCTTTAGCGTCTCTTCGCACAAGCAACAGGATGTGATCGTCGTTTTTCCATCACACTCTTCCTTTTCTTCCGTGCAATCCCCGTTCACCGTGGAATAGGCTCGCTGCACAACCTTTTCACCGCATGCGGCGTTCACCATCTTCGGAATGCTCATCCCTACGACAAGGAGGAGTAGCGACAACATCACCGCAATGTTCTTCATAGCCGCTTCTTCATCTGTGACAAAATTTCTTCAAGCGTCGCGAGATCCACCGCACCTTGCACACGATACCCGTTCACGAAAAATGTTGGCGTCCCGCGAACGCCTGCCGCCGTACCATCTTCAATCGATGCGCGAATTCCGGTTTCAGGCGCTCGCGACGCCACGCACGCGTCATACGCCGCAAGATCTGTACCAACCGTTTCTGCGGTCGTACGAAACATTGCTGGTCCAAGAGAATCCTGTGCGGCGTAGAGAAGGTCATGATATCTCCAATATCGTTCCGCATTTCCCTGCGCGAACACGCATCGTGCCGCAATTGCGGCATTCATCGCTTGATCATGAATGGATTCCAACGGAAAATCTCGAACGATAAGGAGCACATCATTCGCATGGCGTGACATGAAGGCACGAATCTCCGGTGCAGACTTCCGACAGAACGGACATTCATAATCTAAAAACTCTACGATGCGAATCTTCGCCGAGGGGTTCCCCAACATCGGATCCGTTCCCTTTGATTCCACGCGAGACGCGTCCACGTTCGTCAACGGAACCTGTGAAAGCAATTTCGTCACACTCACTTCGCGTTCGCGAGCGGTGAACGGATTCGGTTTTCCAGACCGGATATCCCCAGCGTATCGAACGACCTCAATCGCAAACAATATGAGCCCAATACACACGAGAATGCCAAAGAATGCGCCGACAGCGGCCCATGGATGACGTGCGATACGACGAAGAACGTCTTGCATTGACGAAAGTATATCATTCCGCTACCTTCAATGACACGTATGCGTACGATTTTACTTCCCCTTATCCAGATTCTTCTGGCAATTCTGCTTACAGCAGCCATTCTCCTCCAACAGCGCGGAACCGGTCTCGGAAGCGCATTTGGCGGCGAAGGCAATGTATTCCGAACAAAACGCGGGATCGAAAAAGGCCTCTTTTACGCAACCATTGGTCTTGCGGTCCTCTTTTTCGCAAGCGCAATCCTGAACGTCGCGCTCGCCTAAATCCACATGAACACCCTCGCTGCACGCTTCCGAGCGCTCATTCGTCGGGTGTTTTTTTGGCTCCCATCCGCACAGCCATCCGAAGAACACGCGCCCGACATCGGGCACGACCACGCACTTCTCTTGGCCGTCACACACCCGCGACGCGTTCCGACGTTTCGGCAACTTCGATATGGCATTCAAACCATCCTCTCCGATCGCGAACGCCGGACACTATTCATCGCCGCGCTTGTCTTTATTAGCGCCTGTGGAACCGCAACATTTTTCCTTGTCCGCGAACGAACCATCTTCGTCCCTGTTGTTGGCGGAAGCCTGACAGAAGGCGTCGTCGGCGAACCGAAACACGTCAATCCAATCGATGCTCCTGCGAATGACGTAGATCGCGACATCGTCTCTCTCGTGTATTCCGGCCTCTTCCGCATGGATGGCGGCGTCGTCGTCCCAGATCTTGCAGAATCCTATACCTGGTCGGAGGATGGAAAAACGCTCACCGTCACACTTCGCAGTGACGCGCGATTTCACAATGGCGATACGGTAACGGCTGACGACGTGCAATTTACGATCGACAGTATTCAGGACCCCGCACGATCCGCACCGATCGCGCCATTGTTCCGCGGCATAAAAGCGATCGCGACAGATGCGCGAACAATTCAGTTCGTCCTAGAACAACCAGACGTCAACCTTCTTCATACGCTCACTATCGGCATTCTTCCGTCAAATATTTGGAGCGACATCCCCGCCGCAAACGCACGACTTGCAGATATTAATTTAAAACCGATCGGATCCGGTCCGTATCGATTTAAGTCATTCACACGAGATAGTCGCGGCGTTCTTCGAACATTTACACTGGAACGATCTACGACCTACTACGGCGTCGCTCCGTATATCAAAACAATCACATTCCAGTTATATCCTGATCGGAAGCAAGCAGAAGACGCGCTCAAGGCAGACTTGATCGATGCGCTCGCGTTCTCAAATCTCTTGGATGGGCACCGAGAATCTACGCGATGGAACCGTCTTGATCTTGAGCTTCCACAAGAAACGATCGCGTTCTTTAACGTGAAGCGAAAAATGGTTTCCGACGAACGCGTCCGACGCGCGCTTGGATCTACGATTGATCGACAAGAAGTCGTTGACGCGTGGAGTGATCATGCCGCACCTGTTACCGGTCCATATCCCTATACGGCACCCTCCTCGTCTGCCATGACACTTGATGATGGACGTGCGCTCCTGGAAACCGCTGGATGGACACTTGCGGATGGATCCTCTATCCGCACGCTCAAATCCACTTCCAAACCCAAAACAGGATCCGCAACATCTACTGCAACAACGGCTTCGTCCACGGAATTCGCTCTCACGATCGCAACATCAGAACAGCCTGAACTCGTCGCAATTGCAGAACTCCTCAAACGACGATGGTCTCTCCTAGGCGCAAAAGTAACCGTCGAATCCCTTCCGATCGAAGAGCTTCTTCGTCGCGCAACACGATCCCGCGACGCGGACGTCATCGTGACGAACGTTCTTCTTGACGACAAACAAGATCTCTTCCCCTTCTGGTGGAGTGGGCAAGCCGCTGACCGCGGACTCAATATTTCCAATCTCGCAGATAGAGACCTGGACGCAGCACTTGAAGCGACACATGCCGCGACGTCAACATCCGCACTCGACGCCGCACGTTCGCGCGTAGACGCGCTCATCACACGAGCGACGCCTGCCGTATTTCTTGTTCGCCCGTTCGCCGCATATCTCGTTAGTAAACGCATTCACGGCGTAAGCACCGACGTAATCGTTAGTCGTCCCGCGGATCGATTTACGGATCTCAAAAACTGGTACATCAAGAGCGGATGGCGCTGGAAATAAAGAGGCGGGCCGAATGATGAATGTCGAGTTTTGACAAACGTCTTTTTTATCGGCATCATCGGCGCACGCGTTCTTTTTTTACATCGTTAGAGAACAGATGACGGGCGAGTGGCGGAATTGGTAGACGCACTGGTTTCAGGTACCAGCGGGGGCAACCCCATGAGAGTTCGATTCTCTCCCCGCCCACCATTTGTTCTTTACATGCACGATCTTGTATCAGACACCCCTTCTTGTGTATCGAGGAGGATTCATGGATCCATTACTCACGAATATCGCAATCGCGCTATACACATGCGGAGCCGTCAAAGACTACCGCATGAGTGAAAACGGACTCGGATTCACGCTAGATATTCACCGCGAACAGCCACATGCTCCCCGTTCGCCGTTCTACGTGAGTTTACGTACCGCTTCTCATCCCGAAAAACCCGGTCCGATCACCGCGGAGCTCCTGAAAGATATTGGACAGGCGCTGTATCAACGCCTGGTCGCCGCAAAGCTTCCGTACGATCGGATCGTCGGTATCCCTCGAGCAGGCGAGACTCTTGCAAAAGCGCTCTACGACGCGCACCCGAAAAAGACGCGGACGTCCGTCCTCTCGCTTCGCAAGGATTCACGACGAGAAGGCGCGCGTTTCGAACAGGTCGTTCTCGGTGACTACACCTTCAAAGACCGTGTTCTTCTCGTCGACGATCTCGTGAGCTTCGGAGGATCCAAAAGCGAAGCAGCGGGACTCCTTCGAAAAACGTTCCGCTTCGTCGTCGATAACTGCCTCGTCGTGATAGATCGGCGTCCGTTCCGCCTCCGAACAGAGACGATCGCCGGGTTGAATATTCACGCACTGTTCAAGATCGAAGAGCTCATCGAGCTCTATCGCGAGCGCCAGATGCTCTCCGACGACGTCGCGAACCGTATTCAGGAATATCTGCAAACGGCATAGCGACAGAGCCTCATTTCCCTCACAACCGTGAGGGTTTTTCATTCGTCCGTGCCCATATGACCAGCGGCCTCAAGTATCCACAATTGACAGTTTTCCCTCTTTCCCCTATACTATTTTGCGTCATTCACTATCGTTTCTGGTTTACTGATAACCCATCGGAAAACTCCAACGGTCGTGAAACAATGAAAGATCTCTCCCTGATGAGGGTCTTCGTGTTCGCAAAAAACCGAAAATTGTATTTGAATTATGGATTTTTTTAGTGGAACAAACGGCTCCTCGTCCACGGGACATGGAGCACATTCCCCGTCTTCCGGAGCACCAAAAGGCGGTGGATATCGAGGAGGCAAACGCTTCCGCGGTGCACACAAAGGACCGAATCGTCCCCCGACAGCTCATCGCGAGCCACAGGACGCGACGTCTATTATCGCAAAAGCCGTCAAGCAAGCCTCGTTAAAGGAAGGCTTTGCGAAAGAAGAAGCCGCCCAAAAACCGGCTCCGGCTTCGCGTACCGAACGCGAGGGCGGCAAAAAGAAACGTCGCTTTGATCGTGGGGGCGGTGGCGGCGCATTCCAGCGCCAGGCACGCATGCACACCTACAAGCACAAGCCGTATCTCAAAACCGGAACGGACGCAGACACGCTTGCAGGAAAGGGCGACGAACGACTTCGCGTCACCGTACTCGGCGGCAATGAAGAAGTCGGTCGCAACATGTCGATGCTCGAATACGGGAACGACATTCTTCTCATTGACATGGGACTTCAATTCCCGGATGAAGACATGCCTGGCGTGGACTACATCATTCCGAATACCTCATGTCTGAAGGGAAAGGAAAAGAATATCCGCGGCGTGATCATTACACACGCGCACTACGACCACATTGGTGGCATCCCCCACCTCATGCCTCGTCTTGGCAATCCGCCGCTCTTCGCCACGGATCTGACCTGCGGCATCATCAAAAAGCGTCAGGAAGATCATCGTGACGCACCGCCGCTCAACCTCCACGTTGTGAAGCATGACGACGTTCTGCAGTTGGGAAGTTTCAAAGTTGAATTCTTTGGCGTCGCGCACTCGGTTCCGAGCTCCATGGGCGTCATCGTTGACACGCCATGCGGCATCATCGTCCACACGGGTGACTTTAAGCTCGACGCGGCACCGGGAGCGCAGTCCGTCCAGGAAACCGAAAAGATGATCAAGCTCGGCGAGCGCAACGTGCTCGCGCTCATGATCGACTCGACGAATGCGACAAAAACCGGACGCCAACTTGCAGAATCTACCATCCAGCACAACATCGACGAGATCATTGCAAACGCAAAGGGCAAAATCATCATCGGAACGTTCGCGTCCATGATCGCCCGTGTGCAGCAGATCATTCTCGCATGTGAACGCGCCGGACGAAAAGTCGCCGTAGAAGGATTCTCCATGCGATCTAACATCATGATCGCGCAGGAGCTCGGCTACATGAAAATTCAGAAAGGCACGCTCATCGAAACGAAACGCATTAACGACTATCCGCCGGATAAGGTAGCGGTGGTCTGTACCGGCGCACAGGGAGAAGAACGCGCGGTGCTTATGCGTATCGCAAACCGCGAACATCCGTTCATCGAAATTGAACCGGGTGACACGATCGTGTTCTCGTCATCCGTCATTCCGGGCAATGAACGCTCCGTGCAACGCGTCAAGGACACGCTGTATCGCGAAGGCGCGAACGTTGTTCATTACCAAATGATGGACGTCCACGCGGGTGGTCACGCACAACAGGATGACCTCGTGGAGACGCATCAGATGATCAAACCGAAATATCTCATTCCGATCGAAGGTCACTACTCCTTCCTCGTTGAGCACGCGAAGGCCGCCGTCAAAGCCGGCTTCAACAAAGACAACATCATGATCGCGGACAACGGCCAGGTCATGGAATTCGACAAGCAACGCAATGGCCGCCTCACGAACCAAAAAGTTCCGACGGATTACGTCTTCGTGGACGGGCTTGGCGTCGGAGATACGAATCACGTCGTGCTTCGTGATCGGCAGGAACTTGCTGGCGACGGCATCGTGATCGTTGTCGCGGTCGTCAATCATCGCTCCGGAAAACTCTTACATCTGCCCGACATCATTTCACGCGGATTCGTGTACATGAAAGACCAGCAAGAGCTGATCCATCTCGCACGTAAGAAAGTCGCGGACGTGTTGAAGCGGCAGGAAGGCCCGGGTCCGGTCGACATGGGCGACATCAAAGATAAAATTCGCGATGAACTCGGCGAATACCTCTTTCACAAAACCCAACTTCGTCCGATGGTCCTTCCGATTATCGTGGAAGTGTAAGTTGAGAATCAAAAAACCGGCAGATGCGTTCTGTCGGTTTTTTTTAATTCCTTCATATCAATCTGCCAGACCGTCTCCGCATGGAGGCGTCTCGGGAGAGAGTTCCAAGAACCATCTCCACGCTGAGACTATCTGGCAAATTGGTATGAAGAGGGAAGGATAAGACGTGCGATCTTACCCTTCCCGAAGTTTGAGTGTAGAAACGAATTGTTTTTCATCACGTCACTCGCGAGCGACGTGATATAAGGAGTCATTTCATCTCCTAATACCCTCACCTATCCTTGTTCGGAGGCGTCGGATCAATCTCCGGCATCAACATCCTCCAGTCGACGGCTCTAGATCCATTCATTCCCATGCTCCCCTCCCCCAAGGGGATATCCCTCTCCTCCGCGCCAGCGGCGCGGAGCCACTCAGCCGCCTTCTCGGCGGTTGAGAACAGAAAAACTTGGTCGAGATCGCTCTCGAGCTCGACGTGAATGATGATGAGAATCATGCTAACTCCTTTTTATGAGGCACTTCTCCTCCACCAATCCACCGCAACATGCGCTGGCGTAGTTTTGGTTCTTCGCTCCTCGTATGAATGTCCGAGGACAGATATCTTCGGACATTCGTATGAAGAGGGAAAGATAAGACGTGCGATCTTACCCTTCCCGAAGTTTGAGTGTAGACAGCCACTACATGCCGTGCAGGCATAAGGTGGATTCGAGTAAGCAGAGCCCCCTTCTTCAGGGCTCCTCGTACCTAAGCTCAATAAGGATCGTGAGGTTCTCCTCGCGGAATACTAGACTCCGCGAGTACTCACCATACAGATCCTCTTCTCCCCCTTTGGGGAAGCTGCCGGGCCATGGCCTTCGTACGATCCCGGGATCGTACTGAACCACCTCATAGGTGGTTCCCTCCAAGTCTTGATAATGCGCCTTGGTTTCAAGGCGCAGCTCTAGCCAGTCCTCGACAGGACCGTGTGCTAGAGCCTTTTCAAACGTCCCCGCGTCTACCTCGACGCGGAGCTGTCGCTCCCCCAAAAGGGACAAGATGCTCATGGCGCAAACCTCCACCGAGTCGCTTCTCTTTTTTTGCGTCGTTCGGATTTTCCACCGATTGATCACATAAAAGTTCTTCGCTCCTCGTATGAACATCCGAGGACAGATATCTTCGGACATTCGTATGAAGAGGGAAGGATAAGACGTGCGATCTTACCCTTCCCGAAGTTTGAGTGTAGACAGATTGTTTTCATCTTTCGATGAGAGGAGCTGTCAGATCTCCTTTCCCTTTGAGTTTTCAGCGAAGCCAAGGGGAGCTTCGCATAAGTGTCAGCGCTTCTTGCCGAACTTCGCCTTGAGGGCGTCGAGCGAGGTCGTGACCTGCTCGGTGCTCGCGATCTTCACGGCGGGAAGCGCTCGTCGTGGCCGTGGATGCACTACCAGTGCACCGTCCGCATCAGGAGACAGAGTCGTCTCCCAACGCTCAACCTCGATGAGTTCGTCGGCACACATCGCATCGTGCGCCGCGCGCGCCTCCCCATGGAGGTCGCGTGAGTACGGCGTTTCGATACGCCGTGTTCCTTCGCGGGAAAGATCCCAATGGATCTCACTCCCCGCGAAATATCTCCTCTCGTTCTCAAGCAAAGTAACGAGAGCTCGCCGTTGAGCCTCGGTGACTCTGGCGGGAAGCCTTATGACAGAGAACCACTCCCGCAGTTTATAGGAGTAGTCCGACGTCGCATGTGCCACGACCAACGTGGTCGTGGACACATCGCCGAACGCGGTCGTGCCGCCCGTTTCAACACCCTGCAATAGGGTGCCGTCGGCGGAGATCGCCCACGCCCGGCCCTGAGACCGGCCGTTACCCGACCACTCATAGGTGGCCGAGACGTTTGGCCAGATCTCGCCTGCGGCGAGACGCTTCTGGCGAGCCTCGTGCTGCGCCTTTGCATTCGGCACAGCCGCCATCGCCCTGTCCATGATGGACCGAGCGTTCTTATTCCAAGCACTGATTTTGTCAGTACTCAGATCTTGCGGTTCGACCGGATACCCGTCCGGCCAACGGGAAAAATCAAGCGGCCCTCCAGCCACTTGATTCAGCTCTTTTCGGAGAGCCTCCTCGAGGGAGGCAAAGCACTCTCTCTTCTCCAACTCTTTGGCTTCCGTCCGGAGCTGAAGAAGGAGCCGTTTCGCCTCCTCGCGCCCGCGAGCCTCATCGCCCTGAAGCGTCTTGACCTGGAGGTCGGCGTGCAGCTTGACCCACACGCCAGGGCTGACCGTCATGAGCTTGCGGTCGCGACCGTCCCAGCCCGTGTTGAGCACGAGCGGGCTGAGCGAAACCAACTCACCCTTATCGCTCTCGGGCCAGCTGATCAGCGTCTCGCCCCGGTACGTCTCCGCCACGCGGTGGATGACCGAAACAACTCGGCCCACCCACTCTGCAGGGATTTTGGTGGACGGCGCCTTCCCGTTAGCAATGTACGCTGCGGGGTTGGCGATTCCGTCCGCCGCTTCCCAGTCACTGTAGAACGAGGACCGGATTTCACCGGCCACGTTTTCCACCACACGGGACTCGCCGATTTTCACGGCGTCCCCGGGACGGAAAACGTAAAGCGCGTCGTCCGCGCTGCCCGCCGCTCCAGCGGCTCCGCTGGCGAAGTTGCCGCGCGCGAGCTCTTTCGGCTCGCCACGGAGCTTCTCCACCTGCGTATACGACCGGTGGGGTGAGCGGGTCGGAACGATCCGAACCAACCACGTACCAGCCGCCTCGTCGCGGTCTCCCGAGGTGAGGCCATAGATGACCTTCACCGTGGGCTGGTCGTAGCTGTACCTCGGAGGTGTCACCTCTTCGGACAGCTTGACCACCGCAACAAGCCGGAGGAGATCCCGCACTTCGCCGCGATCCGTCGGGTGGACGAGCTGGGTTTCGTACCCCTGCCCGACCTTGTCCCTCTGGATCCCGCACTTCGAGCACTTTTTGTCGTGCTCCGAAGGCTCGGCACTACTGTACCAGCCGCCCTTCTCTCCGCGGCTTGGGCAAGGCTGCTTGGGCGCCTCCATGCCGACGAATGGAATTTCCACGAGCTTGCGCCCGCGGCCCTTTTCGCCGAGCATGATCGCCGGACCGGTCGCGCCCTTGCCGATCTCGATCCCCGCGCGGAATTCCCCGCGACCCACATACGTGGTGCAGGGCATCCGGCCGAAGGCCAGATTGAGCGCCTGCGGTGCGGTCTCGGCTTCGGCGATGAGCGCCTCCGCCTTCGACACGGCCTGCAGGTTCTCATAGTCCTGCCACGAGGCAGTCTGTAGTGTGCCGCTCTCATCGCTCCACAGCGCGAAGGCCTCGGTCTTGTGACCGCCCTCCGGCTTGATCTTGAGCAGGTCACCCGGACTCATAAGAATGAGTCCGTCGTCCCAGTTTCCGATGCGTCCGGCGATGCCGTGCGCACCGTGGCCGGAAACGATGGTCTCGGGCTTCCCCGCCACGGTCTCCCAGCGACCAGCGCTATTCTTGGTGTAGCACCACTGGGTGCTCACGCGAACCAGCGCCTGGTGGCCGTTACCGTTGCGCGGCCGCTCGAGGACGTAGAACGTCTTCTCGGGCTTGCCATCGCGGGCGGGGAGCGCGATCTTCTGCGGCACCGCGTTCATCACGCGGCCACCGACCACCTCGGCCGGATTCCGCTTGCCGAGCGCCACCTTTTCGTAGCGCCGACCGCGTCCTTCCTCACCGAGAAAGATCACCTGACCCAACTTGGGGTCGGAAATCATCGCGATGCCCATCTCGACCTTCGTTCCGCTCCAGGTATAGCACTTCATGACGCTCTCTCCTTTTGCCCTTGCTAATCCGTCCGCCCCTGTGGCGAACATAAACGCGGGCTTCAATGAGTCGCTTCTCTTTCTTGCGTCGTTCGGATATTCCACCGATTGATCACATAAAAAGTTCTTCGCTCCTCGATTCGATTCTCGAACTTCAACCCTCACAAAAGAACGTAGGGATTCAAGAATCAGATCGAGGAGTCCACTACTACGAGAATGCGTAGCAGTGGACTCGACGAGTGCTGCCAGAAACCGTCTGGCACGAGCTC
>CAYMTE010000013.1:0-29467 GCA_964393325.1 uncultured Gammaproteobacteria bacterium
GAGTCGAACCCCTGTTAACGGCTTGAAAAGCCGCTGTCCTAACCGTTAGACGAAGAGGCCATGCGCGGCAGAGAATATCTAAAATGACGGCGTTCGTCAAGCCTATTCATCTGTTTTCACACGTCCAAATATAGAAAAAACCCGGAAGCAACGCATCCGGGATATCAGAGGGATCTGGGACGAAAAAGCGGAAAGACGCTCTCGGGGGTCTTATCTTCAGCCATTTCGATGTGTAGGCCTTCGCAGGCGACGCCGTAGCCCGCGAGCCGCATTCGCACCATGCTGGAGTTTGCGAGGGCGATGCAGCGCGCACAGCCGTGAGTGATGACGATGCGGAGGAGCTCGTGCATCTCCTGATCTGTTTCAGAATCTACGGCGACGTCTTTGACGTGCCTCATGTCGATAATCCACCCAACAAGTGGGGGAATATTCCGAAGCTCCTCAATGTGTTTCGCCTGCGCGTGGCGCAGAACGATGTAGGAGACGTGCCCGATGAACGTGGTTGTGAGAACGCCGTCACGATGGATGGCGTCCGCGAGTGCATGCTGCGTTGAAGACGCGGTCGTGCGCGATCCCGTGGTCGTTCGCTTGATCATCCATTGCTCCTGTAAAGAACGCAGAGAGCGTATATGTTGCTCGTAGGGGTCGTCAAGCAGGACTGGAAACATCCCCCATAATCCGCTAAAGTCGGCCTATGCCAGTCCGCATCCTGGGGATCGAAACGAGCTGCGACGAAACCTCGGTGGCGTTGCTTCGTGTTGGGGCAAAAAAGGTGGAAATAGTGCATCATGAGATCGCCTCGCAAATCCCGGTTCATGCGATGTATGGCGGCGTGGTTCCAGAGGTTGCGGCTCGTTTGCACGTTGCGGAGCTCGTTGCACTATTAGATCGCGCACTTGGGGTTCCGCTGAAAACAAGCGGATTTGACGCGATTGCCGTCACAAAAGGTCCGGGGCTCGCAACGGCGCTGCGCGTTGGCGTCGAGGCGGCACGCACGCTGGCGTATCTCACAAAGAAACCGTTGTTCGGCGTGAATCATCTTGAAGGACATCTCGCGTCTGCGTGGTTGAACGAACAGAATCGGAAGGTATGGAAGTTTCCTATTTTGGCGCTTTTGGTGTCCGGCGGTCATTCCGAGCTTGTGCTTATGAAGGGGTTTGGTCGATATACTGTATTGGGTCGCACACGCGACGATGCGGCGGGGGAGGCGTTTGATAAGACGGCGAAGCTTATGGGGTTGGGATATCCCGGCGGTCCCATGATTGCGAAGTTGGCTGCGAGCGGAAACCCGGAGGGATTCAAACTTCCGCGCCCGATGCTCCATGATCCATCGTTTGATTTTAGTTTTTCCGGATTAAAGACAGCGGTGCGAACGGTGTGGGATGGCCTTTCTGCTGACGAACGGAAAAGCGAGCGCGTGCGGGCGGATCTCGCGGCCTCCATTCAAGCGGCGATCGTGGATGTTCTTGTTGCGAAAACGATTGCGGCGGTACGAAAGGTTCGGCCCGTCGCGGTTTCGATCGTTGGAGGCGTTTCCGCGAATGGATACCTCTATGCGGCATTGCAAGAGGCGTTGTCTCATGAAGGTGTTCGATTGTTGGAACCTGCGCGCGGACTTCATACCGACAACGCGGCGATGATCGCGGCCGCGGGAGCTTGGAGATATCAGCGAAAACCACGCGGCGACAATTGGAGGGCACTCGACGCGAATCCGGAAATAGATCTATGAGAACCGTTACACTTTCCCACGGAGAAGATAGCTTTCGATTTCGCATTCCAACGGCAGAGGATTGGAAGGATGTTGCGGAGTATTTGCGTGATCGCGTGAAGCCGGGGGATATTATCGCGCTGTCTGGTCCGCTTGGAGCCGGGAAGACGACATTGGTTCAGGCGCTCGCGCGCTGTCTTGGATCAGCACGAGAAGCGCAGAGTCCAACGTTTGCGCTTCTGCGTTCGTATCCCGTCACAAAGGCGGGACCAATCAAACGGATCGTTCACGTAGACGCGTATCGGATCGAGCAGGAGCGCGAATTACTCGCGTTAGACCTGGATGAAGAGTTGTCGGATGAAAAAACCCTTCTCGTGATTGAATGGCCGGAGAAGATCGAAGGATGGATCCAGAGGCATGAAAAAAATGTCTACCTGATTCAGATTGAACAAAAAGAAAAGACTCTCGAGAAACGCGGAGAGTCTTAAGCGGATGAGTCAAGTGATTCTTGTTGAAGGAGCTCGGCTTGCTTGACCGTGAGGCGATCGATGATGATCGCCCCGTGCGTGTCGAGCAGTTCGTGCCACACGCGGAGTGGAGCTCCGTGCGTGTCGAGGAAGGCACGTACCGTGAGGCAGCGTTGCTTTCGCTCCTCCAACGTCGCGCCTTGGCCTACGAAGACCGCCTTGTGTCCAAGGCCACCTTCTGGGGCTTTATAGAGCGTTCCGTGCGGCGTCACGGCGAGTTCGCCGGAGCCTGTTTTGAGGATGCGAGCGATTTCCGCTAGTAATAGCGCGGACGATTGGATTTCCATCAGTTCTCCCTTGAATCGCATAAATATAGATATCAGATCACGACAAAAATGTCAAGTCTTTTTGACGGGCTTCTTCACGAGTTTTGCGACGGTTGTCAGGATCCCGTCGTCTCGTTGGAATCGGAGTTTTGTGCCAAGCTGCTCAACCTCCGTCGCGTCTTGCAGCGTGTCATGCTCTCCGTAGGACGCGCTTCCAAAGTCAATCAAAAAAACATCCGTGAGGTCATGTGAAAACATGAGGTTCTTTTCGTGGAGATCGCGATGATAGAATCGCTCTTTGTTTAACACGCGGATGGTGTTTCGGAGTCGAACAGCGGTTTCTGTAGGGAGAAACGATCCGGCTTTTTCGACGAGCGCTGCATAGAGTTGGCTGCGCGTTTTGTTTGATGCGCGTAAATGGCGGACGAGGACCATTTCTTCCAGGTCTGCATCCGAGAGATGCGGGAGATCTTCTCGTCGTGCGCCGGGAAGGAGATGTTCATCCGGCATCTGTTCCGCGACACGCTCCAAGAGGAGCCGATAGAGGGTTTTTCCTGGTACGCGATCCATGCTGAGAATTTCTTTTCCTTCTCGCGTTTTGTAGTAGGACCATGGTCGCGGAATCCGGCCCACATCCTGTCCATTTTTCCGGGCGGTTTCCAAAATCGTATGTGCCGTTGTTTGTAATTCCATTTCGCGTTTGAGTCGATTTTCGAACGTGGTCTTTCCGGTCACGCGAGCGGAATGTTTGATGCAAAAGTCGCCAAGTTCGTCATCTGTCCGTCCGCAATACACGTCGGCAATTTGTCCTTGCCCAATCAGAAGACCGGGCTGCATCAGATCCGTGAGATGCTCCTCGATCTCACGACGAACATCTTCCTGTGTGGGCGTTTCGGAATGCGTTCCGATTTCTCGAGGACGGATTTTTGACGGAGTCTCCTTTGTCGAGAACGGATTTTCGAAGACGTTCGTCATACATCCGGCTTCTCATCCGCCTCGGTTTCAGCTTTGACGGTGAGCTCCGCGACGCGAAGGACCTCATCGACGGATGTGAGTCCATCCAGCGCTTTGAGAAGGCCATCTTGCACCATGGAAACCATACCTTGTTTCTTTGCGATTTCTTCCATTTGGTATTCGGATACATTCCCGGTCAAGATGAGATTCTCAATTTCTTTTGTCATGGTCATGACTTCATAGATACCGATGCGGCCTTTGTACCCGAGTCCCGAACAGGTCGTACACGTATTTTCGCCGGCCGGGGGAGCGAAGAACGCGAGATGTGAAAGATCCAGCGGTGGTGAGCCGGGTTGCGGGGGAAGTGCGGTGAGTTCACTTGTCACACGCGCAAGAATCTCGGAAGACAGTGTTGCGGGTTTTTTGCAGGTTTCGCATAGCCGGCGAACGAGTCGTTGCCCGATGATGGCATTGATTGCCGGTGCAAGGAGAAACGGTTTGACGCCCATGGAGAGAAATCGGGGAATGGCGCCGGACGCGGAATTTGTGTGAATGGTTGATACGACAAGATGGCCGGTGAGCGCGGCTTGAATCGAGATCTCGGCCGTTTCAAGGTCGCGGATTTCGCCAACCATCACGACATCCGGATCTTGGCGTAAAATGGAGCGAAGACCTTTTGCAAAATCGTATTTCTTTTCGTGGTCGATCTGGCTTTGGTTGATTCCTTCGAGTTTATATTCGATCGGATCTTCGAGGGTGATGATCTTGCTATCCGCCGTATTCAGCTTTCGGAGAATTGCGTAGAGCGTCGTCGTTTTACCCGAACCCGTTGGACCGGTGGTAACGATCATGCCATTTGGACGTTCGATTTCGCGACGAAGATGTTCAAGCGCGGCGCCGCGAATACCGAGTTTTTCAAACTCGAGCGCAACGGTCTTCGGACGAAGGAGACGCATGACGATCGATTCTCCATACGCTGTCGGCAAAAAGGAAACGCGGATGTCGATCTTCTCATTCGTGAGATAAATAGTGATGCGTCCATCTTGCGGTACGCCTTCGACGTTGATTTTTGCCCCGGAGAGCAGCTTGAGACGGCTGATCATTTGCTTCCAGGTTTCGCGAGGCAGTTTTGCGGCATCCTGCAACAGACCGTCGAGACGGAACCGGATTTTGACGTCACCTTCTTCGGCTTCGATGTGAATATCGGAGGCATCGCTTTTCAGAGCGGCGCCGATCATCAGTGTTACGACGTCGGTCGTCGAGACGGTGCGGATTTTTTCTTGAAGATCACGGAAATTTGAGATGTCTTTTTCGTAACTCGCAAGTTTTGCTTCGTCGATGCGAAGTCCGTAGATGACTTCTTTAATTTCAGGAAGAACGTCGTACAATTTTAGCGCGTAATCCATGCTTGGATCCGAGACGAAGTAGATTTGGACGTTTGCGCCCTCTTGTCGCGCGATGCGTTCGGCGATCGCGCTTGCATCTGCGCCGGGACGTGACGTGGCGACGCGAATTTCATCGCCTTGTTTTAAGAAGGATACGGTTCGCGTCCGCGTTGCCTCGTCTCGAGGGATAAGTGCAAGAACCTCCGGCGCGATGGGGAATCCTTTCAGATCAAGATACGGAAGGGAGAGCTGGATGGATCGATCTTGAGCGATTTTTTCGAGTTCCGTGAGCCGAATGTCTGACATCTTTTCTGTCAGCCGCTCCGCTTGCGACATTTCCTCGTAGGATTTTTTCGGCGTCGTGAGCTTCGAGGCTTTGACGGCCTTGGACGTAGCTCCCGCGATATACCCCGCTTGGGATCCGGTCGCTTTTGTTGATGAGGATGTCTGTTTCTTGAAGAGATCCTCGATGGAATTCGAGTGCTTTGGAGGAGGCGTAGAAGCCATAGATCGCCTCAAGTGTAACGGGTGCGCTCGTTGCTGTCACCCTTCTACAAAACCCGCTGACGCGGGTTTTGAATGGGTACTGGTTGAGGGTTATTGTTGTGGGGTATTGAAGAAGCCGGTTGCACTGCGTACGACGCGATGGAGTTTTGGAATAACACCGCCTTCTCCCAATCGGCGGAAGAGATAGCTCCAGGTGGCGTATTGAAGCTGAATCGTGAATGCAGCTGCGGCGATGAGGCCGAGAACGCAGGCGAGCGCTCCAACGACAAATGCAATACCGATGATCGCGCCAGATTGGATCGCACTGGCGATAAGCGCAAGAAGGAAAATCGGGAGCATGAGGAGCAAGACGCTCATCGTAATAACGAACCAAATACCGATCGTGAGAAGAACTTGCAGAACGGCGGTTTCCACGATGACGACCCAATGTCGCACGAGCGTTTGATAGCCGCGTCGAATCGCTTCCGCGGCGGTTCCTCCTTGGAGAACGATACCGTTTAAGGCAAAGATTTGCACGACGCTGACGACAAGAGATAAGCCGAGGAACGCGATAAACGACAGGAGAAAGACGAGATACGTTGTTGTCGTTGTGTGCTCAAGCGCAAGGTAGAGCGGGAGGGCTGCGCAGAATCGCAGAATCCACAGCGTGCCAAAGGCAACCGCGTTCAATGCGGCGACGGGCCAGAGCATGCGTCCGCCGACGCGAAAGGCATTTGAAAGTGATACCTGATCGCCGCGATGACGAACGCCGAGCGCGTAGACGAGACCGGCTTGCCCAATGCAGGAGAGGGCGCCAAGGGCGAGAAGGACGGCAATAACGACGAGCAGTCCTTCGATACCGCCAATGACGGAGATAACACGATCGAACTGACTGACTCCAGCGACGTGAATCGCCTGCAAGAGCTGATCTCCAATCGGCAGTGTCATGTATCGACCCTGGTCGGTGATGGATGTGACGGCGTGCCAGAGAACGTCGTATGAACCGCCGGTGACGAGGATGCCGGCAAGAAGGGCGAGAAGCCAATACTGACGATCGTGCCACGCGGTGTGTAGTGCGCGACGGAGGACGTCTCGATAGATCGGTTCATGCCGAAGCATGGATCTCACGGACGATGATCCCGAAGGAGAAGAGCGTTTCATACAAGCAGTATGAGCAGCATAGCACAAAAACACGCTTCGTCCGAAGATGGATAAAGCGTGTTTGTGTGCGTCTCTTACATCTTACGACGACGATGCGATTGCATTTTTCGGATTTGCCGGCGGCAGGCCGATCGCGGCGTAGAACGCATCGCGTTCCAGCGTTTCTTTCTTGATGAGGATTTCGGCAGCGCGTGTGATGGCTTCTTTGTGTGTCGAGATGATCTCGCTTGCGGTTTTGAGTCCTTGCGAGATGAGCGCATCGATTTCTTTGTCGATTTTTACTGCGATCGTTTCAGAATAGTCTCGATTTTCGTGGATCTCACGACCGAGGAAGATCATATCTTCTTGTTGTCCGTAAATGCGCGGACCGAGTTCGTCGGACATGCCCCACTGGGTCACCATATTACGTGCAAGACGCGTGGCGTTCTTCATGTCGCTTGATGCGCCGGTCGTAATATCGCCAAAGAAGATTTTTTCTGCGGCGTACCCTCCAAGCGCCATGGCAATATCTTCCGCGTATTCCTCGCGACGGCGCATTTTTCGATCTTCGGTGGGCATGCGGAGCGTGTACCCCGCTGCACGTCCACGAGAGATTAAGGATACTTTTTGCACCGGATCCGAGTGCGGCAGCAGATGCGCGACAACGGCGTGGCCAATTTCATGGAACGCGGTGACGCGACGTTCATCCTCACTTAAGAGATAGCTGCGACGTTCCGGGCCAAGGAGAACTTTTTCGATGGAGTTGAGCAGGTCGTCTTCAATGATGGTGGTGCGGTTGTTGCGCGCGGCAAGAATCGCGGCCTCATTCATGAGGTTCGCAAGATCCGCGCCGCTGAATCCCGGTGTACGTTCGGCGAGCTTGCGGATCGACACGCCTTCGGCGAGCGGTTTGTTTTTTGCGTAGATCGTAAGAATTGCTTCGCGGTCTGCGAGATCTGGCGGATCAAGGACGACGCGACGGTCAAAGCGTCCTGGGCGAAGAAGTGCAGGGTCGAGGACGTCCGGGCGGTTGGTCGCTGCGATGACGATGATGCCGATGTTCGGTTCGAAGCCGTCCATCTCCACGAGGATCTGGTTCAGTGTTTGTTCGCGCTCATCGTGTGATCCGCCTAGGCCGGAACCGCGCTGTCGGCCGACCGCATCGATTTCATCAATAAAGATAATGCACGGAGCGTTCTTTTTTGCCTTGGCGAACAAGTCGCGGACGCGCGACGCACCAACACCAACGAACATTTCAACGAATTCCGATCCACTCATGTGGAAGAAGGGGACGCCTGCTTCGCCGGCGACCGCGCGGGCGAGGAGCGTTTTTCCGGTTCCCGGTGATCCCATGAGCAAGACGCCTTTTGGAATCTTCGCGCCGAGTTTGACGAACTTTTCCGGTGTTTTGAGGAATTCAACGATTTCGGTCAGCTCTTCCTTTGCTTCTTTAACGCCAGCGACATCGGCAAACGTGACGCTGTCTTTTGCGTCTTTTTGAATTTCCCGCGCTTGTGATTGACCAAACATCATGGCGCGGTTGTTTTGTCCCTGCATCTGACGAAGCACGAACCACATGAGTGCGACGAGAAGGAGGAAGGGGATGAGGTTTGGCAAAATAACGCCTGCCCAATAGCCCGCGCCGGACGCTTCTTTAACGTCAATGCTGATATCGCGGATTTTTTCGGTCGGAACGCCGTAGTTCGTAAGAAGTTCTGTAAACGATTGACCGGATTCTTTATGGGCACGCGCTGCCGTACCGTCGCGTTTGACGATATCGATGTCCGTGCCGCGAACTGTCACGCTCTTCACCTCTCCCTGTTCAATAGAACGAGCGAGTGCTGAGAGATCAACGGAGGTTGTTTCGCCGATATTGACGAAGGCCATCACGACGCCAATGAGGACGATGGCGCCAATAAACAACAGGATATTTCGAAGAGTTTGGCTCATAGGGATATGCCAAAGGACGGTATCCCGTCTTCGGGCATTTGTCGAGATCGCTGAATAAAGACACAAGCTCCCGAAGGAGCTTGTGGAGGCGTTATGCCGTTTGCTTTTCTTTTCCGTCTTCCTTCGGTTTCTTGAGGGAGAGACCGAGACGATGATTTTCTGGATCGATCGAGACGATGCGGAATTCGAATTCGTCTCCGACGCGCGCGATCTCGTTCACATCCTTCACCGGTTTTGAAGCGAGTTCGCTGATGTGCGCGAGGCCGTGGATCTCCGGATCAAGTTCGACAAAGAGTCCGAATGGATTGATCTTGAGAACGCGACCCTTAACCATCTGATTCATCTTGTATTTTTCACTGACGTTCTTCCACGGGTCAGGCACGAGCTTCTTCATGGAGAGGAAGATTTTGCTTCCTTCGATGTTGATGACTTCCGCGCGAACGTGGTCGCCTGGCTTCAGAACATCGCGCGGATGATCGATGCGCTGCCATGCGATTTCCGAAATATGCACGAGGCCTTCCAAGCCGGCATCGAAGCGGACAAATGCGCCGAAATCTGTCACAGCAGTCACGTCGCCTTCCACCGTGTCGCCAACCTTGTACTTCGCGATCACGCCTTCCTGCTTCGTTTCCCAAACCGCCTTTTCGCTCACGATGAGCTTTTCTTCTTCTTCATTGACGTCGATGACTTTTACATCAACCGATTTGCCAACGAGCTCCTTAAGCTTTTCGAGAATCTTCGTCTTTTCGCCGCCCATGACGCGCGGATAATTTTCCGGCGAGAGTTGGGACACGGGAAGGAATCCCGCGACGCCTTCGACGCGGACGATGAGACCGCCCTTGTTGGCATCGAGAACCTTTACCGGAACGACAACGCCGCTCGTGAAGAGTTCTTTGATCTTATCCCAAGATTTCTTGTGACCCGCGCCCTTGAGCGAGAGTTCCAATTCACCGAATTCGTTATCGACGGCGACAACAGTCGCTTCAACGTCATCACCGACGGTGAGATGTGCGGACGGATCAAGTTCCGGACCGCGAACAAGACCGATGGCGACGCCACCGATGTCAACGCGAACTTCGTTGCGACCGACGGCGATCACGGTGCCTTTAATAACGTCTCCCTTTTTCGGAAACGCGGTATATGTATCATCTTGGAGCAACTTTCCGATCTCGGAGGTTACTTCGAGTGTTGCGTCTTTCGACGCGGTTGAGAGTGCCATGTGTGAGAAATGCTTAGCCGCCCCACGTCATCCGTGAGGAAGCCCCCGCTCGCCGAGATTTAGAGAAAATGGCGATTTCGGGGCCTTATTAGAAGGTGGGCAGATCTTATAGGAAAACGCGTTCTTTGGCAAGCCTTGCTCGGGTTGTATACTTTTTCCATGAACGATTTCTTTTTGGATCTCAAAGACAAGCCTCGTGTCGTCGATTTTTTAGTCGACGCGTCCGCGTTTGCGGATGCCGATGCGCGGCAAGCGGCGGAGGTGTGGGTGAAGGCGCATCAAGAGGGGGAGCATGTGGGAACCGATAAACTGGCGGAAGCGGCGCGGACGCTTGCGCTCGCAACGTGGCCGGCGCGGTACGCAGTTTGGATGTTGTGTGAAAAAGAGGACCCCGAAGAGGAGTGGCGACGCGTGACATCAGCGGTACGACCTTCGACGGCGCATCTATTGAAGCGAGTACGCACGTCAAATAAGACAAAAACGCTTTCGGCAACGCTTGCAGATCCAGATGCGAGTACGGCGCTTCGTGATGAAGAGCAGGCAGAAATCAACGAGGTTCGAACACAGATTCGTCACGACCTCTGGAAAGAGAAGGCGTCGACGTTGGATGTTCTCGTGCAGGCGGGCACAAAGGAGCTCGCGGGATATCGGAAGCGTTTTGAGCGGCTCCGTGAACTCGCGCTCGCATTGCCTTCCTCGTTACAAGAGGAGGTGTTTTCAAAAATTGCACGCTACGAAGACCGTATCTTGTTTGCCGGAGATATCCTCCCTCTGGAGATTCTCGATCAAGAGATCGCCTATTACAACGAGCAAAAAGAAATTAGCCCACTTGAGGAATAACACAACACCCCTCGCGCGAGGGGTGTTTTTTGTGCAATGGCGCGTTTTGTTATCGCGTCACGTTGTAGGTTTTTGAGGTCGACCAGGTGATGTTGCTTTGGCTGTCGATCGCGCGCGCGTTCACGTACACGGCCGTTCCGTTTGCGTAGTCGGTCGGTCGAATCACGAAGCTGCAGTCGCGGTTTCCGACGACGTTGCCAAACGAGCAGGTGTTTTTGAGTTGACCGTTCACCCAGATTTCGGTGCGGTTCAACCCGTCCGTATCCCACGCGCCGACAAAGAATGTCGCCGTTTGCTCACCGGTGAGCGACGTGACATCCGGCGAAGACCATACCCATGTTGCGGATTGGTTTGAGGAAGACGTCGACGCGGTCGAGCTCGTAATGCGGTAGGTGCGCGAGGTGCTCCATGAGGCGTTGCCATAGACATCCGTTGCTTTGGCAGACACTGTGACATCCGATCCGATGGAGAAGGACGAGCCGTTTACCGTGATGCTGCACTCGCGATTCCCGTACGCGGTTCCGAAGTTGCAGGTGTTCCAGAGCGAACCGTTCACGTACATCTCGATCTTGGAGAGACCGTCCGCATCCCACGCGCCGACCATGAATCGCGCGGAGTCGTTCGAGGCGATGGAGGTCGTATCCGGCACAGACCATGCCCATGTCGCTGGGCTGTTGCTTGTCGAATTCGTCGAGCCGGATGCATCCGTCACGGTGAGATACGAGAGCGTCGTCCAAACCGTTTGGCCATTTGCGGACGTTGCTTTTGCGTTCACGGTCACCTGCGTACCGACGCCGTAGTCGCCGCCCCAGATGGGGTAGGCGCAGGCTTGGTTGCCGTATGCGGTCGCAAAATCGCATGTGCGACACAGCGTGCCGTTTACGTAGATCTCAACGCGGGAGAGGCCGTTCGCTGCCCATGCGCCGACGTTGTAGGTCGTGAATTGATCGCGACGGATCGTGGATTGATTCGGATCAAGCCAGGCCCAGGCAGAGATGCCATTTGCTTGCGTTGAACCGGTCGACGGGATGGTGACGCCCGCTTCCGTTACGGAAGAAAGTTTTGCGGTGAGCGGCGAGGTCGGTTGGAAGTATCCAAGCTTTGAAACCGCGCCACCAAGAAGAACGGTGCCGTTGTTGTTTGATGCACCCGTCACAAAATAGTCGCGTGCTTCGCCGATGTAGGTGAGGACCCCGTCGATCGAAAGTGCGTACACCTGTTTTGCATTCGCGATGATTATCCATCGGGAGCCGTTCCAGATCGTGCGGGTGCCGGGCTCAAACGCGAAGGACGCGCCGGATGACTCTGAAGAGGAGAGAGTGTTCGTTCCTTGGCCGTTCCATTGTCGAATAGAATTCGGCGCGTAGGAATAGTTGATACCGACGTTACTTGCGACGAGCGCCGTTTCTCCGTTTGAGGCAATCCACTGGAGGTTTGTCGTTTGTGGCCAGCTCGACGTAAGGGAAGAAAAGGAATCTCCATCAAGATGATAGGCCTCCCAGGAAGAGCCGGTGAGGGTGACGAGCCAGCGTGAACCTGCGAGAGGGACGACGAGCAGCTTTGTTCCGGATGACCAGGTCATACCGTTCGTGTAGCTCACGTAATTGCCGAACGCATAGTTTTCCCAGGTCCAATGATTCGCGTTGATCTGATTGACGTGTGATTGGAGTCCAGATGGGAGTGACATCTGAACGGGAGTGGTCGACGCATTCCAGCGGAAGAGACGTCCTTCGGTTGTTGTGAATCGCCAGTCGCCATTTTTTCCCGTAATCACGGAAAGCGTTTCGTTCGTGTGGAAAACGCCACGAATCACCGTCGTGAGATTTGTGTAGGTATTGGACGAGTAGCGTACCGCGATGAGGTTGTTGCTTTTTGTTGCAACGTTTTGAAGAAACAAGACGTTCTGTCCGTCGCTCACGATGTCATCGACGCGCGAGATGCCGGCATTGCGGACATCGAGGGTGATGTTTGTCTGTGTGTAACCGTCAAAGCGATACACTTGGCCACCGTTCCAGAGCTCGAGTCCGTCCGTATAAAACCAGTTGCCGTTCGCGTAGGCCATCGCCCACACCGGACGGTTGCTGCGTACCGTGAGTTTGCTTGAGAGGTCCGTCCAGGTAAAGGACGTGGCCGCGTAGCTTGGCGTCGCCACTGCGCTCATCGTGACGATGAGGGCAAAGGAGAGGAGGAGTTTTCGGAGCATAGAAGGAGTAGGTTGTCGGAGCGCGTATTCACGCGCTGGTTATGCGAATTTCGTACCAAAAAGCGGTCAAAAAGTCAAGAAATAGCGCAGGAAAGAATGTCTCGGAGAATATGGGAGGCTTCAGTCCATCCGCTATTCCGACCAACATGAAGGGATCTCTTCGTTGGAGCTTCTTCGTTGCGGTGTGCTCCGGTCGGAACGACGTATTTGATCGCTTCCGCCCAATGATGCGGTTTTGCGGGATCTGCGAAGATCGTTCCTGGGGGCGCGGTTTCGGGGAGCGCTCCGGCGGTGGACGCAATGCACGGTGTTCCATACGCCGCTGCTTCGTGAAGGGGAAGTCCGTATCCTTCGTACCACGAGGGATAGAGGAAGGCAGACGCGTGGGAGTAGAGAGTAGCGAGTTCTTCGTCTGTCGGTCGGATGCGGTCACGGCCGACGATGATGAGATCGAGATCTGCAAATGCAGGATCATGTTTCAATATGTCGTGTGCACGGACCGCGGTTCGCGCGTTTTTCCGCGGATCATTCCAACCAAGCGCGAGAAGATAGCGCCTGTCTCCCTGTAGGGCTAATTCATGAATTGGCCCTACAGATGAATTCATGGTCGGACCTAGCGGGATGACCGTGATGCGATCTCCCGGAATGTCTAACAGTCGCATCGCATCCCGCTTTGTTGTCTCGGACACTGCGAGGAGATGCGTGGCGTTTTGTATGAGCGATGTTGCGCCGACGGCACGATGCCAGAGTCGTTGTTTCCGTGAAAACCATCGTGGTTCAATCAAAAAAGAAAGGTCATGTAGCAAAAGAACGTAGGGCGGAGTTGTGAGGGCGGAGTTGTGAGGGCTGCGCGAGCCGACGAAGCCGAGGTTGGGGAGGAATGCTGCATCGATCTTGCCGACGCGTTTTTTGATTTCATGCTCGAGGGACGCAAGCCGAAGCAAACAGGAGAGTGACCAAAGTTTGTTTGGAATGTGGAGATGAACGTGTCGAACCGTCGGGCTTGTTGGAAATGTGTCAGGTTGTGGCATCTCGCGACCCGTTGTCACAAGAACGATTTCGTCGTTTGGAGACGTGGCGATGAGCGCATCGATGATGCCACGCGCGACGCGCGCGACGCCGCCGCTTGTCGGATCCATGAGTGGACGAGCATCAACGAGGTATCGCATGGAGAAATGCGTTGAATTCCTGTGCAAATCGCTCCGTGGAAAATCGTTCTGCGTGCGTGCGAATCGTGTGCGGATTGAAGCGCGAGGCATCAAAACGAATGACAAGATCTCCCAGCTCTTCCCAGGACTGCGTTTCCATATGCAATCCCGTGATCTGCGGAAGGACGGTTTCGGCGCCACCGCCTTTGCCGTAGGTAATCACAGGTCGTCCTGCGGCCATCGCTTCGACGGCTGCAATGCCGAAGTCTTCCAGTTGCGGCGCGATAAATCCGATCGCGTCTTGGTACAGCGCGAGCTTTTGTGTATCCGTAATGTGCCCGAGAAATTCCGTTTTTGACCCGGCGATGGCACGAAGTTTTTGTTCTTCCGGTCCGGTTCCGAATAACTTGAGAGGGAGATTGAGCTTTGCAAACGCTTTAACGGCAATATCAAATCGTTTATAGCCAACGAGTCGTCCTCCGGTCAGCCAAAATCGTCCCTCTGTCGTGGACACGGGAATATGTGACACATCAACGGGCGGATGGATCACGGTGGCGTCTCGATGGTAGTACCGCTTGATACGTTCCCGGCTTGTCTGGGAATTCGTGATCATGAAATCCGGTCGTTCTGCCGCCAGACGATCCCATTGTCGGAGGGAGTGAAGAAGCGGAGGGAGCAACGAGGTAAGGATTTTTGGTTGGGGGAGATCGTTCAAATATCCAAGGCGGTCCTGCCACAGAAAGCGAGACGGGGTGTGGCAGTAACATACGTGCGTGCTTCCCGGGGGAACGATGATGCCTTTTGCAAATGAACTGGAGGACGAAATAACGAGATCGTATCCCGAGAGATCGAGGTGCTCGATCGCGAGCGGCATGAGCGGGAGATACCACTGATAGGCGGACTGTGCGAACGGGAATCGATGCAGGAAAGACGTTCGGATCGTTCGCTCGCGAAAACGCGCGTGGCTTTTCGCGGGATCATAAATCAACACAAACGTCGGCGCTGTCGGCAGCATCTCTTGCAATGCGCTGAGTACACGTTCGGCCCCGCCGTCTTGAACGAGGTAATCGTGGACAAGCGCGACGCGTTTCCAGGGAAATCGTTCCTCCATGACGGCGATATCTTACGCAGCGGGGATGTGCGTGTCTCGTGATCCGTCAAGGGTTTTTGTTCAGTACGCGCCTTTTCGGTAGAGGACAACGAATGGCGTTTTGAGCGCGATGTAGAGATCGAGGAGGAGAGACCAGTTTTCGATGTACCACGTGTCGAGGCGAACCTCGTCTTCGAATTCCAGATCGCTGCGACCGGAAATTTGCGCGAGTCCCGTGATGCCCGGACGAATACCGAGTACGCGACGGTGATGCGGAAGATATTGTTCAACTTCGCGCGGTTGATGCGGTCGAGGACCGACAATCGACATGTCACCGATCAAGACATTCCAGAATTGGGGCAGCTCATCAATGGACCATCGGCGGATGAATCGCCCGATGCGCGTGATGCGTGGATCGTCGGCAATTTTATACACCGGACCCTTTTTAATGCTCTGCGATTTGATGAGCTCTTGTTCGAGTTTGAGATTCTGTTTCGTCTGCGAACCAAATTGAGGGCCGATCGAAAATTTTCGATACATGGATCGGAGCTTGAAGAGTTTGAACGGTTCGCCGCCTTCACCGATGCGGATATTTTGAAAGATGAAGGGAAACCCGTCTTCGATGATGATCAGGAGGATCGAGAGGAGGGTGATCGGACTTGTAAGTACCAGAAAGAAAAACGAAAAGACGATATCAAAGAGACGCTTTGCGATGCGTCCCCATCCATCGAGTGGTGTGCGTTTGACTTCCACGATCGGCGTGCCGGTTTCGGTCGACATGACGATATTGGAAAACGTCGCCGCGAACAGGTCGGCGAGATACGTGAATGTAATGTGGTGCTGTTCCGTGTACGCAATGAGCTCAAGCGCCTGCTCCTTGGGGAGATCCGGTTCGGCGAGCAAGATGACATCGATATGGGTTGTCTTGCGAAGCTTGTCGAGCGCAGTGCGCGTGGCGGGACTCCAGTCTGCAAACTGCTTGATAACGGTGTGGCCAAGGATGGGTTTCTCCGTATATTCCCGCCAGATGCCCATGGCGGCTTTCGAGGATCCGATGATCACGACGTGTCGATGTCCAATTTTTGCGTTCAGGAGCGCGTGGCGCATGGCGCGCAAGAAGAGTCGTTCAATAAACACGAACATGAAGGAGAACCCCCACACGGCGAGCACGATGAATCGAGACGTGGTGAAGTCCCGACGAAAGAACACGGTTGCGATGAGCACGGCAATGCCTGCGGTGCAGGCAAGAAGCAGACGCCCGGTTTCATCCCATGCTTTGCGTGGTCGTGAGCTGTAGAGGCCGGCGACGGCGAACAGGAAAATCCATACGCCGACAAAAATGATGACGGTGCGTGTGTAGGCGCCGAATGGCACGTCTTGCAACAGAGGTCGAACTTCGGTGACGAACCGAGAAAAGCGAAGTGCGTATGCAGAAAACCCTGCACAGAACAGTGCAAGGACATCAAACGGCACGAGGAGCGCCGTGAAGACGAGATCGATTCGTCGAATGCGCATGATGTTGTTCGTAGTATAGCATTTTCAAACAAAACGCCCCGATGGTCTCGGGGCGGTTTGTATCCAGGCCGAACGATAAGCCGAATTTTGTCCCCCGACCGAAGCCGGAGTGATGATCATCTATCTGGGATGACAATTGCTTGTCACCTCGTGCGAGCTACCAGTCGATCCATCTTGCGATGAACCTCTTGCTCTTGCACCGGAGAGGGTTTGCCGCGCTCCGATGTCACCACCGGAGGAGAATGGTCGCCGTCTGGATTTTTGTCCACACAACATCCATTCACGTTTCACCTTTCTCCCGGCTTGCGCCGGAATAGTATTGTCTCTGTGGCACTTTCCCTAGGTTTACGCGAGAAGTCAGGTACGGGACGTAGACGTGTAGGCCTTATTTCGAGTGAACGATGATCGCAAGCACGAGGCTTCGATCTAAGGTCATGAGTCACGTCGACGTTCCACGTGTCCGTTCGTTCGTCGCGCGATATCCTGGCCGCCGTTAGCGGCTCTCCATGATCAATCCATTGCTGGGTTGAACGGTGTTCGGACTTTCCTCCCCGATGAAACATCAGGGCGATCATCTGTTCGGCCCGAACGGGCAGGAATATAGCATTTTTTGAGGCGATCGTCAATGGTCATTTGCGGGTCGGGACATCCTTCACCGTCTCTATGAGCTGTGCTACCATCGAACGAAACAATCTATGAAAAAATGGTTGATTGCCGGCGCTATCGCAGCGCTTGTCGTGTGTGTTGGCGTGTACGGATTTTGGTCGCTTGGATCCGTATCGCTGCCGCGTGCATCAAGTGAGATTCGGTTGCATGTAGATGAGCCGCTTGTAGAGGTGCGATCTGGAGAGAATGGAACCTGGCAATCCGTAACGGGCGACGTCACGGTGTCTGTGCATGATGAGGTTCGGACGGGGGAACACGGTCGAGCAACGATTGTGTTCTTTGGAGGAAGTGTGAGTCGGCTTCATGAAGGAACGACGGTTGTTGTTGAAGATGCAACGCATACGATGGATCGTGTGGAGACTTCCGTCGTGCAGCTTCGATTAACGAGCGGGCGGGTGTGGTCGCGCGTGCTTTCGCTTTTTGATCTCGGAAGTTCGTTCTCCGTTCAAACGGATCGCGTCGTCGCAACGGTACGCGGCACGGCGTTTGATCTGGGCATGTCGCCAACAGGAACGACGGTATGGGTGTCTGATTCATCGGTGTACATGAAAGATCTCCCAACGGGAGCAGCGACACCGGCGAAAAAAGAAGAATCGTTTTTTATGGGGGAGGGGCACATGGCAACGCGTCGACAGGATGGGACGTGGACGCCGGTGGAATCAATGAAAACCGAAGATCGATCCACGCCGTGGTTTCAGAAGAACATGGAAGAGGATCATGCGTTTGAATCGGACGTTCGTTCCGCGCTCTCCGCTGAATTCGCGTCGCTTGGGACGCCGCGTATCGGTTCGTTGTTCGAACGGATCGTGAATGCATCCGAGCGGCTGCATATCCGATTCGCCGGCAAGAACGCGCCTGCTCTGTACAGCGCGTATGTGGGCCGACGTCTCTTTGCGATCAAGACGCTGATTGATGGAGGGAAATCCGGTCTCGCGTTTCAGGCGTTTACGCCGCTAGAAGCGGATATCGTGACGATGCTTCAGTCTCCGGATGCGGAGCGTTTACGTCCGGAACTGCGACGCACGATCCGCCGATGCACGGTGTTGCTCGGTGATGTGTCACCGACCTCGCCGCACTATCGATTGCTGCAACGGCTGGAGGATTTGAACGAACTCATATCGGGCGATGATCAGGCATTGCGCTTGTACAGTCGGTTGATGGGGATCGACACACGGTTTGGAACGGCTGCGCGACTCATCGACAGCAAGGCATTCGAAGAGGCGCGGATGAATTTGGACACGGCACACCAGGGGATTTTGAATGTCACGAAAGATCTCGACCTTTCTCATGCCGGAATGCCGGCGATGGAGGCGGATGCACTCACGGCGAAGCGTGATGGATTGATGGCACGCGAAGATGCGTTGCGTGCGCATCTCACGGAGATGATGGAGACGCCGTCGTCGTCAGATCTTGAATCCACGACATCAACGCCGGCAACGACCGCGACGTCAACGACCTCCGGAACGACGCAAAAGCCTCCAACGACCACGACACCGCCAACCGGAGCGGCATCATCAACGCCGGTTTCGACGGGCGCCTCGCAGTTCTCAAAGATTCTGCTTGCCGCACAGCCGAACCCGGTATCTGTTGGGAGTTCGTCACAACTTCGTGTGACGGGCGTTCGAATGGATGGAAGTACGGTGGACGTAACCTCAAATGCGACATTCACCCTTATTGGAAATTTGGGGACATTGAACGGGTCGACCTATACGGCAACGCAGGCGGGATCCGTTACGATAAACGCAAGCGTGTTGGACGGTGGAGCTCCAAAAACGGCGTCCGTCACGATGCAGGTGCAGGCGCCGGTGACGCTTTCCCGTATCGATATCACGTCTTCAAACGGGACAACGCTTCGAGCGGGAATGTCTACCGCATTAACGGTGACGGCGACGTATTCCAGCGGGTTGATGTCTGCAGTGACGACGAAGGCGACGTGGCAGACATCAGACGCGTCGATCGGCACTCTGTCTGGATCCACGCTGACGACATCGCCGAATGCGAGCGGGTCGGTCACCGTGACGGCAACATACACGGAAGGCGGCGTAACGAAGACCGCATCGTTGCCGATTACGGTGACGTCTGCTGGCGCGGCAACATTTACGGCACCGCTGCAATAAGCTGGTATGACGTTCTCTCGACCGTCACGTATTCGTCCTGTTGTTCTTAGTCTCTTGATCGGCGCCGTGTGCGCCGCCTTGTTGTATGCCGGCGTCTTTGAACGCTGGGCAGCATTCGCTGGCGATCGACTATTTTTACCACGTCCCTCGGATCCGCATGTCGTGATTGTCGCGATCGATGACACATCGCTTTCGGCGATTGGTCGTTGGCCGTGGTCTAGATCTGTTCATGCTGAGCTGATCTCGAAGTTGTCTGACGCGGGCGTCGCAGCAATTGGGTACGACGTCAATTTTCCGGAATCGTCCAATGAGCACGAAGACGCGTTGCTTGCAGAGGCGATTCGTCGTGCAGGAAACGTCGTCTTACCGGTTGAGCTTGCGCTGCGGCCGGTGCAGGGAAGATATGTCGCCGATGAATCAGAGTCCGTTCAACCGATCGAGTTGATTCGATCAGCGGCGCGAACGCTTGGGCATACGAACATGCCACCGGATCTCGATGGCGTCGTTCGTCGCGTACCGCTAGGCGTTCCACAGGTGAACAATGTCGTTGTACCGGCGTTCGCCGTGCAAATGGTGCAACTCATGGTCCCGTCATATGATTTTACCCGCGTGCCGGTAGACGCGATGATTCGCGCGGTGATCAATTTTGATAATTCGCCAGGGCAAACGTTTCAGCGACTGTCGGCGAAAGATGTGCTTCGTGGATCCGGTTCGTTGGCGGCATTGCGCGGGAAGGTTGTGTTTGTGGGCGCGACGGCCGCGGATTTACATGATGAGCAGCTTGTTCCAACGTCGCATGGAACTCCCATGCCCGGCGTTGAGATCCATGCGGCGCTCTACGATACGCTTCGTTCAGAGCGATGGCTTCGTCCCGTGCCGGTACCGATCATGGCCGGTGGATTGCTGTTACTTGCCCTTCTCGTCGGTTGTGCTGTGGCGTGGCTTCGTGCTCGATACAGCACGCCGCTTGTCATGGTGATGTGGGCGGGCGTTTTGGTAAGCGGATTCGCATTGTTTGATCACGGATATCAGTTGAATCTCGTATGGCCGACGATCGTTGTTGCGCTGGTGTACGCTGCGATGACGCTTGAGCGTCGAATCACCTCGGATCGGGAGCGTCGCAAACTCGAATCCGCATTTTCGCGATACGTGTCGCCGTCCGTTGTTCGCGCGATTTTGAAAGATCCATCGAAGCTTCGATTGGGAGGGGAGAAACGACGGATGAGCGTGCTCTTTTCGGATGTTCGCGGATTCACGACGCTCTCGGAGTCGATGACGCCGGAAGCGTTGGTTGATCTCATGAATACGTATCTGACGGAAATGACGGGGATTGTGTTTACCTATGACGGCGTACTGGATAAATACATCGGCGATGCGGTGATGGCGTTTTGGAATGCGCCGTTCGATCAACCGGATCACGCGGTGCGTGCCGTGAACACGGCACTCGCGATGCAACGCGCGCTTCGTCAGATGAACGAAGATCGTGTATTCGGCAACGCCACACTCGCGATCGGTGTTGGGGTTAATACCGGAGAGATGATCGTCGGGAACATGGGATCCGAAACGCGGTTTGATTACACGGTCATTGGCGATGCGGTGAATCTTGCGTCTCGTACCGAAGGGATTACAAAAGAATACGGCGTCGGGATTTTGATCACCGAAGCGACGCGGAACGAGTTGGGGGATGCGTTTGTCACACGACGGGTCGATACGGTGGCGGTCAAGGGGAAGAAAGAGCCGGTGACGATGTATCATGTCCTCGGTCGACAGGAAGATGTGGGGGAGCGGTGGAAGAATATCGCGAACGACTTTGAAGCGGCGCTTGACGCGTACTTCTCAAAAGATTTTCAGACGGCAATCACGCGCGCAGAGGCGATTCTTGCTCGAGAGCCCGAGGACGGTCCATCGAAAACGCTCATCGAGCGTTCACGACACTGGCTGCAGCATCCACCGGCTGCAGACTGGGATGGGACATGGGTGTTTACGAAAAAATAACCAACGATATGTATCGATTGATTGAGCTATTCCAGCGCATTCAGGACGTTGACGGACTGGTCCGATGGGGAGGGTACATGGGCGTCGCGTTGATTATTTTTGCCGAAACCGGTCTCTTCTTCGGATTCTTTTTGCCTGGCGACTCACTTCTTGTCACGGCGGGATTGTTCGCGGGAAAAGGAGATTTGAACGTGGTGTTATTGTTCGTGTTGACGGCGCTCGCGGCCTTCGTGGGGGATGCGACCGGATTTGAAATTGGGCGGGTGTCCGGACGTGCGATTTTTTCCCGACCAAATTCCCGTCTGTTTAAAAAAGAACACGTGGAACGCACGCGAGTGTTTTATGAACGGTATGGAGGAAAAACAATTATCCTTGCTCGGTTTATGCCGATCATTCGAACATTCGCGCCGGTTGTCGCCGGTGTCGCAGGGATGGAGTACCGAACATTCGCGCTATATAACATCACGGGAGGAATCGCGTGGGTCGGTTCCATGATCGGAATCGGATACGTTCTCGGTCGCACGATTCCGCACATTGACCAGTATATTCATATCCTGGTGCTTGTGATTATTTTTCTCTCATTTTTACCGGGGATTATCAGTTATCTTCGCACCGGGCACTGGAGACGCTGGTTTGAAAAACGGCCAAAAACATGAGGCACCTGTTGTGCTGCGCGCTTCTTCTCGCGCTTACTGTTGGAGCAGGGTGTAAACCGACATTTACGGCGACCCACCCTATTCTTTCGCCTGTACCGACGTGGGAGACGGTAGAAAAGGGGGTTGAGCGACGAGAGGTACCGATCGGTGTATCGCCCACGAATGGAACGTTGTTGCTCTATCGCGTCTCCCGAGATGGGTGGATTTGGAGTGTCGAGCATTCGACGACGGCGCGTTCCGTCCGTGAGTGGGCGGACGCTCTACCTGATGCGGCACTTGTCGCAAACGCAGGATATTTTCACGAGGATTTTATGCCGTCAGGCGCATTGTGGTCTCACGGCGAGCAGATCGGTACGCGAACATTCGATGCGGATAAGAGCGCATACGTGGTATTGAGCCCGATTCCGCGCATCGTTGATCTTGAGCGCAACCCGCATGCGCTTGATGGTGCGCGAGACGTCGTGCAGACCTATCCGTATCTCGTCAAAGACGGGAAGCCGGCGATGAGCGAAGACAGTGGAAAACGTGCAGAGCGGACGTTTGTTGGCATGGACAGTGCAGACCGTGTGTATGTTGGCGTGGTGATCGGGACGACAGTGAGTCTGTATGAACTCATGACGCTCTTGCGAGAGCAGCCGGTGGATTGGCGAGATGTGGTAAATCTTGATGGCGGACCGTCAACGGGATTTGTTGTGCGTACGGAAAAAGAAAACAGGAGTCGGAATAGTCTGACTCCTGTTCCAAGCGTTATCGTGGGACGGCCTATGCGGTCGTCATCATCGACATTGCCTTCTCTTTGAGCTCTGGGGTCATGTCCTCGTCGGTCATACCGTGGGCTTCCTTTGCATGCTCCATTCCTTGTTGCATGACCTCTTCGGCGGTTTCTCCTTGCGCGACGAAGTCGCAGTCCATGTTTCCAAGATCCTTACAGGCGAGTTGCATCATAGCTGTGCTGACGATGAAGAATAAGTTGACACAGTGTATCACGACGGGTGGTCTTTATCAGATGGCTGTCAAGCATGTTACGTGCGTCCAATGCCCATTCGATCACGAACGAGAGCCATCTTTTTTGCGGCGAGCTCGGTTGCTCGTTCTGCACCGGCGGTGAGAATGCGATTGAGCTCCGCCGGATCGCGTTGGTACTCCTTGAGTTTTGCCTGGATGGGTTCAAGCATGGCGATGACGGCTTCGGCGAGCGCTGTTTTGAATTCCCCGTACCCCTGACCGTCGAATTCGTCCTCGATATCTTCCATCGTTTTTCCGGTTGCATGATGGTAGATCGTCATAAGGTTTGCAACAGCCGGTTTGGTTTTGGGATCGTACGTGATGCCCTTGCCGGAGTCCGTAACAGCACGCATGATTTTTTTTCGGATCGTGTCCGCATCTTCCGAGAGGGCGATGTAGTTTGCGACGGTTCCACTTTTCGACATTTTCACTTTCGGGTCATCCAGCGCCATGATGCGCGCCCCGACTTTCTGAATGAGCGCCTGCGGAACGGTAAACGTTTCTCCGAACTGCGTGTTGAATCGGCGGGCGATCATGCGTGTGAGTTCGACGTGTTGCATCTGGTCTTCGCCGACAGGGACGACCGCGGTGTCATACAGTAAAATGTCGGCCGCCATGAGGACCGGATAGGTAAACAAACCCGTGCTGACGTTTTCTCCTTTTGCCTTCGCCTTATCTTTGTATTGCGTCATGCGTTCCAGCTCGGACATTTTTACGATCGTCCCAAGAAGCCACTGAAGCTCGGCGTGCGCGGAGACATCGCTTTGGACGAATATTGTGACGCGTTTTGGATCAAGCCCGATGGCGAGATAGGTCGCGGCGGCATCCAGCGTGTTTTGTCGGAGCACGGCGGGGTTCTGTGGAACGGTGATCGCGTGCAAATCGACAATGCAGAAGAGACACCGATACGCACGTTGGACATCTGCCCATTGCTTGAGTGCACCGATATAGTTTCCAATATGAGGCGTGTTTGTGGGCTGGACACCCGAAAAAAGAAGGTCGGCCATAGGATACGGATAGGATGCCCAAGAAACACAAAACGGGCAATAATTTTTTTCTTTTGAGAAAAACACATTCTCGCTATACTGCAAATCAATGTTCAAAGAACAAAATCCCTTTTTACCCAAAGGATGGAAAACGACGCCGCAGGAGGTCGGTTTTTCGCAGCCGGATCGATCCACCTCGCTCGAATCAATCGTTGGAGGAACCGCGCAGAAACTGATCCGAATGGATGAGTTGGCGAATATCGCTGAAGATTCAATACGAAACGTCGAAGCGCTTCAAGATGATGTGAATGATGCTCTTAACCTCGCATATTCTTCCAGTGATGAACAAGAAAAACGGGTTCAGAAGCAAACGGTGGAGATGATTCGATCGAAGCTGATTGATGCGGGAGATAGTGCAAGGGACGCTGTTCGGGCGCTGCGGAAGAAACGGGACGACCCTACAGAGTCTCCGCTTATTGCGTATCAAGCGGCATTGCTATTAGCCGTGTTGGATGACATGAGTGAGTTTTCTCCTCCGATTGCAGCGTCTATGGAAGAAACGTTTCAAGTAAAAAAGATATTCGATGCGGCTTGGAAAGAAGGCAGGATTGTATTACGACGGGAGGTGCCTAGACAGTTGAGAAAAACTGCGGCTGGCGCGGAATATTTTGCAAAAGGTCTTGTCGCAACGACGGATAATCGCTGGAGGCCGGATCAGCTTATTTTAACCGACGTACCTCTTGCAGATCGGAAGTCGACCACGCTCGAGGCGTATGTAAAACAGGCGATGGGAAAGTATCATGGCGGAGCCGAAGAAGCGGTACGCCTGTTCCAGGCGCTCCATCAACCGGTTGCGAAAGCCTATGTACAGGAAGGGATGGGGGTACGGCTGGAACAGCTTTCGGTTCGTGAGCAGGTTCAGTTATTGGATTTTTTGGCCAATACCGATCAACCTGGGATGCAGAAGACATTTCATACGATCCATGCATACGGTCTTGATGCGGCTCGCGCGTTTCTTTCATGTGAATATGGGAAGGAATATGGCGATGCGATTTTGCGGATTGGCGAAGTGCTCGATCATGCGACGGCGTCAAAGATATTTTCAATGTATGCGGGGTTGATTGATTTGACCGTCAAAACGGCGGAGGAGTTGCAGAAAATGTTTTTATCCGATTCATCAAGGCCGATTGACGCGCATTCCGTACAAGAGCAGCTTATCGAGCGCGGGCGTTTGATAATTCATGCCGCGGCGCAGAGGATCGCGCAGGCGAAGGATCCCGCAGATGCGGCAGAAGCGTTGCAGCAGGAACTTGAACGTTTTCGGAGCGATGTCGTTCTATTCGCTGCGGTATTTCGGGAAGCGACCAAAGGTTCAAAAACGGCGGAATTTAAAGAATGGAAAGGGGTTTCGCTCGAAACCGTTGATCCGCAAATGCTGGGTACGGCTGAACGCAAAAAGCTTTTTGAAGGGTGCAAGGATGTGCTGCTCGCAAATTGGGCGGAAAAAGGTATCGATGCTTCTGCGATCGCGCTTCATGGCTTGGAAGAGGGATTCGAAAAGAAAACGAATCGTACGCGACTACATCTTCTTCGACGAGACGAGAGCGTTCTCGCGTTTGTTCGCTTTGATGAACGTCCGGACCTTGGTGCGAATGCGTTGTATGCAGGATCATTTAATGTTGACCCCGCAGCTCGAGGGTCATCGATCGGGAGTGCGTTTTTTCATGAAACGCTAAAAACAGAAGGGAAGGATCATGATATTCGGGCGCATGTGTTCGTAGATGATCGGGTAGGGACGAGCTATGTTGAGGAATTTGGTTTTGTGATTACAGGCGTTGAGCGTGATCAGGCGACGGACGGCTCAACGACGGATTGGTTTACGATTCGTCGAGATGAATCTCTGAACCGCAAACTAAAAACAAAATCGATAGAAGCGCCAATGGGAAAGATGTTTTATCTTCCTGATGATCGAGAGGCGATGATGGAATACGTGAGAGAGGAAGTGTCGAAAGGTAATGTCATTACACGGTATCGATCCCGTAAGGATGGGAAGCGCGAAGTTCGCGAACTTACGTCAGAGTCTGTGACGGTTTTGCGGAAGACGCCCAGAGCGCCTCGAACTGCGCACGCTGAAGTGCCGCCAGGCTAGAATTTTCTATAATAACAGAGATAATGCGGTTCCCTGTGAGCGTGATAAGTGAGAAGCGATCGTCATAAATTTCGACCGCTGCTCCAAAACCTCCGGAGAGTCCTGAAGCAATTCGGGTGGTAGTGAGAGCGTCATCTGCGGAGCGCGTCGTATGCGCTGTTTGTGTATCGGGCAAGAGCACGCGTTTACGAATTTGGCGCTCGATGCGTTTTTTTATATATCGCGTTTCTACTTTTGCAACCGCATCGGTAATCGCGTCTGGATCAACAAGGGTAAGGATTTCCCCGGAAGCAGAGAGCGTATCTTCCAAGACGCGCTCCACCCCCTCAAGCCCTTCAAAGATCTGGATCGCCGGTTTTCCTGTTGAAAGCGTAAACGCGGAAGTAAGGTTCTGGAGCTCGGTCCGGAAACGGCCTTCAAGAGCCTGGGCCGCTTCTTTGCGGGAATCCACCATTATCGAGAGACGGGCGGGATCTGCCGCCTGAAACCGTTCTACCCTTCCTTCTATAGGGAGTACAAACCCCTTGGCTTTGAGCTGTGTCAGGGTGTTGTAGACGTTTCCTCGGCTAATCCCGGATTTTTTGGCTAAATCTTGTACCTTTTGAATACCGTCTACAAGCAGAAGTTCATAAATTCTTGCTTCATTGAGCGAAAAACCTATTTCTTCCAGGACGGGAAAGCGAAGTTTATCCTTCATACGCGTGTAGCATACCCGAAAGCAACGCCCTCTACAAATGCTGAAATGGCTACTTTTATATTTATTGCCAATCTGTAAAGTACACTTTTTGTAAAGAAAAATAGCTTAATTTAGCTAAATAACTTAAATAATGACTATTTAGTCTTGACAGTTTTTGCAAAGTATGCTATAGTGTTGGCGTGATGATGAAAGACCAGAAAGACAACGGCTGAACCCCAGAAATCACAACCATCAAAAATATAGAGCCTGGAACCCGAAAGAGAGAGCGGGAACCAGGAAGCACCGAACGGTGTGGAACGCATATCTCTCGCGAATACCAGAGATATTCGATCCACACCGTTCTTTCGTTCGATACGTACCTTCTATCTACTCGCGGTTACTCAAAATTTTCGGAGATGAGTCCGCTTCCGAGCAATCGGGAACGGATTCAAGGAGAGAGATCCTTTCCGAAGGTCTTGAGCCGCATCTCTACATCTATTTGGCCACGGCGGGACCTACCGCAGATCACGTACAGCGCCTCACGGCGCCACGTGATACGGGAACAAGCCCTGGCCCTCGAAGTCTTCTAGAGAGACTTCGTAGTAACGAGTGCATCCTCCGATCATCTACGGATGGTCGGCGGGACAGTCGCTACTACAATACGACGCACGTAGGAGTCTGGACGAATTGTAGATACGACGACCTTTGACAATTGAATCTGCTTAAGTGGACGAAGCTCACAGAAGGATATTTCGGAGCCTATCTCGTCCCTTTAAGCAGAGCGCGGTGCAAACCTGCAATAACGCAGGAGCACGGCGCTTCGATTGGAGGCCGGTGGCTAGATAAACCACCGGATCGATCAATGAAGAAGCAGATCAAGGTTTCGTTCGGTGCCGCGTTCGCCAAACAGTTCGCCGTCATCGGTTCCAGGCTCGAGATGAGCGAGGGGCGCAAGCGGATCGAGGACTCAACCTCTCAAACCTCGCCGACCGGGAGCAGTTCCGGACGGTCCAGGAGCTTGCGCACCAGCGCTAGCATCCAACCTCTCCCACTGTCACGAGGTACAGCGGGAACAAAGAGGAATCTAACCTCAATGCACTCGGAGAGAAGTTGCACACTTCTCATCCGATCCGAATTCCAGAGTCTCTTGTCATTGCGAGGGGTTTGACGACGAAGCAATCCTTTAAAAAGATTGCCACGCTCCGTCTGACTTCTCTCGCAATGACGGCAGAGAATTCTGGGCTTCAGATCGGGGAAATACCGACGCGACGATCCTTCAGAGGACGAATCAACTCAGTATCCTTGACCCGGCCGCGCGTAACGGTCGATAGCTTCATCGAGAGGTGAAGAAGAAACGCAAACGTGTCTCGGCGAACCGAGGCTATGTGGACTAAACAATCGGCCGAGGTATGGCTACCTCGGGCGTCCACCCACTTCCTGTGCATAGCACAAGGAGGAAGCCAACATGTTTACTCTCAAGATTGCCTCCAGCCTCGTTCTCTGCTCGAAGTTCTTCGCCGCCTCGGATCGAGAGTCCGTCTTGGCCGCGATCCCCGAGGGCACGCGCCGCGTCGTTTTCATCGACACGCCGGCGACGGTGGAGCTGGTCGCGACCGTCGAGGCCCTCAAGGCCGACGGTGTCGAGATCCATGTCCGCGACCACCACGACGAGCCCAACCCGGCCAACCCCCGGGCGAAGCAGATCGCGGAGGCGGCGCAGCGGATCCGGGATCTGGTGGGCGGCAACGCCATCATCAGCGACCGGAAGGCCAACCCGGCCTGTTCGAGCCTGATCGAGGTCGGCCAATTCAGGTCGACCACGGTGTGTCTCTTTTGTGGCTCGGATCCGGAAGTCAGAAATGACTTCTGTAATCCTCGATCGCAGGGGGCCGCGGAGAGTCACGGGGAGCTCGTCACAGAGGAGGGGACGGTCATCGTGGCCGACCCCGACCCGGACGGTCTGCTCGGGGCCATGAAGGCGGCCGGGGTGTTCTACCCCGAGCTCGATTCCGACGCGGACGTGCTCGACGGCCCGCACGTGGCCGCGACAGCAGAAACGCTGTCGCCGGTGGCGTGGCTGTTTAAGCGAGCGATGTCGACGCTCCCGCCCTTCGACGCCGCGCGGCCGCAGGTCTCCGAGGATGCCAAGGCGAAGCTCTTCACGGACTTCGTCTCGGTGGTCAAGGGTGACAGCGAGGCTCGCGTCCGGCTCGAGAAGGGCGTCGAGACGTACGAGGCCGGTGTCCGCGAGGCCGAGAAGCTCGCGGCGACGGTCACCGACATCATGTCGGGCGTGTCCTACGTCGACCTGATGACGTCGCCGAGGTTCGACCTCACGACGCTCGCCGGGAAGATGGAGGCGCGCCCGGGCACGAAGGTGACCGTGCAGAAGAAGGCGGTCGGCCCGATCGCGGCGAAGTGCGGCGGGATCCAGTACTCCCTCGCGGTGGTCAAGGCCTTCCAGGCCGAGATCAACCTGCAGGGTCTGCTCCCCACCGGCTTCACCTCGTCGCCCGAGAGCGGCATCATCTCGAACACCAGCTTCCTGCTCCACGTGAGCCAGGAGGTCTGGGACTCGACGGTGTTGCCCGCCCTCACGGCGAAGTTCGGCGGCTAATCTAGCTGCCAACCTCTCCCACTGTCACGAGGTACAGCGGGAACAAAGAGGAATCTAACCTCAATGCACTCGGAGAGAAGTTGCACACTTCTCATCCGATCCGAATTCCGAATTGCGTGGAGGAGCGTTCGGAATTCAGATCGGAGAACGAGATGCGCAAATGATCATC
>CAYMTE010000014.1:0-29305 GCA_964393325.1 uncultured Gammaproteobacteria bacterium
CTTGGCTGCTACATCCTTTTCTGTCGCCGTGAGGGCGTGCGGCTCATCTCGGATTTGAAGATCGAAGAGCTCGACGATCTCAAGGTCGCGATGGGGAAGATCGAGTTCGCACTTCGATATCGCGATCCGTTTCGCGCGACGCATTTCAACTATCTCCAGTTGGGAAACGCGCTGCCGCTTCTGCATTTTCACGGCGTTCCGCGATACAACGGTTCGCGGGCTCTCTCACGAGAGCTCTTGAACCGAGAAGTAACGGACTCGAATCCGGGTCATCCACCTGCGTGGAGTCGCGAGCAAATTTCCCGCGAACAGATGGAGACGCTTCGGCATCTCATGGAGAAATGCATGGCCGAAGATCCCTTCTTCAAAGGAATTCGCGAAGCAATTGATCGTTGAACGATCTTGATCCGACACGTGTCGGATTTTTTTGTCCCATTGACATATCTGTAAAAATTCTTCAGCGGTATATATACGGGCCGGTGGCAGGTGCAGACCAAGACTTGGTAATCTTTGGTCCGGGGTTCGATTCCCCTCGCCGGCTCGTACAATAGAATTGACGTACGTAAAAAAGACTGATACGTTTCTTTTAGATTACCAAGTCTCGGTTTAGCCACTGCGAAAGAAAGCACATCCCTCGACATCCCGTCGGGGGATTTGTTTTTTACAGCAACTTCAAAAAATCCAATCCCAGATACCCAACCTCCACGTCCGAAAGATTCCCACTTCGAAGATGTTGGCGGAAGTCGGGGAGTGGCATAAGAACTGTTTCGATAAATTCGTGTTCGTCTGGTGTGGGTTCGGTGACCTTGTGGCAGTTTGTCGCCACGAAGCAGGATCGGATCATTGTCGAATAGCCGCAATCGATACAACCGGTGACGAATCGCATGTCGCCGGCGTAGCCAGTTTCTTCAAGGAGTTCGCGTTTTGCGGCGTCGATTGGCATTTCATCTTTTTCAACTCCTCCGCCGGGGAGCTCAAGTAGCACGTGTTCGGGTCCAGGACGAAATTGCTTTGCGAGAATGACGTCATTCGTATCCGTTAGTGCGAGAATGCAGACGGACGGCCCCTCTTGTTTGACGACGAATTCCGCCTCCGTGCCATTTGGAAGTTTGAAAACGCGCGAGAGAAGTCGACGAAAACCGACTTTGATCGGTTGTTCGGATTGTTTGATCCAGGCGAGCATATAAAAAGTTTTGCATACGCCGTTTGAATACGCAAATAGGAGTATTTGAATAAAAAAACACGATCCGAAGATCGTGGAGTGTCGGGCGTTCCGATGTTGCTGTCAGGCGTCGACCGGAATGCGACCGGCGGCGACGTCGACTAGGAACGTCTCGATCACGTAGTGGAGAACGTTTTTCCCGTCCGCATCGAGACTACGTTTCCCGAGCTCGGGCGGGTTCGCATCGAGCACGATGCTCTGAACGACCGCGGGGATGTTGAAGTTCATCTCCGCGCGCAGCGTCGAGCTGCTGTCTTCGAGGAGCGTCCTCGCGTGAGCGTTGTGCACGGCGCGCGCGATGTGTGGAAGCCCCTCCCAGGGCTGATCGCGCGGCCGGCGCGCACGGGCGTTCGCGATCGCCGCGTCCAAGGCGGGGAACGTCTTGGTGCCCGCGACGTACGCGTCGAGATAGCGAAAGCCCTGCAAGAGCTGTTCACCGGTGATGAGTGTCCCGCGTCGCGTATCCGGTTCGTCGAACATGTGTACCTCCGAGGATGAGAACGGTTTGTTCGTGTGTGTGACGCCTATTCGTGTTTCGGCTGTTTAAGCGTCTCCGCATTGAAGATAAACGGTTGATTGTTCGGGATCATCACGACGCTCACGTTTGGCGAAAGTTTTTTCGCAAACTCATATTGAATGAGTTCTGGCGTGATGGACGTATTCAACACCTTGTTCGCTTCCGCCTGCTTCTGTGCGTTGACGAGCGCCGCATCGCCAACTCCTTTCGCCTTCTCAATTTCTTGCTGCGCCTTCGCAGTTTCCGCAGCGACCTTCTCACGCTCTGCAAGCGCAAGCTGACTCTGGCTTTGTTTTTCTTCGATGGCGCTCTGGAATTTTTCCGAGAACTTGATGTTGTTGATCAGCAGGTCGTGAACGTCGATCGAGTATTCTTGCAACTCCAGGGTCAGTCGCTCACGGACGTTCTTCCGAATTTGCTCCCGATTCGGAGCAATGTCGACGCTCGTATATTTTACGATTTCGTCCTTGAATGCCTGCGCGACGCGCGGCATCACGAGAACGTCATAGTATTTCGATCCAACCTCACGGTAGAGTTCCTGGATGTGTTTGGGGGAGACCTGCACGTTGATCGTCGCCTCGATGTAGACGTCTTGCGTCTCCTTGCTGAACGACTCCAGTCGTTCGAACTTGTACCCCTGCACTTGAACAGTAACAGGTTTGATCTCCTGCCAGGGCGCGATCCATTGCAGGCCTTCCGGTCGCCGACCCGTGATAGCGCCGAACGTGTACACGAGGCCTACGTTTCCGGCCGGCACCTCTTTGTACGAGTTGAAGAGGGTAATAATGCCGATGATAGCGATGCCGACGAAGGAAGCGATGGTAGCTGCGGGGGTTCCTTTTGCGATGTGCTTCTTTAAGAAAAGGATGAGGAGCGCGAAGGTCACGGTGATGCTGAGTATCGCGATAATATATCCCATGGATCCTCTTTGGTTGTGGAAGAGCGATTGCGTCTCTCTCGTACAGAATTTTGGGTGTTTTGTCAACATCTTGCCTATCTTTGTTTCATCCGGTTAGATGGAGAGACTATGTCACTTCAACGTGTGCTTGAAACGGCTCGAAAGACGGGGACGCCGGTCATTATTACGGATGTTGCTGGCCGAGAGCCGATGGTGATTTTGCCGCTGGAACAGTTCGAGGCGATGGCAGGGGACGGGGATGGTCGAGGGCCGAGTGGCGAGGGCCGAGTGGCGCGTGAGCCGATCTCGAAAGAAGAGCGGGTTGTCCGCGTTCTGGAAGAGATCGCTGCAGAACGTGCGGAAACACGGGTAGAACAGGAATTGCCGATCAATGTAGAGTCCTTGTCGGTCGAAGTACCGGTTCCGCAGGACATCTCCCTTGAAGAGCGGTTCTATCTTGAGCCTCTAGAAGATAAGGATAAGGTATAGAAAATCGCTTATTTTAGCTAAAAAAATTGACAACTTCTCGTGGGATAGCCGGGGCTTGCGTCATTTTTTTACTTCTGGTATAGTCCTCGTGCTTTAAAAAGCCTTAATTTTAAGGGCCGATTTACTGGCCCGACGTATCGTAATTGCAAGACTTCTATGGCGGAAATGTTTGATCGCTCCAAACCCCACGTCAACGTCGGAACCATTGGTCACGTCGACCACGGGAAGACTACGACGACCGCAGCAATCCTCGCGGTGTTGAGTTCGCACGGTCAGAAAGCGCAGACAAAAGGCGTTGATGACCTCGACAAGGCTCCGGAATCCAAAGCTCGTGGTATCACGATCGCTACGGCGCACACGGAGTACGAGTCCGACAAGCGCCACTATGCGCACGTCGACTGTCCAGGACACGCGGACTACATCAAGAACATGATCACGGGTGCCGCTCAAATGGACGGTGCTATCTTGGTCGTTTCTGCTGCAGACGGTCCGATGCCTCAGACACGCGAACACATCCTTCTTGCTCGTCAGGTCGGCGTTCCGGCAATCGTTGTCTTCTTGAACAAAGTTGACATGGTTGATGATCCGGAGCTTATCGATCTCGTTGAACAGGAAGTTCGCGATCTCCTCAAGCAATACGAATACGATGGCGCAAACACCCCGGTTATCCGCGGTTCTGCGGCCAAGGCTCTTGCAAATCCGACGGATGAAGCGGCATCGAAGCCGATCCTCGACCTTATCAAGGCGTGTGATGAATTCATCCCTGACCCGGTTCGTGAAACGGACAAACCGTTCCTCATGCCGGTTGAAGACGTGTTCTCGATCGAAGGTCGCGGAACGGTTGTGACCGGTCGTATCGAGCGCGGTGTCGTCAAGTTGAACGAAGAAATCGAGATCGTTGGTCTCGGTGAAACCCGCAAAACGGTTGTCACAGGTATTGAAATGTTCAACAAGCAGTTGAACGAAGGTATGGCTGGTGACAACGCCGGACTTCTTCTTCGCGGTGTGAAGAAAGAAGACGTCGAACGTGGTATGGTGCTTGCGAAGCCAGCTTCCATCACCCCGCACACGGAATTCGAAGCGGAAGTGTACGCCCTCACGAAGGAAGAAGGTGGTCGCCACAAGCCGTTCCTCACGGGATACAAGCCGCAATTCTACATCCGAACCACAGACGTGACGGGTGAAGTGAAGTTGCCGGAAGCGGTCGCGATGGTGAACCCGGGCGACACGGTGAACATGAACGTGACGCTCATCACGCCGGTTGCAATGGAAGAAAAGATGCGCTTTGCTATCCGCGAAGGTGGCAAGACGGTCGGCGCCGGTGTTGTAACAAAGATCATCAAATAAGACTTACGAAGGCTAACGGGATCGACCATGACTGAAGCTCCTGCGAAAAAGGTTGCCGCCAAAGACGCCGCAGCCTCACGCGTCCGGATCAAAATCCGGGCGTATGACCACAAAATTATCGACCAATCCACTCGCACGATCATTGATACGGCGGAGCGGACGGGTGCGAAGGTGGTCGGTCCCGTGCCCCTTCCGACGGAAAAGAAAAAGTGGACCGTGAACCGATCCACCTTCGTCCATAAGAATGCGCGTGAGCAGTTCGAGATGTGGATTCACAAGCGCATCGTTGACATCTTGGATCCAAATGCCAAGACCATCGATGCTCTTACCTCACTCAACTTGCCAGCGGGCGTGGACGTCGAAATCAAAATGTAATAAGAAAGAGTTTCGAGTGACGAGGAGTGAGGGTCGAGGAATATCTCGGAACTCGCAACTCGGTACCCGTCACTTTTCTAACGTTCCCCGCAGGAACGGTTTCCAAGGAGTAAGTTGCTCTCCGGTGGCCACCGGAGTAATCCCACAAGCGATGTGGGGCTATGGCATAACCTCCCTGCTGCAAATCGAGAATGCGGATTTCCGACAATTGAAGCGCCTTTGATCGCTCAGAGGCCAGAGACGTGCAGATTATCCCTGATGATCCTCATGTCTCTGGCTTTTGCGTTCTGCGGCCAGCCTCTCTATTCCAGACGAACTGCCCCCGGGTATCCCCGAGGCAACAGTCAATGCTATGAAATTCATTCTTGCGAAGAAACTCGAAATGTCACAGGTGTTCCGTCCCGATGGGACGGTTGTTCCCGTGACCCTCCTTCAGGCAGGACCGTGTGTGGTTACTCAGGTAAAAACCCCAGAACAAGATGGCTACCAAGCTGTCCAGATTGGTTTTTTGCCTGCGAAGCATCTGACAAAGTCGCTCGAAGGTCATCTCAAGGACCTTCCGAAGCTCCGCGAACTTCGCGAGTTTCGCATTGAGGGTGACGTCGCGATGAAGCGCGGTGACGCGATCGATGCGACGTCGTTCGCTCCGGGGGATGTTGTTCACGTGACAGGAACCTCAAAAGGAAAAGGATTTCAGGGTGTCGTGAAGCGCCACCACTTCTCCGGGTCTCCCGCATCGCACGGTCATAAGGACCAGTTGCGCATGCCGGGTTCTTCGGGTGCGGGTGGTGTGCAGCACGTCATCAAGGGCGTACGCAAGCCTGGACGCATGGGTGGCGATACCGTAACCGTGAAAAATCTTGAAGTTATTGAAGTTCGTGATGGCGGCGTTCTCGCCGTGAAGGGTGCTGTGCCAGGCCCGCGTCACGCTGTTCTTGAACTTCGCACGGCCTAACCGATATGAGCAAGATTAATATCTACAATCAGGAAGGCAAGATCGTCGGAGATCTCGAATTGAACCCGACGCATTTTGGCGTGAAGGTTGATCCGGCACTCGTCCACGAGGTCGTTGTTGCCGCGCAGGCGAACGCGCGAACACACACCGGACACACCAAGACAAAGGGTGAGGTTCGCGGTGGTGGAAAGAAGCCATGGAAGCAAAAGGGCACGGGTCGCGCGCGCCAAGGTTCGACGCGAAACCCGCACTGGGTTGGTGGTGGTGTTGCACATGGTCCGCGCAAGGAGCGCAACTTTGAAGTGAAGGTGAATCGAAAGGTTCGTCAGAAGGCGTTGTTCATGGCGTTGTCCGACAAGGTCGCACACGAAAAACTCGTGGTGCTTGAATCGCTCGCGACAGAAACGCCGAAGACGAAGGTTGCCGCAACGACGCTCAAGAAGCTGCCGATCGGTCGCCGAACGTTGTTCGTCATCCCATCATCGAGCCCGGAGAAGCTTCGCATGGTGCGCAACCTTCAGAACGTGAAACTCGTGACGGTGAACTCACTCTCTCTCGTTGATGTTGTGAGCTATCCGACCGTGTTGTTCGAAAAGGATGCGGTTCCGGTTTTTGAAACTCTCTACCGTAACGCCTAACGCATATGGGAATTCTTGATCGCATCAAACAGAAGCCGACGTCTTCCAAGAAGACGAGCGAAGAGACGAAGAAGACCGTTGAGAAAACGGAAGAGGTTCTCGTTGCGCCGGGATCGGTGAGCAAGAGTACCGCATCTTCTCTGCTCCTCGTCGCTCCGCATGTGAGCGAAAAAGCCGCGGTGCTTGCCTCGAAGGGGACATACGTTTTCGATGTTCCGTGCTCGGCGAATAAGCTCGAGGTTCGAAAAGCCGTCGAGTCGCTGTACAGCGTCCACGTTTCGGACGTTCGGATGGTTCGTGGAAAGGGAAAAGTCGTGCGACGTGGTCGAGTCGCGGGAAGCCGAAAAGATTGGAAGAAAGCGCTCGTGAGTCTGAAGAAGGGCGAGAAGCTCGATCTCTACCAAGGAGTCTAATATATGCCTATTAAGAAATATCGCCCGGTAACCAAGGGGCGCCGTCTCTCGTCGGTGCAGGATTTTTCCGATATCACGCGCAGTGAGCCGGAGAAGAGCCTCATCATCCCACGGAAGCAGTGGGCGGGTCGCACAAATGGCAAAATCACCGTTCGCCACAAGGGCGGAGGCGTGAAGCGCTATCTCCGCATCGTGGATTTTATTCGCGATAAATTTGATATTCCGGCCACGGTCGACTCGATCGAGTACGATCCAGGTCGCGGTGCTCGCATCTCTCTCCTTGTGTATAAGGATGGAGAAAAGCGATACATCGTTGCACCGGATGGCTTGAAGGTTGGAGATGTCCTCTTGTCTTCCAAGAATACGATCGATATCAATGTGGGAAACCGCATGCCGCTCGAGAAGATGCCGGTTGGTATCATGGTTCACTCTATCGAGTTGCAGCCAGGAAAGGGCGGTCAGTTGGCTCGAGGCGCGGGAACATCTGTTCAGCTCATGGCTGTCGAGGGTCCGTATGCGACACTGAAGCTCCCGTCTGGAGAAATGCGCAACGTCGCAAAGGCATGCATGGCGACCATTGGAACGGTTTCAAACCCGGACTGGCGTCTTGTGCGCTGGGGGAAGGCTGGCCGCATGCGTTTGCGCGGCATTAAGCCGACCGTTCGTGGAAAGGTGATGAACCCGGTTGATCACCCACACGGTGGTGGTGAAGGTAAGCACCCAATTGGTATGAAGTATGCGAAGACGAAGTGGGGCAAGCACGCGATGGGTGTAAAGACACGCAAGTCCAACCGATCGTCAAACGCATTGATCATCGAACGCCGCAAGAAATAATATGTCTCGAAGTCTTAAAAAGGGTCCATTTACGGAACCGAAACTCTTGGCCAAGGTGGCGAAGGTTAAACCGGGCGAAAAGAAGGTTATTAAAACCTGGTATCGCTCGTCGACCATCACCCCGGTCATGGTTGGTCATACCTTTGGCGTGCACAACGGCAGAATTCACGTGCCGGTGTTTGTCATTGAAAATATGGTTGGTCACAAGCTTGGGGAATTCGCGCCGACGCGCAAGTTCGTCCGTCATGGTGGAAAGATGCAAAAGGATATGGAAACAGGGAAGGCGGCTTCGCCGGCTCCTGCTCCAGCCGCGAAGAAATAATCTATGGATGTCCACGCTTCCCTCCGCCATCTTCGTATGGCCCCCCGCAAAGTCCGACTCGTCGTTGACTTGGTTCGCGGGCTTCCCGTTGCTGAGGCTGAACTCCGCTTGTCGTTTTTGAAACGCGATGCGGCTCGTCCGGTGCTCAAGCTCTTGCGTTCTGCGATTGCAAACGCGTCTCATAATTTCAAGCTCGATCCCTCAACGCTCGTGGTCAAGACGATCACGGCAGATGGTGGGGTGACGCTTAAGCGATTCCGCCCTCGCGCAATGGGTCGAGCGGCGCCGATTCGGAAACGCACGACGCATATTAATTTGACGCTTGCGCCGGCATCTGAAATCACCTACGGCAAGAAGAAAGCGAAGAAGATTGCCGCGATGACAAAGGCAAAGACGGCGTCGAAAGGTAAGAAAACAACCGCGTAATCCTATGGGTCACAAAGTTCATCCCAAAGTGTTCCGACTTGGTACGACCACGACATGGCCGTCGCGTTGGTTTGCCCGCGATGCGGCGTATCGCGATCACCTTCGTCAGGACGTTCGCATTCGCGAGTTCATGAAGAAAGAGCTCAAAGATGCGCAGGTCAGCCAGGTCTCCATCGAGCGATCGCGCGGTGCGCTCGCGATCACGATCCATACGGGTAAGCCCGGTCTCGTGATCGGTCGTTCGGGTGCAGGTATTGAAGAGCTCAAGAAAAAGTTCCTCAAAGCTTTTTTTCCAGGCAAGAAAGTTCAGTTTCAGTTGAATGTCGTCGAGACGCCGAAAGCGTCACTCGAGTCGACGATCGTTGCGCAGCAGGTTGCGCAGGATCTGGAACGCCGTATGGCCTTCCGCCGCGTGTTGAAGATGACGATCGAACGCGTGAAGAAGGCGGGCGCACTCGGTGTGAAGATCGCGGTTTCCGGTCGATTGAACGGTGCGGAAATCGCGCGCCGTGAACAGCTCGGTTGGGGAAAAATCCCGTTGACGAACCTCCGCGCAGATATCGATTACGCCCAAGATACGGCACACACGATGGCCGGCGCGATTGGTGTAAAGGTCTGGATCTATCGCGGCGATATTTTTGAACAAGATCGTTTGCAGCAGTACCAGCCGACCACGCCGTCGCGTCATGGTTCTCGCGATCGCCGTCCCGCTCCGCGCGCCTCGCAGGCCGCGTAATATCCCACGTCTATGTTGATTCCGAAAAAGGTTAAACACCGAAAGCATCATAAGGGCCGTGCCCGCAACATCCGCCACGCGACCGACAAGCTCGAGCTCGCGTTCGGATCGTACGGCCTCAAGGCGATGACGCCCGCGTGGGTGTCGGCTCGTCAGATTGAAGCTGCACGTCGCGTGCTGACACGTTATACGAAGCGTGGGGGAAAGATCTGGATTCGCATCTTTGCGGACAAGCCGATCACGAAGAAGGGGAATGAAGTGCCGATGGGTGCCGGTAAAGGTGCTGTCGACCACTACATCGCGGTTGTGAAGCCGGGAACGATCCTCTTCGAGATGGATGGCATTACGCCAGAGTCGGCGAAAGAAGCGCTTGAGCTCGCTCGCTACAAACTCGCGTGTCGCGCCTCGTACGTCACCAAGTAATCTCTATGCTGAATTCCAAAGAACTTGCGCAAAAGACGCGCCAGGAACTCGCAACGATGGCTTCGACCCTCCGCGCGACCGTTCGAGACACTCGCTTCAAAGTTGCCACGCGGCAACACACGAAGGTCCGAACCCTCCGCGAGGCACGACGAGATCTCGCTCGCGTTCTCACCGCCCTTCATTCGTCAACTCATTCCTAATTCTCTCGTATGGCAAACGCCACATCCACAACCAAGAGCACGACCCGTCAAGCGGGGGAAGCTCGCTCGCGCCGACGCCTCGAGGGAACCGTTGTGTCCACCTCCATGGCGAAGACGATCGTCGTCAAGATCGATCGCCGCATCGCACACGCGAAGTACGGAAAATATTTTACGCTTTCCAAGAAATTCAAGACGCATGATGAGCATGGCAAGGCCAAGCTCGGTGATGTCGTCGTGATTGAGGAAACGCGCCCGCTCTCCAAGGACAAGCGCTGGCGCTATATCGAGACCGTGAAGTCCGCCGCATAATATGGTTCAACATCGTTCAATGCTCAAAGTCGCCGATAATACCGGAGCCAAAAAACTCCAGTGTATTCGCGTACTTGGTGGCTACAAAAAGCGCACGGCGGGTCTCGCCGACATCGTGACGTGCGTGGTGAAGGAAGCGGTTCCGCACGGAACGGTCAAAAAGGCGGATATCGTTCACGCCGTGCTCGTTCGCGTGCACAAGGAGACGCGCCGTCCAGACGGAACATATATTCGATTTGATGATAACGCGGCCGTCATCGTTGATCGGAAGTCTAAAGAGCCAAAGGGCAGCCGTATCTTCGGACCGGTTGCGCGCGAACTTCGTGGAAAAGGATTTTCGAAGATCGTGTCGTTGGCTCCCGAAGTCCTCTAACCCCTATGATGAAACTCCATGTCAAAACCGGTGACCTCGTGAAGGTCGTGGCCGGTACAGATAAGGGAAAGACGGGAAAGGTGATTCAAACCTTCCCACGTCTTTCGCGTGTCGTTGTTGAAGGGGTGAACCTTTCGAAGCGTCATGTTCGAACGCGTCGCGAGGGGGAGAAGGGGCAGGTCGTTGAGTTCTCGATGCCGATTCACGCGTCGAACGTGATCCGCATGGAGGATGCGGCTCCGGTGGCATCTGCGCCGAAGAAGACGGCTGCAAAGAAGAAGAAGACGGAAACGAAGGAACAGGCCTAATTGTATGACGATTAAAGAACGCTACGCACAAGAGATCGCGCCGGCTCTCGCAAAAGAGTTCAGCATTACAAATGCGCTTGCCGTGCCAAAAGTGACGGCAGTGACGGTGTCGATCGGAACGTCTCACGGCATCAAGGATGCAAAATTCCTTGATATTGCCGAGAGCACGCTTCAGCGCATCACCGGTCAAAAGCCGGTACGCACAAAAGCGAAGAAGTCGATCGCAAGTTTCAAGATTCGCCAAGGAATGATCGTTGGCATGCGCGTGACACTTCGCGGGCCGCGCATGTGGCACTTCCTCGAGAAGTTGCTCAAGGTGACGTTCCCGCGCATCCGTGACTTCCGCGGCATCTCGCCGAAGATGATCGATGCACAAGGAAACGTGTCGATCGGGTTCCGTGAATTCCTTCCATTCCCAGAGATCCGTCCCGATGAAGTCGAGCGGGTACACGGTCTCGAAGTGACGGTTTCGACCACGGCAAAAAATCGGGAGAAGGGTCGAGCACTTTTAACCGCTCTGGGCTTTCCGTTCAAAGACTAATCTATGGCAACTGAATCTCAAATCGCCAAATCGAAGCGTACGCCGAAATTTTCGTCGCGTCTCGTTCGTCGTTGTTGGCGCTGTGGCCGAAAACATGGCTATATGCGCGACTTCGATCTCTGCCGTATCTGCTTCCGCGAGCTTGCAAACCGCGGTGAGCTCCCCGGCGTAACCAAGGCAAGCTGGTAATCCTCCATTGTTATGCATACTGATCCCATTAGTGACTTCTTGACGCGACTCCGCAACGGGCAGAGCGCGCATCTCGACTCCGTGCAGGCTCCGTCCTCGCGGATGAAGTTCACGATTGCAAAAATTTTGGAGCGTGAAGGTTTTGTCGGCAGCGTTTCGGAATCCGCAAACGGCCCGAAGAAGACGCTCACGGTCACGTTGAAATACGAAGGTCGGGAACCGGCGATCCGCTTTTTGAAGCGCGTCTCGACGCCAGGTCGCCGCGTGTATCGCGGAGCTGGTGAATTGCCACGTGTCTTGTCTGACATTGGTATCGCGATCGTCTCGACGTCCGCAGGCGTCATGACGAATAAGGAAGCACGCAAGCGCAAGCTCGGCGGCGAAATTCTCTGCGAAGTCTACTAATATGTCCCGCATTGGAAAGAAACCCATCCCCCTCCCGAACGGCGTTGACGCGACGGTTGCCTCGTCGTCCGTCGTGGTGAAGGGGCCGAAAGGAACCGTGACGGTTCCGTTGCATCCGCTTGTGCGCGTTGCGCTTGAGCAGGATCCTCGATCCCTCGTTGTCAACGTTGTGGACGATACCAGCGTCGAACAGAACGCCCTGTGGGGGCTTATGCGACAGTTGATCGCCAATGCCGTTGAAGGCGTTCAAAAGCCGTTTGAAAAAGCGCTTGAGTTCGTCGGCGTCGGATACAAGGTTGCGCTCGCGGGCCGAACGTTGAATATCGAAGCGGGATTCTCGCACGCCGTTCCCTTCCAAATTCCGGAGGGCATTGAAGCGAAAGTCGAGAAGCAGATTGTCACGCTTTCGGGTGTTGATAAGCATCTCGTTGGCGAAACCGCGGCGCAGATCCGCCGCATTCGTCCGCCAGAGCCGTATAAGGGCAAGGGCATTAAATACACGACCGAAACGATCCGTCGCAAGGCCGGTAAGACCGCCGCGAAGGGCGCGTAATGCAATGATATGAATCGCCAACTCGTAAAACAAGAAGCTCGTACGCGCCGCATCGCGCGTGTTCGAGCCACTCTCCAGGGGACGACCGAGCGCCCGCGTCTCGCGGTTCGTCGCACGCTGTCGCATGTCTATGCGCAGGTGATTGATGATACGCTCGGAAAGACGATTGTTTCTGCGTCGGATGCGGATATTGATGCGAAGGACGTTGCTGGAAAAAAGAAAACGGAGATTGCATTCCTCGTCGGGAAGGTAATCGCTGAACGCGCGAAGGCAAAGGGGATCGAGAAGATCGTCTTTGATCGCCGCGATAAGAAATATCACGGTCGTGTGAAGGCTGTCGCAGACGGCGCGCGCGATGGTGGACTCCAATTCTAATACTATGACTGACGACATCCAGAAGGATCAGGCTGCGACATCGACACCAGTCGACGCGCCGAAAGAAGCGGCCCCAGCGGCCGGAGCTCCGCGTGGTCGGGGCCCCATGGGCGGTCCGCGTGGACAAGGCGGTCGTGGGGGATTTGGAAACCGCGGTGGTCGCGGCGGTGGTCGCATGGGCGGCCGCGGCGGCCGTCCGAATGACGGACAGCAGGTTGAATCCGACTACGAAGAAAAGAACCTCGAAGTTGCGCGCGTCACGCGTGTGACGAAGGGAGGAAAGCGCATGCGATTCCGCGCGCTTACCGTGATCGGAAATCGCAAAGGACGCGTTGGGTTTGGCCTTGCGAAAGGTCTCGACGTGGCTGGCGCAACCTCGAAGGCGACGGCACAGGCACGAAAATCTCTCCTCACGATTCCTCTCGTGAACGAAACGATTCCTCACGCGGTACAGGCGAAATTCGCCGCGGCGATCGTTCTCTTGAAGCCGGCTCCGAAAGGAACGGGAATCAAGGCGGGCGGCAGCGTTCGGAACGTGCTTGAGCTTGCAGGTGTTCCAAACGTGACGTCGAAGATGTTGGGTTCAAAGAACAAGATCAATAACGTGAAGGCGACGTTTAAGGCGCTTCGTCTTCTGAAGATTAAGGCAAAGGCTCCGAAGGCCGAATAATGCTGTATGGCTCTCTCTCTTCACACGCTCGCTCCTAAGAAAGGAGCGCGTACCAAGAAATTCCGCGTTGGTCGCGGATACGCCACGGGTCGTGGCACCACAGCTGGCCGTGGAACCAAAGGGCAGCGCGCTCGTACGGGCGGTCGCAAGCGCCTCAAGCTGAAGGGCTTGAAGCAAATGCTTCTCGCGTTCCCAAAGACACGCGGCTTTAAGAGTATGCATCCCGAGGTGTATGCTGTGCCGGTCGGTCGGATCATGAAAGCGTTCGCCTCTGGCGCACGCGTCGACCTCGCCGCATTGCAGTCAAAGCATCTCGTTCCGAAGACCGCTGTGATCGCGAAAGTGATCGGTGGCGGCGAGATCGATAAGCCACTGTCGTTCGTCGATATCCGCGCCACAGCTGCTGTAAAGGAAGCGATTGAAAAAGCAGGTGGATCCTTCGCGAAGGCTCCAAAGGCAGCGAAGACGTCGAAGAAGAACAAGAAGGTATAACGTTCTAACCAAATTACGCGTTATGTGGGAAAAACTCCAAGCCGCCTGGCGCATCAAGGAGATTCGAAACGGGTTTCTGTTCGTCTTTGCCGCGATGGTGCTCTTCCGCGTCGTGGCCCACATCCCGCTTCCGGGCATCGACCCTGTCGCGCTTCGAAATTTCTTTGAAGCGAACCAGGTTCTTGGCCTTTTGAACCTCTTTTCTGGTGGGACGATCAAGAATTTCTCGGTTGTTGCTCTTGGTGTCGCTCCGTACATCACGGCATCGATTATTTTTCAGTTGCTCGGCATGATCGTTCCGAGTATCGAGGCGATTCAAAAAGAGGGTGAATCCGGTCAGAAGCGCATCAACCAGTGGACGCGTATCCTCACGGTTCCGCTTGCGATTTTGCAGTCCTTCGGATTGTTGTCGATCTTGCGACAGTCTCAATTTCAGATTCTCGCAAAAACGGACACGCTTCATCTCGTCACGCTCATCGCAACCGTCACGGCAGGAACATTGTTCCTCATGTGGCTTGGAGAGTTGATTTCGGAAAAGAAAGTTGGCAACGGCATCTCGTTGTTGATTTTTGCTGGAATTTTGGCGGGTCTTCCGACGCAGGTCTCGCAATTGCTCGCGAGCTATGATTCTTCGCAATTGTTTATGTGGGTTCTGTACGGCGCGATCGCGCTTCTCACGATCGTCGGTGTCGTCTTTGTAACGGAAGCGCAGCGAAACATTCCGGTACAATATGCTCGTCAGATGCGAGGTCAGGGTGTTCTCTCGGGAGGCGTTGCATCGAATTTGCCGCTTCGCGTGAACATGTCCGGTGTGATCCCGATTATTTTTGCGATTTCGATCTTACTGTTCCCGTCCGTGCTCGCGCAGTTCTTCGTGACGGCGCGAACCCCATGGCTCGCGAACGCAGCTCGTGTTGTGATTACGACGATGCAGAACCAGTGGGTGTACGGCGTGCTGTACTTCCTGCTTGTGTTCGCCTTCACGTTCTTCTACACGGCCGTCGTGTTCCATCCAGATAAGATTGCGGAAAATTTGCAAAAGCAGGGTGGATTTATTCCAGGTATTCGACCGGGCAAACCCACGTCGGACTATTTGAACGCGGTGATTAATCGTCTCAACTTGTTCGGCGCTGTCTTCCTTGGCGTGATTGCGATTTTGCCGCACATCGCGCAGGGCGCCGGAGGATCTCAGCTGCTCGCGATCGGCGGCACGTCACTCCTCATCGTTGTTTCGGTTGTTATTGAATCCGTGAAGCAGGTTGAATCGCAGATCACGATGCGTGAATACGACGCGTACTAAAGACGCGCATGAATTAAGAAAACCCCCGATGAACTCGGGGGTTTTCTTTTTCACCTCCGCGCATTCGCGGGTTTTTTATGTTACCCTTTCCTTCGTCATGCGCATTCATCCACGGTATGTTTTTCCTGGGGCATTTGCGATTGCCGGGGCTCTTGCGATCGCTGCGGTGCTGTCTCCTTGGCAGGCGATGTCGGATGGGAGATACATTCGTGTGTGGGGATATGCAATGCTTGCGCTCTTTGTCGTAGGAATCGCTTACGCAATGATTCGTCGACGTGCACTGCGAGATGCGTGGAATGAACTGTGCGCAATAGCGGCGGTTCTGGGCGTGTGGCTACTTCCGGCCGTCGTCTTTCCTGTTTGGGCGGCGATCCTTGCGTCGTCCGCGGGCACGCTTGTCGCTGTTTTTATTCGTGCGCTGCGGCCTGCCGTTATGCTGATCGGATCTATTGGCGTTGCGCTCGCCTTTGCTCAATGGATGCCAATCGAGGTCCTTCTGATCGGTTTGGCCGGCCTGACGCTCTATGATATGGTCTTCGGGCAAACGCAGCCGGTGGATCGTGTCGGCGCCTGGCTTATCGGGCCACTCGCCGTCATGCTCGGTATGTTGCCCTTTGGGTGGACTGCTGTTGTTGGTGTCTTAGGTGGTGGGTGTGTCGGCGCCGTCTTTGGGTCGATGCGGTCAACAGCAAGAGAAGGAAAGTGGCTAGAGCTTGGTGTGGTGTGTTCCGCGGTATTGTTTCTGGTGTATTACGCCGTCGTGTGAGCCAAAAACGTCTTCGTGCGGTTATCTTTGGACCCCAGGGTTCCGGCAAGGGAACGCAGGGTCAGCTTTTGGCTGATCGGTTTGATATCCCGCTGATCGGCGCCGGTGAATTGTTCCGTGCAGAGATCGCTCAAGGGACGGGTCCGGGAAAAGTCGCGAAGCGATATGTTGAAACGGGCGTGCTTGCTCCGGATGAACTCGTGAATGCGATTATCGGCGCTCAGCTGAAGCGATACGATCTTACGCGCGGATTTTTGCTCGATGGATATCCACGGAATGTTGAGCAGGCGCACCATTTGGATCGGATAACGCGTATTAATCTTGCGTTGCAGATCCGCATTTCTGATGATGAGGCCGTTCGCCGTCTGACGGGACGCGTGCAGTGCGTCGCTTGTAAGCAGGTGTATCATCTCGTAGATGCGCCGCCGATTCGACCCGGCATTTGTTCGTTGTGTGGGCATAAACTTGTTCGCCGCGATGATGACACCGAAGAGGTGATTCGTGCGCGTCTCGCGACGTACCATTTTATGACGGAGCCGCTTGCGGCGTATTATCGTCAGCGAGGTGTATTGCTCACGGTAAACGGGGAGCAGGCGATTCCGTACGTTTTTGAAGATGTATTAAAGAAATTGGCCAAATTACGGTTTTCCATGTAAAAGTGGGCTGTCATCCTCTTCCGCCGTCCCGACCAACGTGGAGGGAGCCCCCTTCGAAGGGATTCCTCCGCTCCGCGATGCTCCGGTCGGAATGACAGATCGAATATGTCTCTCATCAAAACCCCTGACGAAATCCAAAAACTCAAGCGCGGCGGCGAGATCCTTTCGCGCGTGCTTCGTCATGTCGCAGACGCGTGTGTCGTTGGTGCGTCAACGGAAGCGCTGGATACACTCGCGCGCGAAGAAATCATTGCGGCAGGAGGTACGCCGTCATTTTTGGGGTATCGCATTTCTCCGGAGGATGTCGCGTTCCCATCAACACTCTGCATTTCCATCAACGAAGAAGTTGTTCACGGTCTCGCGACGCCGGATCGGACGATTCAAGACGGTGATATTGTCGGTCTCGACATCGGAATGTGGTACGAAGGACTTGCGACGGACATGGCGACAACGGTGATGGTTGGGAATGTTCGTCCGGAGGTTCGTGAGCTCGTTACGACGACGCGTGAATCATTGAAGCAGGGAATTGCGGCGATCAAGCCCGGTGGATGGGTGACTGATATCGGTGCGGCCGTTGAGGACGTTGTGAAGCCGAAAGGATACGGCATTGTGAAGGATCTCGTCGGTCATGGTGTTGGTCATGCCGTGCACGAAGACCCGCAGGTGCCGAATTATCGCGAGCCTCGTGCGCCGCGCATTCGCTTGGAAGAGGGGATGGTGCTCGCGATCGAACCGATGGTTGCGCTTGGCGGATGGAAGGTGTCGATGAAAGACGATGGATGGACGATCGTGACGCGTGACGGATCGCCGGCGGCGCACTTCGAGCTCACCGTCGTCGTGACGTCGAGCGGAGTTGAGCTTATTACGCCGTGGCCGGACGCCTAGGATATGCGCGTTCTCGGTATTGATTACGGTGCGGCGCGCGTTGGTGTTGCGCTTGGTGATACCGTGACGCGGTTGGCTAGCCCATGGACTGTGATGTTGAACAAGGACCGTGCGGATCTTCTTCGGCGCCTTCAGGATCTTGTTGAACAAGAAAAGATTGAGGCGATGGTCGTCGGGATACCTCGTCCGCTTCGCAATCGAGACGAAAAGAATGATCAGGTTCGCGATATCGAATCGTTCATTGCGGATCTTCGCGCGCTTGGCATTGTGATTCACGAAGAAGATGAGACGATGTCGTCTGGTCTCGCAGCGCGGCAAGTCCAAGCGGCGGGAGAAAAAGGGAAGCGTGACGATCTCGCAGCCGCGAATATCTTGCAGAGCTGGTTGGATCGACATGCCCTATCTTCGTGACCGAGCGATCGTTCTCAAGAAGGAACCGTTCCGTGAACAGGATCGGCGCTATACGTTATATGGTCGTGAGCATGGATTGCTTCACGCGGTTGCTCGTGGATCCTCGCTGAGTTCTTCAAAGCAGGCGGGGCATCTGGAGCCGTTTTGTGAGATCGAGGTGATGATCGCGAAGGGGTCGACGTTTGATAAGCTCGCGGTTGCACGATCGGTCGGTGCGCCACCTCCGCGCGATCTTCGGCTCGCAGGGTTCGCGACGCTTGGCGCCTTTCACGACCTTCTGATCTCGCTTACGCGTCCGGGGATTTCGGATGAGCGAATGTATGATCTTCTCTTGGATCTTCGTGCTGTTTGCTTCACGTTTCCTGCGGATCCAAGCCTCGAGCGCAGTCGGTTGCTCCTTGCGGCTGCAACATTGAAGCTTCTTGATTGTATTGGGTTCGCGCCTCCGATCGATCGTGAGCACTCGGTGGCGGCGTTCCTCTCCTTTCTTCGTCGTTCTCCGCTCGCGGACGCGCTCCGCGTCACGGCAACGACGGATGCCTTGAATGAGGCGTCGCGATGGATCGAGGATGCGATCAAGCATACGCCGTTGCAAGAGGCACCAAAAGGGTCGCAGATGATTCAAGCGCTTCTATCGTCACGTTGACGAAGGGCGGTTGTTTTGGTGATATAGAGGAGCTCTTTTGATATTCCTGCCCCGGCTTGCGCTGTATCGCCGGGCTTCACAAGAGGTCGTATGCTTCGATTGGAAGCGACGTTAATTCGACCGCAGAATGCTGGGGGTCCGTTTCGAGATTTCGGAGCGGTTCCGGTGTTTGAACGGGTGTGGGAGCGCCCGATTCGAGGCTTTACTCGTACGTCTAAGCCTCGAGGAGTGAAAGGTGTAACCCGAACGGAGGAGGTGAAGGATATTTCTACGCCCGACAGTATCGAGCCTGATCCGATTCCCGTGCCGATTCCCGCGCCGAGTCCACCTGTTGTTGAGGTTGAGCCCGAGGTTGTCGTTCGTGCGCCGCTTGCTCCTCCGATAAGCGCAAAGGCGCTTGCGGGGGCGATGAAGAAGGCGCAGAAGAACGCGGCTGCGTATCGCATCGGCACAACGGCGATGATGCGTTCGTCGGGCGTGGCACGTCCAATGCTTGGATCGAGCATGCGCGCGGCGTTTCATCGAACGTCTCGTACGTCCGCAAATGCGCCAACGCCACAAAAAACGACGCCACCACTTGTCGTGACCGAGGAGCTGCTCTGCGAGATCGTCACGCGAGCCTATCGTGTATTCGAATCTCCGCGAGTGAAGGAGGGGAAGCAAGTCCTCGCGGTGATGTTTGATGCAGAAGGCGATACATGGGATGACGTGGACGCGGCAATTATCGTGCATACGATTCAGAGTGTGCGCGAAGACGTTGCCACCGCCCTTGAGAAGGGTGTTCGCGTGAATCGACGCTTTTTGCATGCAAAAGCGATGCGCGTGTTTGGTCGTCTCGTCGGCGAGGCATGGAAGCGGGCCAAGGAGGCACAGCCCGTTACGGACCACGTCGTCCAACACAAGATGCGGCGGATGGGGCGTCAGCCTGTCTCGCAGGGACACGGGGGAGGCGGCTACGAGGTGTTGCTCTGGCGGAGTCCCGACGCGCGACAGACGCTGTATTTCATCGTAGAGCTCTCGGCGCGACGCAGCCGTCGCATCATCCATACGGTGATGCGGGAGCGCGAGTACCGCGCGTGGGTCGGCCGTCGTCGATCCAAATAAGACGAAAAATCGTCATCTCTTGCCCTTCCGAGGGCTTTTTTATACGCTACGGTTTTATGGAAACTCTTATCTCGAAGTTCAAAGACGTGGTTGGCCAAACCGCCACGATTAAAGGCTGGGCCTACAATGTCCGTTCATCAGGCAGTATCGCGTTCCTGCAGATTCGCGATGGCTCCGGTTTTACGCAAGCGGTTGTCGCGAAGCAGAATGTGGACGATGCATCCTGGAATGCCGCGATTGAGACGACGATTGAATCGTCCGTCATCGTGACCGGAACGGTCTCGAAGCACCCAAAGCAGGAGGGCGTCTATGAGTTGCAAGCGACGTCTGTGCAGCTCGTTCAGAAAGCGGAGGAGTATCCAATTGGGAAAAAGGAACACGGACCGGACTTCTTACTTGATCATCGCCACTTGTGGCTTCGTGCGCCGTCGCAATGGGCGATTCAACGTGTGCGCAACGCGATCATCCTCGCGACGTACGAGTGGTTCCGTGATCACGATTTCATCAAAATTGACTCACCGATTTTTACGCCGAATGCCTGCGAAGGAACGACAGAGCTCTTCGAGGTCGATTACTTTGAAGATCGAAAGGCGTATCTCACGCAATCTGGTCAGCTCTATCTCGAAGCGGCGATCGCATCTGTTGGTCGTTGCTTTGATTTTGGTCCGGTCTTTCGTGCGGAAAAATCAAAGACGCGTCGCCATCTTATCGAGTTTTGGATGATGGATGCCGAGGCCGCGTTTGTCGACCACGAGGGCAACATGAAGATTCAAGAAGAGCTCATCTCGTTCATTGTGAAGCGCGTGCTGGAAACGTGTGCGGAAGAGTTGAAGATTCTCGAACGGAATATCGAGCCGCTCAAAAACGTCACTGCGCCGTTTCCGCGACTGACGCACGCAGAGGCGATCAAAAAGCTTCGAGAACTTGGAAGTGACATTGGCGATATGGATGATCTTGGCGCGGATGATGAAACGTTGCTTACAAAACAGTACGACAAACCGATTTTTATCGAAAAATATCCCACGGTCGTGAAAGCGTTCTACATGAAGCGCGATCCGTCCGATCCGACGCGCGTATTGAACTCGGACCTGCTCGCGCCAGAAGGATACGGGGAGATTATTGGTGGTTCACAGCGTGAGGATGATTACGAGGCGCTTCTCGCGCGCATTCGCGAACACAATCTTCCTGAAACGGCGTTTGGTTGGTATCTCGATCTCCGCAAGTACGGCGCGGTACCGCATTCAGGCTTTGGATACGGTCTTGAGCGTATCGTCGCGTGGATCTGCGGATTGCAGCACGTGCGTGAGACGATTCCGTTCCCGCGACTGTTGAACCGACTGGAGCCCTAATTGCTCATTGCGGCGTTGTGTGGTATGACCTCCACGTTCATTTTTTCTGAACAGGGAGGTCGACATGCTCCTGCGAGGCATTGATGTTGGATGCGCCTTTGTGTCTTCAGGGGTGCTGGGGTTTTTTGGCGATGGATACGCGTATCACCACGTTCCGCCGTGGAGATATTGGGCGGCGGCGCAAGACCACATGACGTTTGTCGCGAAGACGACGACACTGCATCCGCGAGCGGGGAACATGCCGCTCGATTGGAAGTACGATCCGCGAGAGCTGTTTCCGCGATGCATCGTCGTGGATTTTCGTCAGTCGTTCGTGTTGAACGCCGTCGGCCTCTCTGGACCGGGAGCGCAAGCCCTCTTTGAGGAGGGGCCGTGGTTTCAGCGAACGAAGCCATTCTTTCTTTCCTTCATGGCCGTGGGAAAGAGGAGAGAAGATCGCCTGCAGGAGGCGCGGGGATTCGTTTCGTTGTTCAGTAGGTATCGCTCGCTCTTCAAGACGAGCGTTGGGCTTGAGATCAACGTTTCGTGTCCGAATGTTGGGCATCAGTGGGAAGACCTCATCCATGAGGCACATGGGATGCTCGATGCATTCTCGGTGCTCGATATCCCGCTCGTACCCAATGTCAGCGCCGTTCTTCGTCCGCAGGCGGCACGAGGGATTGCAGAGCATCCGGCTTGCGATGCCGTGTCGGTTGCGAACTCCATTCCGTTTGGGGAATTTCCGGAACGGATCAATTGGAAGAAGCTATTCGGCACCCTGATCTCTCCCTTGGAACGGCGAGGATTTGGCCCCGGAGGCCTCTCGGGGAAGCCGATCTATCCTGTGACGCTGGATTGGCTCGAGGAGTTGCAGGACGCGAGATATCGCTTTCCAAAGCCACTCATCATCGGTGGAGGTATCCAGGACGGTGTGGATGCGGAGCGTGTGCTCCGAGCTGGGTTTCCTGCCGTTCGCGCCGTGAAGTACGGGACGGGTTTCCTGCTTCGGCCATGGAACGCACATAGCGTTGTCCAGGCGGCCTCTACGGCGCTGGATACCCGCGCGCTCCATGGGCAGCCGTACCCATATCGTGCGTAGGATTTGCTATAAGCCGCGAACTCGCGGCTTTTTTGTTATGATAGTGCCAGTACAACGCCTATGAAAAAACCGCAACGTCGGACGACAGGGTTGCTTGCGCTCCTGGCGACATTTCTTGTCGTTGGCGGTGTCGTGATGGTGGCGATGCTTGCAACACCGAAATTGGATCCGAACACAAAACTTTCACCATTGGCACAGCGTCCGGTATCAACCCCGGAGGCGACGACAACCGGAATGCTTGTGGTTGATGCGGCGGGCGCACGGCTTTTGCAGGATGGAGAATCTCGAACGCTTTCGTGGCCCGAAGATGTTAAGCGTCTCGGCGCGCCGATCTCGCAGCTTGAAGGCGTAGATGCATTAACCGGCGAGCGTGTATACCTCACGAGTGGATTTGCAAAAGAATCATCGGCGGGTATTCATTCGCCGGACGGCCGTCGATCTGCTCATCCTGCGCCATCGAAAGCGGATGGAACGGGAAGTATAGAGATTCGTCTTGGGTCAGACCGAAGAACGGTTGTCCTTCGCGTTCCGAACGGTGGAGGTGTGAAAGATGTGATACTCGTCGGGTGGTGGGATGACGAAACGATTGCGTTTACCGGACGGACGACGTCGACGCGGATGGTATATGCCGCGACGCTCATGGGTTCGGTAGCGCCGGTAGCACCGATTCCGGATACGGCGGATCGTCTTTCAATGCGAGAGGGAATGCTCTGGTATGTGACGGCAGAGCCGGGCGAAGGATTAGAGTCGCCATTTGTGCCACCGTCGGAATTGCATCGCGTGTCGCGATCGGGATTGGACGAGCGTCTTGTTCGTTCCGAAGCGCAGGTCGTGATGACGTATACGCTGCGTGGAAAACACATCGCGTACGAATTGCAGGATGAATCCATGATGTTGCACACGGATAGCGCGTTGCCCGAAGCGCCACTTGGTACGGGTATTCCGCTCATGTTTCGCGACGCCACGCACCTCGTCATTCAGCGAAACGGGGACGTCATTTCAAAAGATGTTGTTACGGGACGTGAAGAAATGCTGTTTCACGTCTCGGAATCAGGCACGATGATTTTTTCACTCCCCGAATCCTCGACGATGAAGTAAAAACGCCGTACCATATCGCGTATGGCTTCTGGAATCATGCGAACATCAACGCTGAATATATTGCTCGCTGTCGCTATCGTTGCGACGTGTGTGGGAATCGGTTTGTGTATCGCTACAAGGTATCCTCAATCAAGAACGCAACGGACGACGTCGTCGAGCACGCCGGCTCTTGATACGCGGCTAGGTGCGGCAGGGAGCGTGTGCGGCGGGTCGCAGCGGTTGCCCTGCATGCCGGGATTTCGATGTGAGATATCTGCGGGTGCAGCGCAAGGTATATGCGTAGCGTCTGAAGAACGAAGGGCGGATCAGCTGCGAGCGTTGAATGAAACCTGCGGCGTAACGGACGGGTGGTGCGAGGTGGGTACGGTATGTAGACCCTCACCGCGCGAAGCGCCAGGCGTATGCGTTGAGGCGGGTGCGACAAGTCCAAGCGTGCTAAAGCTGACGTTGGATGGGATGTCACACGACGGGACGACATATATCGCGACGTCCGGATCCTCTGTACGGATCAGTGTTCAGACGATCAATGCGAAAGGTGTAACGGTGGTATTTGGTCCTGTGGGAGGCGAACGAAGCGTTGTGCTTTCTCGGGGGGATGGAGGCCTCTTTACCGGGGAATATACGGTTCCACCCGGGTTGAATGGCGATCTCCAGGTGCTCACGACCGACGACCGTGGACAAATAGCCGCAATGTCGGTTAAGGTAAGGGCTGAATAATCTATGCAACAGCGAACGATGCACCGCGACACGATCCGTCGCATTGGAGAAGAGGTGGTGGTAAAGGGGTGGGTACATACACGTCGAGACATGGGAAAACTCGCCTTTTTGGACATGCGCGATCGATCCGGTCTTTTGCAGGTCGTTCTCGTTCCCGCCGAGTTGTCGGAGCGTGCGCGAGCACTCATGAATGATATTCGTTCGGAGTACTGCCTTGCGATTACGGGAATCGTGCAGAAGCGTGGCGAAAAGCAGGTCAATCCAAATCTCGAAACAGGAACGGTGGAGCTGTTGGCAAAAGATATTGAGCTGTTGAATCCGGCGAAGACGCCGCCATTTGAGCTTGAGAACACAGCTGGCGTGAACGAAGAGGCGCGGATGACATATCGATATCTCGACCTTCGCAGTCCTCGGATGGTGAAGAACCTTGAACTGCGTGGAGCGGTTGCGTCGTTCATGCGTGATTTTTTGCGCAAGGAGGGTTTTCTCGAAATCGAAACACCGAATCTCACCAAGGGAACGCCGGAAGGTTCGCGAGAGTTTTTAGTTCCGTCTCGATTGCATGATGGAGAATTTTACGTCCTTCCGCAGTCTCCGCAGCAGTTTAAGCAGTTGCTCATGGTCGCAGGAATCGAGCGATATTTTCAGATCGCGCGGTGCTTCCGTGACGAAGATCAACGCGGCGACCGTCAACCGGAATTCACGCAACTCGACATGGAAATGTCGTTTGTTACGCGTGAGGACGTGATGTCGCTTGTTGAGCGGCTCATGATCGAACTCGTGAAGACCGTGACGCCGGAAAAGACATTGACGTTCACGACATTCCCGCGCATCTCGTATGCCGATTCCATGGCGCAATACGGGAATGACAAGCCCGACATGCGATCAGACAAAAGCAATCCGAATGAACTCGCGTTTTGTTGGGTCGTCGATTTTCCGATGTTTGAAGATGATGGTGAAGGTGGCGTGCAGGCTGTTCATCATCCCTTCACCTCACCGCATCCGGATGATGTCGGATTGCTCGACACGGAGCCGACAAAGGCACGCGCAAACGCATACGACCTCGTGCTGAACGGATACGAAATCTGGGGAGGATCGATCCGTATTCACGTGCGAGAATTACAGGAGCGTGTTTTCCAGTTGCTTGGGTTGAAAGAAGAGCAGATTCGCGCACGCTTCGGACATTTGCTTCACGCGTTTGAGTTTGGCGCGCCTCCACATGGCGGGATCGCGGCAGGGTTTGATCGTGTTGTCATGATCCTTGCGAACGAACCGAACATTCGCGAAGTCATTGCGTTTCCAAAGACCGGCGATGCGCGAGATCTTCTCATGGGCGCGCCGTCTGAGATTGAGCAGAAGCGGCTCGACGAAGCGCATATCGAGATCAAGAAGAAAAAATAAAAAACCGCCGTTCAAAGGCGGTAGTGTCTGCTTGCGTCGAGCTGCGAGAGGATATTGAGCTGCTCGATCAGGTGTTGATCGATAACGCAGGATCCAAGCAGGAGGCATGAAATGCTTCGTTCGATATCGTACGGTTCGTACGAATCGTAGAGATACCACTCCGTGCGGGTTTCTCGCGAGGTGCGTCTCCTGAACCCGACATACAGGAGCCCGTGGAGGCCGAGGATGATGCCTTGGGTGAGACGGGCCTCTGTGTTGTAGTACTGTATCCACCCCGGAAGACGAGATTTTACCCATTCGTAGAACTCCGAGGACGCGATGTCGGTCGTCGGAAGGGTTCTAAAGACGACATACAGCCGCATCGCTCCTCCTTTCTAGGGAACTGGCGAGTTCTTAACGCAGGGTAGATTTTCTGTCAACCGTGGGCTATTCTACTCGTATGGCCGTGACCTTTCGGGTGGAGTCGTTTGAAGGGCCGCTCGACCTCCTGCTTCAGCTCGTGGAGCAGGAGCAGCTTGATATTTCTACCATTTCGCTCGCAACGGTTGCGGATCAATTTTTGCAGCACGTGCAATCCGCGACGCAGATCCCCCCAGAAGAACTCGCAGATTTTTTGGTCGTCGCCGCAAAGTTGATGTACCTCAAATCCAAGATGCTGCTGCCTTCCCTGGTAGACGAAGAGCTCGAAGAGGGGCCGGATTTGGAACAACAACTTCGGGAATATCGTCGGTTTGTTTCGGCATCGAGAGAGATTGATGCGATGTGGAAGTCTGGGCAACGGTCATTTGCGCGTGTTGAACGTGCAGCGCCACGTGTGGCGCAGGGATTTTTTCCTCCGGCGGACGTAACGGCGGAGACGCTTCGTGATGTAATGCGTCGCGTCATCGCGCGCATTGAACCGTTGATCCGATTGCCAAAAACGAGCATTGAACGCGCCGTGAGTATCCAAGAGAAAATTCAAGACCTATTTCACCGTGTGCGTCATCACGCGAAGATGACATTTCATTCCTTTGTTGAGCAGTCTTCCACGCGTACGGATGCGATCGTTTCATTTCTTGCATTATTAGAACTCGTGAAGCAACGATTCGTTCTTGTACATCAATCATCGCTGTTTCACGATATCGATATTGCCGTCGCGCCAGACGCGCCGTCTGTAGATCCTCTTGCTGAATCATTTGTATGAACCTCGAAGCCTCTATTGAAGCGATCCTCTTCGCATCCGCAAAGCCGTTCTCTATTCGTCGGCTTGCAGAATTGACGTCGGCGTCCACGCAGGACATTGAAGCAGCGCTCACGGCAATGGCGGGCGCTCTCAATGAGGCGGAGAGCGGCGTCATGCTACAGCGAAACGGGAATGATGTTGAACTCGTGACACGTCCGGAGCTCGCGGATGTCGTGTCCAAGGTTGTGCACGTTGAGACGCATGGCGAACTCACACGGCCGTCACTTGAAACACTGACGATTCTCGCGTATCGTGGGCCACTGACACGTCCGGAGCTCGAGCAGGTTCGAGGAGTACAGTCTTCGATGATCCTCCGAAACTTGTTGATGCGAGGCTTGATCGAAGAACGGGAGGATACGCGCCTTGGTCAGCCGACGTACGCGGTCACATTCGACTTTTTAAATCATCTTGGCGTTTCTTCCGTTGAAGAGCTTCCGGATTATGATACGTTGCGTGGTCACGCAGCTGTTGCAGATGTGCTTGCGCAGCTCGAACCAACTCCTGCGGCATCGACGGAGTCTCTTCCTTCTCAACCCGTGTGATTGATTCTCTCCTTGGTCTCGTTGCGGCAATGAGCATTGCAAGTCCATCGGCGGCGCCGGGGTTTTTAACGTCCCTTCCGGTTGCAGGTCCGGTGCAGCAAGCCGTCGTCGTGCCGCAAAAGAAGGATGTGACGCGCGTCGGCGTTCAGACAACGAGTCGTTCCGTTTTTATCGCGGATGCAAAAACAGGCGCGGTGCTCTTTGAGCGTCGTGCGCATGATGTCGTTCCGATTGCGAGTCTCACGAAGCTTATGACGGCGATGGTCTTTTTGGATACGAAACCAGATTTGAATGCGCCGCTTACGATCCTCGAGGAGGATATTGCGGATGAAGGGAAGTCGGTTTTTGCACCCGGTGATGTGATGACGCAGGGGCAGGCGCTTGAGGCGCTATTGGTCGGCTCGGTGAATACGGCGGGGAATGCCCTTGCGCGCGTATCGCTTGGCAGGGAGGCATTCGTGAATGCCATGAACGAAAAAACGCAAGCGTTACGGCTCTCGTCGCCGGTATTCGTCGAACCTACGGGACTGGATGCGCGAAATCGCGCAAATGCCGCCGATGTCGCCGCGCTTCTCACGACCGCGATGTCGTATCCAGAGATTCGAGCCGTGAGCGCAAAGGCGCAGAGCGTCGTGACGACGGAAAGCGGACATACCTACGCGCTCCCATCGACAAATTTGTTACTCACCACATTTTTGAATAAGAAGCCGTTTCAGATTGTCGGCGCAAAAACAGGATCGCTTCCCGAAGCAGGGTATTGTATGGCGCAGATCACGCGCGATGCGGATGGAAATGAAGTTGTGGTCGCGAGTTTGGGAAGCGTAAACCATTTTTCGCGGTATCAGGACGTGAAAGCGGCAACCGCATGGGCCTTTGATACGTATCGCTGGAAATGATTGTCGGCATCGATCTTCGTTGTCTCCCGACCGACGGAACGCCGGGGTCGGGTATTGCTCACGCGGCGCGTTTTTTGACAGAGGCGCTGGTGATTCGTGATGTTCCATGGACGTGGAAGCTGTACGTTCCCCGTGGGGCGATGGGCGTGGGGAATGCGGGAGGGGAGAGATGCGTGACCGTAGAATTGTCGCAGGGGTCGGGATCGGCGATACGTATCGCATGTATGCGATCCCCGTGTGACCTGTTATTCGTTCCCTCGGGCGCTGTTGCGCCGCTTCTCCCGGTTCGTTCACTTCCATGGGTTCATGATCTGGCGATTTTTGATCATCCAGAATGGTTTCCGGAATCGCGTGTACGTCGGGCGGTAACAACGACACTTTTTACGAGAGGGATTCGATCCGCGCCGATTGTCTTCGCTGTGAGTGAAGATACGAAAGCACAAATCGTATCTCGGTGCGGCGTTGATGCCTCGCGCGTTATCGTGACGGAAGAAGGCGGAGACCCGTTTTTGCAGGCGCTGCATGGCGCCGCGTTGCGCGAGCAGAAGCGTGTTGCAAAACAACGCATCGCTGCAACGGGAATTACGAATGCCTTCGTGCTCGCGCTCGGAACGGTGGAACCGCGGAAGAATCTTGCGATGCTTATGCAGGCGTGGCGTCGAGCAGTGAAGGCAATCGACCGACCGCTCGATCTCGTCATTGCGGGGCGAGATGGATGGAAGCTTAAAGAGATTCATGCGGCGATGGAGTGCCAAGTAACGCCCGAACGAGACGGCAGTCGGTTGCATCGTCTCTATGTCGTTGATGAGGATGCACGACGCGACGTGCTCTTGGCCGCGGATCTTGTCGCGGTTCCGTCGCATCATGAAGGGTTTGGTCTTGTGGCGCTTGAAGCGATGCAGGCCGAGACGGCGGTACTCGCATCTTCCGCCGGTGCATTGCCGGAAGTTGTTGATGACGCGGGAATCCTCCTTGATCCGCATGATCGTGACGCCTGGGCGCGCGCTATCCAAGGGCTGATTCATGATGATGTCTCGCGGGTCGATATGGCGCTTGCCGGAAAATCGAGATCGGAACGGTTTACATGGGAAGCGGTTGCAATCAAGGTGGAGGAGGGGATTCGATCGATCTTGTAAGACAAAAACACCCCTATATGGAGTGTTCTTGTTTGGTTGCGGGGGCCGGACTTGAACCGGCGACCTCCAGGTTATGGGCCTGGCGAGC
>CAYMTE010000015.1:0-27965 GCA_964393325.1 uncultured Gammaproteobacteria bacterium
GGAGAGCTCACGAGAGGGCGGAAGCCCTTTCGTGGGAGCGAACATCGTGAGCGAGTGAGATGCCCTAGTCCCCGAGCCATATAAAACATGCCGTCATCAAACGGCGTGTTTTATATATCAGACAAGGAGCTGTTGACTATTCGTCTTTTTCTTGTTAGTACCCTAGTAGAGCAAGAAACAAAGGGGGCGCAGAATGCACCTTTTCAATATTCTCAAACAGCGATCCCGGCCTCGAAAGCGAGCATTGCCATGGATGAGTGAAAAGTACCTCAAACTCTTTGTGGTTCTCATGCTCTTTTCCATAGTTCCCGTGGTCGGTTCGATGGCAGTTTCCAAATTACTACCGGACTACCAGAGGCTTGTGTTATTCATTCGCTACATCATTGTTCTTCCAATGTGGGTCGCGTCAATCCCGGTGCTCGTTCTCGGCCTGAAAAAACAACAAAAAGAAGTTGCGCAGCTGCGAGGGCTACTTGGACAATCTGGTCGATCAGTCGAAGATGACATTCAGCACAAAAAAATGTGGTCGCGAGACTACATGTGGGCCGCGATCCTCGTCCTGAACTGTTTTTTCGCCTATCTTGCCGGTCGGACAAATCATCGGACAGCCCTGTTCGTCTCCCTGGCGATATTCTTAGGTCTTATCAGCCACAACCTCTGGCGGCTCTACATTCGTCAGCGCGGAGGGGAAGAAAAGCGACCATAAAACTCAATCGGCATCTCTGAACCCTCCTCATACAAGAGGAACGGTTCGCAGATGCTTTTTTATCTGCGAAATCCGCCTATGCAGCGGCTCAGATATTGACGGAATGGTCGTTTCATCTTATACAGAAACGGATTCGAGCGCCGTTCCCTTGTAACAACTGGAGGCTGTATGTGCTGGAGAGATGATATCGTGCAGCAACGACGATGCAGCATGTGCGGAAAAGAGTATTTTGGAGCTCTTGGGCACCCGAATTGCTCCAAATGGCCGCCGAAACTCACAGCGAGCAGCGAGGCCGATTCGCCGACGGAGCCGTCGCCTCCGCTGCCACTTCAAGAAGAGCACCCCGGTCTGGCGAAGACGCGGCCGGTGCCGATGAAGACCAAGAAGATGCGCAAGCGTCGACGCTCCACGACATGAACGTCGCCTTGACCAATACGGTCCCCGCAGTCCTTCCTGTGGGTTTTTTATATGCTACACTTTCCGCGATATGCCTTCGCCCCGCCTTCTCTTCATTGGACACGGCAAAATTGGGTCAGCGATTCACCATGTGTTGACGCACGGCCGACGAACACAACTTCATATCGACAGCTGGGATGTTGATCGTTCGCGAATGACAAAACCATGTGAGCTTGCAGACGTTGCACCGGGCGCAGATATGATTTTTCTTTGCGTGCCCTCATGGTGTCTTGCGGATGTCGCACACGCGCTCAGGCCCTATCTTTCTTCGCGCACAATCCTGATCGGCGTTTCCAAGGGCCTAGATCGAGATACCTTTGAAACGTTGGATCAGATACTCGAATCGCATTTTCCAAAGCAGCCGTTCGCATTACTATTCGGTCCCATGCTTGCGGATGAGCTTCTGGATGGGCGGGTCGGTGCGGCATCTGTCGCCTCGCGGCAACCACGCGTGCGTCATGCCGTCTCGCACCTCTTTACTGGTACCGCGCTCCGAACCGTTCCGACAGCAGATGTGCGCGGCGTCGCGATGTGTGGCGTTCTCAAAAATATCTACGCCGTTGGACTCGGCATCGCCAAAGAACTCAAACTCGGGGACAACTTCAATGGATGGTATGTCGAGCAGTCGCTGGCGGAAATGCGACGCATTCTTCAACACATGGGAGGAAAACCAGCAACGCTATTGGAACCCGCGGGGATCGGGGATTTTGTGGCGACGGGATTCAGCATCCTTTCGAAAAACGTAACGTATGGTCGTGAGCTCGCCTTACATGGCGAATCATCTTCGCCCTCTGAAGGCGCGGTGTCACTCAAGCCGCTCGCGAAGCGACTCGGTGCAACGGCAAACACGCTTCCACTATTCACCAAACTGCAAAAAATCGTCTTACGCGGCGCCGATCCTCGCACGCTGATTTAACTATGCTCTCACAACCCCTCTTCATTCTTCCGTTTGATCACCGCAGTTCATTCTCACGCGACCTGCTTGGCTACGAAGGCACGCTCTCGAAGACGCAGCACCGAAAGGTCGTCGAACTCAAAGAGATTGTCTATCGTGGGTTTGAGCATGCGATCGCGAGCGAATCGCATCGTGGCGAATTCGGCATCTTGATTGACGAAGAATATGGAAGCGCGCTCCTTCGCAAGGCAAAAAAACTCGGCGTGCAGATCTGCCTCACCACAGAACAAAGCGGGAAGGAGGAGTATTACTTTGAATACGGAACGGGATTTCGTGCGCACATCAACGCGTTTGCTCCGCAGTATGTAAAAGCATTGGTTCGATACAATCCGGAACACGTCGATCTGAATCAACGGCAACTCAAGCGACTCAAAACGCTTGCGGATTTTTGTCATGCAAGCGGATATCGACTGCTCTTCGAGCTCCTCGTGCCACCAACGGACGCAAATCTTGCGCGCGTAAAAACCAAAGAGGCGTTCGACGCGAAGCTTCGCGCGACGCTGACCATCAAAGCGATCAAAGAGATCCAAGAGATCGTTGATGTTGATATTTGGAAGCTTGAGGGCTTCACAAAAACGGAGTGGGGGAAGGTCGTCAAAGCGATCAAGCCCACGGCGAGAATCATCGTTCTGGGACGCGGAGCTGACAAAAAACAGGTGAAACAATGGCTCATTGACGGTGCAGCGTACGACGCCATCATCGGTTTTGCGGTCGGACGAACCATTTTTTATGAGCCTCTGAAGGCGTATCTAGCCGGGAAGCACTCAAAAGACGAGGCGGCCGAGGCAATCGGGCGAAATTTCGCCTCGTACGTCCGGCTATGGCGCAAGACGAAGAGATAGCGTATCCTTCGCCGCATGACACCACACCAACCTGGCGCTATAACACCCGTCTTTTACGGCATGGGCATCGCCCCAAAGCTGCTTGAGGCGCTTGATCGGCTCAATTATGAGACACCGACGCCTATTCAGCATAAGTCCATTCCAATCGCGATTCAGGGAAAAGACGTGATCGGAATCGCCCAAACGGGGACCGGAAAGACGCTTGCGTTCGGTATCCCACTCATCCAGCGCCTCGCGCAAACCAAGGGACAAGGCCTCGTGCTTCTCCCGACGCGTGAACTCGCCATTCAGGTCGAAGAAACGTTCCAAAAAATTGGCCGGAGCATCAATTTGCGAACGGCGGTTTTGATTGGAGGAACAGCGATGGGTCCGCAAAAATCCGCCCTGGCACGCAAGCCCCATGTGATCATCGCGACCCCAGGTCGTCTCATCGACCACATGGAACAGAAGTATCTCCATCTTCGCGATGTCTCCGTGCTGGTTCTTGATGAAGCGGATCGCATGCTCGATATGGGCTTCGCGCCGCAGATCAACCGTATTCTGGAAGCCGTCCCCGCCGAACGTCAGACCATGTTGTTTTCGGCAACCATGCCGGCCGACATCGTAAAAATCGCCACGCGTCACATGAAACTTCCTGTTCGCGTAGAGATTGCACGCGCCGGAACAGCATCGGAACGCGTTGAACAGGAGCTCTTCGTTGTTCGAAAAGATGAAAAAACGCGACTCCTGCAAAAATTGCTGGATGAATATCACGGGACGGTACTCGTCTTCTCGCGAACAAAATTTGGCGCAAAGAAAATCACCCGCTCCGTAAAAGGCATGGGACACTCTGCGGCAGAAATCCACTCCAATCGTTCCCTCGCGCAACGACGTGATGCGCTTGAGGGATTTAAAAACGGAAAGTATCGCGTTCTTGTCGCGACGGATATCGCGGCGCGCGGAATCGACGTGAAGGGGATTGAGCTCGTCATCAACTACGACCTTCCAGACAATCCGGAAGACTATGTGCATCGCATCGGTCGAACGGGACGCGCCGGTCGAGAAGGTCGCGCCATTTCGTTTGCTACACCAGACCAAGGAAGCGACGTCCGCGCCATTGAACGATTGACGCGTATTCGGCTCCCACTCAAAAAGCTCCCGGAACTTCCCGCAGAACGGAATACGCACCCCGTACAAGAATCTTCCTACGAAGAACGACGTGATGCGCCGCGCGGCAACCGCCGGCGACCGTACGGAGGAACGCGCCGACGGGGCGGAGACGACACGCGTGGATCAATGCAGAAACCGCGAGTACACTACTAGCATATGCCCGACCTTCGCTACGACCCCGGCAACATGCGCCCGCGCATCGCGTCGGCGACACTGACACGCGCGAAACGTGAGGTGATTCGTCAAGCGGAGGATGGGGAACAGGGTTGGTTATTTTTACCGGACGATCGCGAAATGCGACAACGTATTCGCGCTCTTGTGAAATACGCGCAATCATTTACCGATCTTCTCGTGATCGGTATCGGCGGTTCAGATCTCGGAACACGCGCATTGTATGCCGCGCTTCGATCAGAAAAAATGCGAGGATGTCGATTGCACGTCGCGGGATCAAATACGGATCCCGATGAACTCTCGGAGATTCTTGCGCGGCTCGATCTCTCAACGACGCTCGTCAACGTCATCTCAAAATCCGGCGATACCGTTGAACCGATGACGACGTTTCTCATCGTGCGCGACGCGCTCATTCGCGCGGTCGGCGCAGATCGAGCCGCCGAACACATCGTCGCAACAACGGATGCGCAGCACGGATCTCTCCGCGCACTTGCAGAACGAGAAGGCTATCGAACGTTGCCCGTCGCAGGGAATGTTGGTGGACGGTTTTCGGTCCTCACGGACGTGGGACTTTTTCCGCTTGCCGCCGCCGGGGTCAACATCGAGAAGCTTCTGGACGGTGCGCGACGGGAACGTGACGCGTTTTTAACGGAATCGCCAGCAAAAAACGGCCCGTGTTTGTTTGCCGCAGCTCAATACGAACAAGCGATGCACGGCAAGTCGATTCAGGTGCTAATGCCGTACGCGGCGCGTCTTCGTGAATTCGCGCAGTGGTATCGACAGCTCTGGGCTGAAAGCCTTGGGAAAAACAATGGGGGACCGACGCCCGTCGCCGCCCTTGGAGCGACAGACCAGCACTCACAAATCCAGCTCTACATGGAAGGTCCGAACGATAAAACCATTACGTTTATCGACGTTGAACGATTCGAGACCGCGCTGCGCGTTCCAGCGTCCGCGCGGCAGATTGACTCGCTCGCGTATCTCGCGAATACGCCGCTATCTAAGATCCTTCGCGCCGAACGGGAAGCGACGGCGTCCGCGTTGACCGACGCGAAGCGCGCCAACGGAACAATCTTCTTGTCGCGGATAACGCCGGAAGCAATGGGCGCGCTCGTGATGTTTTTTGAAATCGCGACGGGAATCTCTGGCGAACTCTATGGTATCAACGCGTACAATCAGCCCGGCGTAGAGGCGGGGAAGCAAGCAATGAAACGATTACTCTCTTAACACCTTTTTATGATCGATGACGCACAAACCTGTGATGTTTGCGGGGAAGAATTCAACGAGGACCGCCCGCACCACATGCATACGCCCCCGAAACCAGAGGGGGAACAGACGGACGAGCAAGGCAGCGAACCCGGAGACGCTGCCGCGACATCATGATATCCTAGTCCCGTAATCCTGAATGACACTTTTATGACTGACAAGAAATCTTCTTCACACATCGGCGCCGGCCTGTTGGTTGGTGCCGCGATTGGCGTTGCTGCGGCGACGTTCCTGCAATCCAAGCAAGGCAAAGCATTTACCAAGGACCTGCAAAAGAAGACGATGGCGCTCCAAAAGAAAATTTCCATGGAGCTCAAAAAGACGGGCGATCTGACAAAAGAAAATTATCAGGATCTCGTCGAGAAGGTCGTCGCGTACTACGTCAAAACAAAGGACATCGCGCAAACCGAAATCCCGCAAGTAAAGAAAGTCTTGCTCGCGCACTGGAAGACGATCGAAAAGGAGCTTAAGAACGTCGAATAACGATCTTGCCTTTATGCGCGTCGACGTCGACCGCATCACCCTCGGCAATTGTTCCCTCGATAATCCGTAGCGACAATTCATCAAGAACCAGGTCTTGAATCGCGCGCTTCAACGGGCGTGCGCCAAACGCAGGGTCATAGCCTTTATCGGCAATGACCTTTTTTGCGCTATCGGTAAATGTGACCGTGATGCGCTTTGTCTTCAAGCGTTCCGCAACGCGAATCAACTGAAGTTCAACGATCTTCGCAAGCTCCTCTTTGGTCAACGCATGGAACATCACGATTTCATCGAGACGATTCAAGAACTCCGGGCGGAACTGTTCGCGCAGCAATTCTTTCACGCGCGCGTCGATCGCATGTTCATCCGTCGTCTCTTCCGTTGTCCCCTTAAATCCGATGTCCCCACGCGTCGTGCCCCAATCGAGAATCATGTCCGAGCCAATGTTCGACGTCATGATGACGATCGTATTCTTAAATGAAACGGTTCGGCCTTTTCCATCCGTCAACCGACCATCGTCTAACACCTGCAACAACGAATTGAAAACGTCCGGATGCGCTTTTTCTACCTCATCGAGCAACACAACGGAGTAGGGGCGACGGCGAATTTTTTCGGTCAGCTGACCGCCTTCGTCGTAACCGATATATCCCGGCGGAGAACCGATCATACGTGCAACAGAGTGCTTCTCCATGTATTCCGACATATCGACGCGAACAATCGCGTCTTCATCGTCAAACATGATGCCGGCGAGCGCCTTTGCAAGCTCCGTCTTTCCAACACCCGTCGGTCCAAGGAAGAGGAATGATCCGATCGGACGTTTTTCTTCACCGATACCCGCGCGTGAACGACGAAGCGCATTCGATACTGCCTTCACCGCCTCGTGCTGACCGATGACGCGCTTTCCGAGCTCCTCTTCGAGCTTTGCGAGCTTCGCCGCTTCAGACTCCAACATGCGCGCGACCGGAATACCCGTCCACCGCATCACGACGTTCGCAACGTCTTCATCGGTCACGGCGTCCTTCAAAAGACCGCGCTGACCCTGCATCGTCTTTAACTGTGCATCAATTTCCTTCATCTCGCGTTCTTTCTGCGGTAACAGACCGTACCGAATTTCGGATGTCTTCTCGAGATCGCCCGTTCGTTCCGCAATATCTGCACGGCTCTTTAATTTATCAATCTCTTCCTTAATGGAGCGCATCTTTACGATAATTTCTTTTTCCGCTGTCCATGACAGCTCGAGTTGATGCGCGCGTTCGCCAATTTCTGCCAGTTGCTTCTCTAGCTCCTTGAGTCGCTCCTTAGACTCTGTGTCTTCTTCTTTCGAAAGCGCGCGCTTTTCAATTTCAAGCTTCGTAAGCGCCCGTTTCAATTTATCGAGATCTTCCGGCAGGGAATCGATCTGCATGCGCAGCGCGGACGCTGCTTCATCGATCAAATCGACGGCTTTGTCCGGCAAAAAACGATCCGTGATATAGCGATCAGACAACTTCGCCGCCGCCACGAGCGCCGCATCCGTGATACGAACCCCGTGATGCAACTCGTATTTCTCCTTAATGCCGCGCAAGATCGCAAGCGTATCTTCAACCGACGGCTCGTGAACCATCACCGGTTGAAATCGGCGTTCGAGTGCCGCATCCTTTTCGATGTATTTTTGATATTCCTTGAGCGTCGTCGCGCCGACCGCGCGGAGTTCACCGCGCGCCAGCGCCGGCTTGAGCAGGTTTGACGCGTCCATCGCGCCGCCTTCACCGGACGCGCCAGCGCCGACGAGCGTATGAAGCTCGTCGATGAAGAGGATGATCTTTCCATTCGCTCGCTCAACATCGCGAATCACCGCCTTCAATCGTTCTTCAAATTCGCCGCGGAACTTTGTACCGGAAATCAGCGCGCCAAGATCAAGAGAAACGACGTCCTTTTCTTTCAACGGTTCCGGAACGTCACCAGCAACGATTCGCTGTGCGAGTCCTTCGACAATCGCCGTCTTTCCGGTACCCGCTTCACCGATCAGCACCGGATTATTCTTCGTTCGACGCGAAAGTACCTGCATGACACGTCGGATTTCGTCATCACGACCGATCACGGGGTCCAATTTTTCTTGCTTCGCCAAATCCGTGAGATTCCGGGAATACTTTTGCAACGCCTGATACGTTCCTTCTGGCTCGGGGGAATCGACTTGCACGTTGCCGCGAACATCTTTCAATGCCTTCAAAATCTCTTCCGTCGACACGCCGTGCCCATGCAACAACGCCGCGGTCTTATCCGTCCCGTCTGCCACAGCGAGCAACAGGTGCTCCGTCGAAATATATTCATCCTTAAAATACTTCGCTGCGCGTTCCGCGTTGACGAAGAGTTGCATCGATTCTGGCGACAGATAGATCTGACCGACGCCACCGCCCGTAGGAACTGCCTTTGGAAGCGCGGAGAGGCTCTGATCGATATCGCGCTTTACGGCAAGAAGATCCGTCTGCAATTTTTTCAGTACAGCGGGAACAACTCCATCTTCCTGCTCGAGCAGTGCAGCGAGAATATGGAGTGGCTCTACCGCCTGCTGTCCGTTCGCCACGGCGAGATGCTGGGCGAGCTGGATCGCTTCTTGAGATTTTGTGGTGAAGTGTTGCGGCATCATAGTTAGCAGTCTCCAATATAGACTGCTAATTCTATTTAGGCAAGACCGCTATGGATACCGGATTCCGAGAGGACGCTCAATCACGAACATGGCATTAAAATCAGTGTAATCGATCGTTACAGAACCTTCTTGAGGAAATACCTCGATCCGTTTTGGAAGCCCGTTCGACGCACACACCGAGAGCTTCGATGTTGCGCCGGCGGCATCCGTGATCGTCGTGGTATAGACGCGACAGGAAAGGGTTGGGTTCGTCGAGCGTTCTACCTTGGCCGTATCCGGAATAACAGAGGAGAGCTCTGCCGTGTTTCCGTCGGCCGCGGATCGGAATGCTTTTGTGAGCAGCGCAGCCTGCTTCTCATTTTTAACGTACGTCCACACGTCCGGGCCAAGCTTGATGTAAAACGAACGTGAGACACCGATTACTTCGCTCGTATCCGTCTTTCCATCTTTCGGAGCAGTCACGACACCATGAAACCGATCCGGCTTCATGACGTCGATCCGTCCGGTAACGGGACCATCCTTTGTTTCCAATGTAAATGCGGCGCGAAAGGTTTTTGCGTCCCGGAAGCGCGAAAGAATTTCACGAAGCTCACGACGAGCGGCCTGCTCTTCCGTCTCGTTCACCGGAGGAGGGATAAACGCATCGACACCTTCTTGCGGCGCAAGCGTCGCAGAAGAGATCGATGGTTTTCGGCAACCGGCGCCGCCAAGCACAACGGAGACGAGCACGGCTCCGCACAGCAGAGATGTCACACGCATGGCGCTATCATACAACGAGCGCGAAAAGAGCGGTACGCTGTACGACGCCATCATCGTGTGGCATCCTTGCCGCATGTCAGGAACACTGTATTTCGTTGCAACACCGATCGGAAATTTGGACGATATCTCAAACCGCGCGCGCACAACACTCGGCGCAGTCGATCTTGTTGCATGCGAAGATACCCGCGTCTCCTCAAAACTTCTCGCCGGAATCGGCATCGAACACAAACGCCTGCTCGCGCTTCATGAGCACTCGACGGATCGCGCCATTACGACACTCATCCGCGAGTTGGAACGTGGCGCTTCCGTTGCCTATGTGAGCGACGCGGGAACGCCGGGTGTGAATGATCCGGGCGGAAAACTTGCCGCGGCCGCATGCCATGCCGGCATACGCATCGTTCCGATCCCGGGAGCGTCAGCACTCACGGCCGCCATCTCGGTATGCGGGTTTCCCATGGAGCGCTTCCGGTATCTCGGATTCGTGCCGCATAAAAAAGGACGTGAAACGTTTTTTACGGATATCGCCGCCGAAGAAGACGCGTCTGTCTTTTTTGAATCCACGCATAGAATTCAAAAAACGATCGAACAGCTTCAAGCGCATCTCCCGCCAGACCGCGGTGTGTTCGTCGGTCGCGAGCTGACCAAGCTCCATGAAACGCTGTATCGCGGCACGATTGACGACGTCGCAAAAAACCTCCAAGCTACCAGTCTGAAAGGGGAATTCGTCTTGATTATCGCCCCCGCACGCTTCCGACTATGAATCGCGTCTATCTCACAACAACACTTCCATACGTTAACGCGGATCCGCATATCGGATTCGCGCTTGAAATTGTTCAAGCAGACGCGATGGCGCGATGGCATCGGCTCCGCGGCGCAGAAGTCATCTTCAACACGGGAACGGATGAGCACGGCCAAAAAATCTTCAAAGCTGCGCAAACCGCGGGCGTTGATCCAAAAACGTACTGCGACGGATTCGCAGCAAAATTCCACGGTCTGAAAGATGCGCTCAACTTGAGCTACACGCATTTCATCCGGACGACGGATGAACATCATGTCGCCGCGGCGCAGGAATTTTGGAAGCGTTGCGATGCAAACGGCGACATCTATAAAAAACGGTACCAGGTAAAATATTGCGTCGGATGCGAACTCGAAAAAACCGATTCAGAACTTGTCGACGGCCGTTGTCCGATTCATCCAAAACTGGATATCGAATTACGCGACGAGGAAAACTATTTTTTCCGTTGGTCGAAATACCAACAGCCATTGCTCGATCTCTACGCGTCGCAGCCGTCATTCGTCGTGCCGGAAACGCGCATGACCGAAATCCGTACGTTTGTTGAAGGGGGATTGAACGACTTCAGCATCTCGCGACTTGCCGCGAAGATGTCGTGGGGCATTCCGGTTCCCGGTGATCCGGAACACGTGATGTACGTGTGGTTCGACGCGCTGGTCAACTATATCTCAACGCTCGGATGGCCGACCGAAGAGCCAACGTTTGCCGCGTTTTGGCCAGGAATTCAGTACGCGGGGAAAGACAACCTGCGTCAGCAGTCAGCGATGTGGCAAGCAATGCTCCTGTCTGCCGGCATCAAACCATCCACGCAGATCTTCATTCACGGATTCGTCACCGCGGACGGACAAAAAATGTCGAAGTCGCTCGGGAACGTCGTGAATCCGTACGATCTGGTCGCGACATACGGCACAGATGCCGTCCGATATTATCTGCTTGCAGGCTTGCCGTCGTATGAAGACGGAGATTACTCAAAAACACGACTCGAAGAACGGTACGTTCACGATCTCGCAAACACGTTGGGGAATTTGTTGAATCGCTCGGTCGCTATGAGCCGTAAATATTTTAACGGCGCGACTCCTGTCTCCGATCCAAAGGAAGGATATGTATTTTCCGGCAGTGAAGGCATCAAGGCACTTCGCACACACGTGGATCGTCTGGTCGCGCTCAACCGATTCGACGCTGCGCTCGAAACAATCTGGAATGGCGTAGACGGGAGCTACGGACTCATCCAGGCGAATAAATTCATCGAAGACACGCAACCCTTCAAGCTTGTGAAGACAGATCCAGACGCCGTTGCATCCGTGCTGTATTCCTTGCTTGAATATTGTCGAAACATCGCATGGCTCATTGAACCCGCCATGCCAGACGTGTCGCGACGGATCATTGAACAGCTCGGTCAGGACGCATCCGCAGAGCAGAAACAGGGGATCGACCAGCTTCTTACCTGGGGCGGACTCGCATCCGGAACCCCACTTCCAGAGCCAAAAATCCTCTTTCCTCCTCTTCAGACTCCAGAGAGCAATTCATGAAACGCCCCGCGCTTGCTATTCTTTTAGCATATGTGGCTGATTAACCTTCTCCTCATCATTGCCGTCCTAGGCTTTATCGGCACCGGGTATAAAGATGGATTCGTTCATACCGTGGGCAGACTTGTCGGTGCGGTCATCGGCTTCGTGCTCGCGCGATCCTTCTCGATCTCTGCCGCGTCGATACTCGCAGGCATTCTGCCGTCTGGATGGGCGAGATTCGTCGCGTTCGCAATCATCTTCATCATCGTGACCGAAATCGTCGGATTCATCTTTAAACTCGCGGATGGCGCATTCAAAATTCTTTCCATCATTCCGTTTCTCAAAACCATCAACAACATTCTCGGAGCTATTCTGGGCATCTTTGAGGGAATCGTGCTCGTCGGTGGAACCATCTGGGTACTCACCAACTTCAATCTCGTGCCATCGATCACCGTCGCGCTCCAAACATCATCGATCGCAAAGATCATTTTGCGCGTCTTCGAGGCAACGTTGGCATTTCTCGTCTAACACGCATGCCACGACTCATTGATTCGCATTGTCATCTTCACTTCCCCGCATACGATGACGATCGAGACGCGGTGCTTGCGCGTATGCGCGCAGACGACGTTCACGCCATCACCGTCGGCACGACAATCGGTACCAGTCGATCCGCCATTGCATTCGCGGAACAGACAGAAGATGTCTGGGCGACAGTCGGCTATCATCCCGAGCATTTTACGAGCGCATTTCATGATGAGGCAGAAGGCGATGCGGGAACGTATTCCATCGAGGAGATTCGTGCACTCGCCACATCATCCCCCAAGGTTGTTGCGATCGGCGAAACGGGATTAGATTTTTTTCGCATTGACGAAGATCGAAACCGGGAGGAGGGAATCAAGATGCAGGAAAGCGCATTTCGAGAACACATCGCCGTGGCGAAAGACTTGAAACTTCCCGTGGTGATCCACTGCCGAGAAGCTCTCACACGACTCGCGGAGATTATTCGCGAAGAACGTGATCGCGGGTGGACGGTTCGCGGAGTTGTGCACTGCTACACCGGCACATGGGAAGAAGCACAACCGTTATTGGATCTCGGATTACATCTCTCCTTCACCGGCGTTATCACCTTTCCTCCACGAAAAACGGACGATCCCGAACGACATGTTCACCGCGTTATCGAACGCATGCCACTTGACCGCATTCTCCTCGAAACGGACGCCCCATGGCTCACCCCTGTCCCGCACCGCGGAAAACGGAATGAACCGACCTACGTCGCATTCGTCGCACGACGCATCGCAGAACTCCGCGGTATCACGGAGCAGGACGTCGCCACGACCACGACATCCACGTGCAAAACCCTTTTCCGGCTTCCGTAATCCAAGTCCTCCCAACGACTTTTTTGATGCGAATTGACCATTTTCTCAAAACCCGCTAAACTCTTGGCGTCTTTTTTATGTCTGAAGACCGGCCTCCGAAGAAGGATCCAACCCTCATGCAAGCCGTAGGAATCGTCTGGGAAATCACCGTCCTTGTCGCGCTTCCGACCGTGCTCTTCAGCTTGATGGGCCGCTGGTTGGATCGGCATTTTGGGACGACGCCTCTCTTTTTGGGGCTTAGTCTTCTCGCCGCGCTACTCGTCCTCACCGTTCTGGTGCTGAAAAAAGGAAAAGACATTGCTACACGACTCTAACATGACACTTCCACCGCTTGCGGCAGAACCCATTTTTCACATCGGATCGTTTCCGGTGACGAACGCGTACATCAATTCAACCATCGCGGTCGTCGTGTTTCTCGTGCTTGCGCTCATCATCAAGAGCTCCATTCGCGATGTTCCGGGTCGATTACAGAACGCCGTCGAAACAATCTTCGAATCGCTGCTGGGCTATTTTGATCAAGTCACAAATGATCGCGCGAAGTCAAAACGATTTCTTCCGTTTGTCGGCACAATCTTCTTGTTCATCCTCCTCTCGAATTGGATGGGACAACTCCCGGGAACAGGTTCCATTGGCCGGTGGCTGATGCACGAGGGACATCTGGAACTTATTCCGATTCTGCGTCCGGCGACAAGCGACTTGAACCTCACACTCGCCATTGCGCTCCTGTCTGTTGTCGGATCGCATCTGCTCGGCATGTTCACGCTTGGATTTTTTACGCACTGGAATAAATTCATTCAGCTCGGCGTCCTGTGGAAGGGGCTCAAGACGCTGAATCCCATTCACATTCTTACCGCGCTCGTCGAGTTTGTCGTCGGATTCATCGAATTGTTTTCGGAAGTCGCAAAAATTGTGTCGCTCTCGTTGCGTCTTTTTGGAAACATCTTCGCCGGTGAAGTGCTCATGACCGTCATCGCGGGACTCTTTGCGTACGCGATGCCACTGCCGTTCATGGCGCTTGAATTGATCGTCGGCGTGGTTCAAGCGACCGTGTTCGCGCTCCTGACGCTCGTCTACCTCACGGTCGCATCTTCCGCGCCGCATGGGGACGAAGAACACACGGAGGAGCACGCCGCGACAAACGCAGCACACGCGGCCCATTAAGCGTGAGAGGGGACTTCGCCTCGTTCTCGAGACGGAGTGCCGATTCACTCTTAATGCCACGATAAGGCGACGATAAACACATCCTCTCTTCGTCGACCAACTCGTGACTCCTATGACCCCCGAATCGATTGCCCTTCTCATAAAGGGATTCACCATCGCGATCGGCGGCATGATGCCGGCGCTTGCTGTCGGAAAAATCGTGTCGAAAGCCATGGAATCCATCGGACGAAATCCGGAATCTGCCGGAAAACTCTTCGTCCCGATGCTCCTCGGTGCCGCATTCGCAGAAGCCATCGCAATCTACGCGTTGGTCGTCGTCTTTACCTTGTAAGAGACTCCGACCCTTTCCTTCATCCCGAAGGGAAGGGAACTGAGGCTCCTACCTCAAGACATCCTTATGGCCGCAGAAACTGAACTCCACACCGCAACAACAGAATCATCCGCCGAAGCAACCGGCGTCCTTGGGACGCTTGGAATTAACCCGCAACTTCTCGTCGCGCAGTTGATCAACGTTGCGATCGTCCTCGTCGTCCTTTGGCGATGGGTCTATCGTCCGTTGCTTCGTAAGATGGATGAACGCGCACGAACGATCAGCGATGGCCTCGCGTTCGCTGAGCAGTCAACACGAGCATTGAACGAAGCCGAAGCAGAACGGCAGCGTGTCGTTCGCGACGCAAAAGCGGAAGCGTTCCATATCGTCGAACGCGCGACCACGGACGCGGAAATTGCAAAGGCCGAGAAACTCGTCCAGACAAAGGCGGAAATCGAGAAGGTGATCACCGAGGCGAAGCAGCAGATCAAGGCTGAACGCGATGCCTCGTTTGAAGCACTCAAAACCGAGATCGCGGATCTTGTCATGCGCGCCACGGAGAAAGTCGCCGGGAATGTCGATGACAAAACGCATCGAACACTCATCGCGGACGCGTTGAAAGACATCGAACGCGCCTAAGCTATGTCTCAACATCGCATCGTCACCGATCTTGCGCAGGCTCTCGTTTCGGCCGCACACGACGAACGCGTCGTTGCTCGGGTCGTAAGCGAGCTTAAGGCCGTTCATGAGGCGATGGCCGCGCATTCAACACTCCTTGCTGATTTGTCTGAACGCGCGATTCCACTCGAACGACGGATGCAGGTACTTGCCACGGCGCTCGATCCGCATCTTCACCCGTTCGTGACGAACGCCCTCCGCATGCTCATGCAACACGGGCTTCTCCCGGACCTTTCCGCGTTTACCTCTGCCGCGATTGCCGAAGCAGAAACACGCGCAGATCACCACGATGTCCATGTCACGAGCGCCGTCGCGCTCTCGAAGACGGAACAGGAGCACCTCGCAGAGATCATTCGCAAAAAATTCGGAGGAACGCACACACTGTCGCAACGAATCGATCCCTCCATTCTCGGCGGTCTCATCCTCGATGTCGGCGACTGGCATCTGGACGCGAGCCTGACCGGAAAACTTACACGCCTTACGAACGCACTCACCGCATAACGATATGTCCGAATCTAAACTGAAAAACGTGACCGCCGCGGCGCAAATCGCCGAACGGCTCAAACAGCAGATCAAGGAGTTCGATGCGTCGAGTCACGCGTCAGAATCCGGCATCGTTCGTGACACGGGCGACGGCATCGCGTCGATTTCCGGCCTCGCAAATGCGGCAGCCATGGAAATGTTGCGTTTTGCATCCGGCGAGGAGGGCGTCGTCCTCAACCTCGAACAAGATCGCATCGGCGCGATGATTCTTGGTGATGCGACAAATGTCCGCGCTGGTATGGCCGTGGAGGCAACAGGAAAGACACTGTCGATCGATGTGTCGGATGCGATCGTCGGCCGCGTTGTGAACCCGCTCGGAAAAACGCTCGACGGCAAAGGAGCGCTCAAGGCAAAAACATCCATGCCGATCGAACGCGTTGCGCCAGGCGTTATGACGCGTGAACCGGTGAACCAGCCGCTCATGACCGGTATCAAAGCCATCGACGCCATGATTCCGATTGGCCGCGGACAACGCGAGCTCATCATCGGTGATCGTCAAACCGGAAAAACCGCGATCGCCATCGACACAATCATCAACCAAAAGGGGAAGGGCGTGACATGCGTGTACGTCGCCATCGGCCAAAAGGAGTCGAAGGTCGCAAAACTTGTCGCAAAACTCGAAGAAGCCGGCGCCATGGAATACACCGTCGTCGTGCTCGCGGGCGCATCTGATCCGGCGTCGATGCAATACATCGCTCCGTATGCGGGTGTCGCGATTGCGGAGTTCTTCCTCGCGAAAGGCCAGGACAGCCTCGTCGTGTATGACGACCTTTCGAAGCACGCACAGGCGTACCGCGAAGTATCGCTTCTCTTGCGCCGACCGCCGGGACGCGAAGCCTATCCTGGAGACGTGTTCTATCTCCACTCGCGTCTTCTTGAACGCGCGTGTCGCTTGAACAAAGAAAACGGCGGCGGATCTATCACCGCGCTTCCGATCATCGAAACGCAAGCAGGTGACATCTCTGCCTACATTCCGACAAACGTCATCTCCATCACGGATGGTCAGATCTTCTTGGAATCCGATCTGTTCTACAAAGGCGTTCGCCCTGCGGTGAACGTTGGTCTCTCCGTGTCGCGCGTCGGAGGATCCGCACAAACGAAGGCGATGAAAAAAGTTGCCGGGCAGCTTCGCTTGGACCTCGCGCAATTCCGCGAACTGGAAGCCTTCTCGCAATTCGCCACGGATCTCGATGATGTCACACGCCGACAGATCGAACGCGGTCGTCGCACGGTTGAAATTTTGAAACAAGCACAGTACGAACCGATGTCCATGGCGCACCAAGTCGCCGTCATTTACGCGGTCACCAAGGGACATGCGGACGCGATCGCCGTCACAAAGATTCGCGAATGGGAACACGGATTCCACCGATTCTTGGAAGAGCAGGCGAATGACCTCCTCGTCGCGTTTGAAGAGCAAAAAGCGCTCACGCCGGAGATTGAAGAACAGCTCAAGTCTGCAATCGCATCGTGGAACGACACCTTCTCCGCAATGTAACGCACGGCCATGGCACTCTCTCCTCGACTCATTCGGCGACGGATCAAATCCGTCGCCAACACGCGAAAAATCACGAAAGCGATGGAGCTTGTTGCTGCGTCAAAAATGCGGAAGGCGATCCAGCTCACCCTCGCATCCCGTGCCTATGCCGGGTCTGCACACGACGTCGTCGAACACGTTCGTGCGCTCGTAGATCCGCAGACGCACCCGCTCCTCGCCGGTCGACCGAATGCAACACGCACACTTGTCATTGTTGCCGCGTCCGACAGAGGGTTGTGTGGAGGATTCAATGTACAGTTGCTCAAGAAGACTCTCGAATTCCTTCGACAACGCGCCGAAACGCTCTCCATCGTCACGGTGGGGAAGCGAGCGGAAGCCGCGATCCGTCGAGCGGAGTATCCGATTCTCGCCGCGTTTGAAGCCGTATCGAACGCACCGAGTTTTGAACGAAGCCGCCCCATCGGGGACCTAGCCTATCAAGAATTCATCAGTGGCCGCGTCGATCGTGTCTTCATGATCTACACAGACTTCAAGAGCGCGGTCTCGGTCATCCCAACCGTTGTCCAGCTCCTCCCCATCATTCCTGAACAGGAGCTACAACATCTCCCGCCACAGGAACAGGACGAAGAACGAGCAGACGGGGGAGATGACAGGGGAATCTTTGAACCAGATCCGCAGACGATCCTCAACACCCTCCTTCCTCGACTCCTTGAAACCCGCATCTATCAGGCGCTCCTCGAATCGTCTGCCTCCGAACACTCGGCACGAATGCTCGCGATGCAGAACGCAACGGATAACGCGTCCGACATGCTCCAGGATCTGACCCTCACCTTTAACCAAGCTCGACAAGCAGGCATCACGCGCGAAATCTCGGAAATTTCCGCGGGGAAAGCGGCGATTGAATAACCACTATGAACGGAACTATCACACAAATCATCGGACCGGTCGTCGACGTCACCTTCGCGGGGGATCCGCCGGCCATGTACAACGCACTTCACGTTGAGCACGAGGGAAAAATGCTCGTCCTTGAGGTTGAGCAGCATCTCGGCGGTGGCGACGTTCGTACGATCGCCATGTCCTCCACAGACGGTCTCACGCGCGGCATGACGGTCACGGATACCGGCGCGCCGATCAGCGTTCCGGTTGGAAAAGAAACGCTTGGCCGCATGTTCAACGTGGTCGGTGAACCGATCGACGGCGGAAACAAGCTAAAAACGAAAACGCATCTGCCGATCCATCGACCGGCACCGGAATTCAAAGACCAGTCGACCAAATACGAAGTCCTCGAAACAGGTATCAAGGTTATCGACCTTATCTGCCCGTTCTTGAAAGGAGGAAAAGTCGGCCTCTTCGGCGGTGCCGGTGTCGGAAAAACGGTAATCATCATGGAACTCATTCGCAACATCGCGAGTGAACACGGAGGATTTTCCGTGTTTGCCGGCGTCGGTGAACGTTCTCGTGAGGGGAAGGACCTCTACAACGAAATGAACGAATCCAAGGTGTTGGATAAAACCACGCTCGTATTCGGACAGATGAACGAACCGCCAGGCGCTCGCGCGCGCGTGGCACTTTCTGGCCTCACCATGGCAGAATACTTCCGCGATGAAGAACATCAGGACGTGTTGCTCTTCGTCGATAACATCTTCCGCTTTACGCAAGCCGGTTCCGAACTCTCCGCGTTGCTTGGACGCATTCCGTCTGCCGTGGGATATCAGCCGACGCTCGCGACAGAAATGGGTGGCTTGCAAGAGCGCATCACGTCGACCAACAAAGGATCAATCACATCGGTGCAGGCGGTGTACGTCCCTGCTGACGACTTGACCGACCCGGCACCTGCAACGACATTCGCGCACCTCGACTCTACCGTCGTGCTCGCGCGTTCGCTCTCGGAGCTCGGCATTTATCCGGCGGTGGATCCACTTGACTCGAGCTCAACGATTCTTGACCCGAACATCATCGGCGAACGCCACTACAACGTCGCACGCGGCGTCCAACGCGTCCTTCAGCGCTATAAGGATCTGCAAGATATCATCGCGATTCTTGGTATGGATGAATTGTCGGAAGACGACAAAAAGACCGTGGCGCGCGCACGCAAGATTCAAAAATTCCTCTCCCAACCGTTCCACGTTGCGGAAGTATTCACGGGAAACCCGGGGAAGTACGTCTCGCTTGAAGATACAATCCGTGGATTTGAAGAAATTCTTGATGGAAAACACGACGACAAGCCAGAACAAGCGTTCTACATGAAAGGCGGAATTGACGACGTCACCGCGTAACAGCCATGCCCCTCCACTTCGAACTCATCACGCCGGAACGCGTTCTCTATCAAACAGATGCGGAACGCGTCACGCTCCCGACCACCGAGGGCGATATTACGGTTCTTCCACATCACGCAGCACTTGTTGCAGCGCTCGCGCCGGGCGTTGCAACGCTCGTGACATCGGCAGGAACGGAAGAGGTCGCGGTTTCGGGAGGCTTTATTGAAATTTCAGAAGGACAGCGCGTTCGTGTTCTTGCGGATACCGCAGAGCGCGGCATCGATCTCGATCTCTCGGTTATTCAGGAAGCGCGTGAACGCGCAGAACAGCTCATGAACCGTACGATTCATACGGATGACGTTTCCTACGCCGCCGCAGCGGCCGCGTTGGAACGAGAACTCGCCCGTGAACGCGTAGCTCGACGCGCGCATCTCAAGCGAGGAATCCCGACGCTTGACGCCGCACATCTCCCGAAAGACGCCAATCCGGTATAATGGAGTATGCGACTATTCATCGGCGTCCGTTTGCCTCTCGACATCCGCGAACGGCTCGCTCGACAATGGACGACGCTCTCCGATCGGCCTTCGCGGTTGCGTGAAGTCGAGTCGGAATACTGGCACGTGACGCTCGCGTTTTTAGGAGACGTGTCAGCCGAACAGCGTCCTGCCCTTGAACAACTCCTGTCTGCATCCCTTGAACGACCCCCACGGGGGTCGTTCTCGCTCATAGGGATTGAAACATTTCCGCACAAAGGGCCGACCACGGTCGTCGCACGCCTCAATCCACTCGAGATGGGCTCGTGGAACACGTTCGTCGAACGCATGCGCGACATGGTCTCGGTCGTGGCGCCGCAGGTCGATCGAAAACCGTGGATCCCACACGTCACCATCGCACGAGCGAAAAAGGGGAGTCAGCTCCCAGCCTGGTCACATCCCATCGATGAACTTCGTTGGCAACCCACGAGCATCGCACTTATCTTGAGCGAACCCGCACCGCACGGAACGCGGTACACCGATCTTCATGTCTCCCACTTCAACGTTTGAGTGTTTCGGCCTTGTCATCCACGGCCTCGATGGCGCGCAAACGATCACGCGCATCAATGCCGCGCGATCGCGCGGTGAACGCGTATGGATCGTTACCGCGAATCCAGAAATTTTATTACAAGCAAAACGCGCGCCGTCGTATTGGCATATCCTCCGCCAAGCTGATCTGCGGATCGTTGACGGATTCGGATTACAGCTCGTCGGCTGGTTGCGTGGCGCACGACCCGCTCGATGCACAGGCGTCGATCTCGCGGAACGTCTCCTTGCCGAAGCGGCAACACATAACTGGAAAGTCGCGTTTCTTGGAGGACAGCACGGCGAAGCGGATACCGCCGCGTGGAATATGCGACAGCGCTATCCGACGCTTCGAATTCTCTCGGAAGCCGGAGGGAACGTGCGCCCGGACGGGACAAACGACGCCGCCATGGAAGAGGCGATGCACCGTCTCACCCTCGAGGCGCCTGACATTCTCTTTGTCGCGCTTTCCTTCCCGGGCCAAGAAGCATGGATCGCATCGCATCGCTCTGAATTCCCCTCCGTACACACGATCATTGGCGTCGGTGGCACATTGAACTACTGGGCAAAAACATTGCCGCGCGCGCCGCGCATCATGCAGCGACTTGGACTCGAGTGGCTCTGGCGTCTTGTGCAAGAACCGCGTCGCCTGAAACGTATCTGGAATGCGGTAGTCGTGTTTCCACTCACCGTTCTACTGGATCGCATGCGGTCATAAAAAGCCGAGGGAGCATCCTCGGCGAGAGAGCGGGCGCAGCGTGAGATTATTTCCCACCGCTTTGACCGAAAAAAACATTTTGGCGACACCGTGTCACATCATCTGCCGACCCGTGTTGGCAGGGATCCGTCGAGCCGCCTGCACTGCTCTCAACAAAGTGAGACAGCAGCGTCGCGATCACGAGCGCGATCGCGAGAAAAAACAGCTTTCGCACATCGGTGCGTTGCCCCATACCTCGCATACCCCTCCTCCTCAGAACGTTTAGGAAAACCGTTTTCTGTATCGAAGCAATATCGCGCTCGCGATTAGCGCACACGCGCCAGCCAACAGCGCAAATCCCGCTCGCGCATGGAGCGCCGCAAGGAGAAGAAACAACACCGAACGACCCGCAAGAACGAACCCTGCAAGCAGAGGAATCCGCCGAGCGCGTTCGCGATCGACATAGGCTTCGCGTACCATAGCGAGCGGAATATCCGCTCGAAGCGCCTGCTGCTCACGTCTCGTCAGTTCAAAGAGCATCCAAACACTTCCTACGGCGATCACGCTTCCCACGACCATGAGCACCGCGTTCGGCACGACACCGATGGTATGCGTCCAGTCGCGGTAGACACCCGCGCAGACGAGATCGATGCCAAACCCGCAAAACACCACGATGTACAACAGGAACAACTCCGTGAGAATGCGCGACGGCTGCCGCTGAAGGTGCACGAGTGCGCGCACGAACCATCCGACATGCATAACGCCCCCGTATTGAAAGGAACGAATTGGTGCTCATGTAAAAAACACCGTTTACGACGTTTCGTCAAGATCATGTGGACATTGCGATGCAAACCCATTAATCTCTCGAGGAGTCTATGCAGACACCTATCCGTGTACGTTTCGCGCCAAGCCCAACGGGCTATTTGCATATCGGTGGGCTTCGCAGCGCGCTCTATAACGAACTCTTCGCCCGAAAACACACCGGAACGTTCGTGCTGCGTATCGAGGACACCGATCGGACGCGCTACGTTGAGGGTGCTATCGAAAACCTCTGCCGGTCGCTTGATGCATGCGGCGTTGTTCCGGATGAAGGCGTCTGGCTGGATAAAAAGGGGAATATCATCCAGCGAGGAGACCTCGGGCCATACATCCAATCCGAGCGACAAGCACAGCATCGTTCGTATGCCGATCAGCTGGTACAGATGGGAAAAGCGTACCATTGTTTCTGCACGGCGAAGCGGCTCGAAGAGCTGCGTGAAGAACAGCAGGCGATGGGAAAGCCAACAATGTACGATGGCCGATGCCGCAGTGTGCCGCGCGAAGAAGCCGAAGGGCGCATCGCCAAGGGAGAGGAGTACGTCATTCGTCTCAAGGTTCCAGAAAAAGGGTCTGTCAAAGTATGGGATCTTATTCGCGACGACATCGATTTTGACTGGTCCGTCATCGACGATCAGGTGATTATCAAATCCGACGGATTCCCGACCTATCATCTTGCGGCGACATGCGACGATCACGACATGCAGATTTCGCACGTGATCCGCGGCGAAGAATGGCTCTCGTCGACGCCAAAGCATCTCTTCATCTATGAGGCGTTCGGATGGACACCGCCGAAGTTTGCACACCTCCCGCTTCTTTTGAACAGCGATCGATCCAAACTCTCGAAGCGACAAGGCGATGTTGCGGTCGAAGATTATCTCACGAAGGGATATCTCCCGGACGCGCTCGTCAATTTCGTCGCATTGCTTGGATGGAACCCGACAGGCGATCGAGAAATCTACACGCACGATGAACTCGCGTCGCTCTTTGATATCGCAAAGGTGAATAAAGCCGGCGCGGTATTTAATCTCGAAAAACTCGACTGGCTTAATGCGGCATATCTCCGCTCGATTCCAACCGAGCGCTATCTCACGCTCACGCATCCGTTTGTTGCGGAATTCACCGACGATGGATCGTTTGCCGATCGGTGCCTCCTTCTTGTGCGTGATCGCGTTGAGAAACCACGAGATGTCGTTGAACTGACGAGCTTCTTTTTCAAGGATCATCTCGATTTCTCCTCGGTTTCACTCCCGTGGAAAACGCAACCCGCAGATGACACCCGCATACGACTGGAAGCCATTGCAGGCATCATCCGGCAGATGACGGACGAAGACACGACGTACGCAGATCGCATCGAGCAACACGTCAAAGCCCTGATCACAGAACGAGGATGGGGAAATGGAGACACGCTCTGGCCGATGCGCGTCGCCCTGTCAGGAAGAGAAAAATCACCCGGACCGTTTGAACTCGCCGCCGCGTACGGTAAACACAGGACACTTCAACGGCTCACGGACGCCATCACGCATCTTTCCTGATATACTTCCCACATGCGTCGCAGGAGGATCTTCGCAAGTGTTCTCGTCATCGTGTTTCTTGGAGGCACGTTGTTTCCGTCCCCGCAAACCGTCCGCGCCGAGACTGACGTCAAAGATACGGTCGACGATCTCAATGCGGCGGTACAAAGCAAAAAAGATCGCATCAAAGATCTTGACACGCTCATTGGTGGATATCGTTCACGCATCAAAGAGCAAGAAGCGAAACAGCTGACGCTCGAAAACGAAATCGTCTTACTCGATAACCGCATCCGCGAAAAAGAACTGGGCATCCAACGCGCAAAAACGGAAATCGAATCCCTGAATTTGGAAATCGACAAACTGAATCAGGATATCGCCGCGCAAGAAGAACGGATCGTGCAGCACAAAGAGCTGATCGCGGAATTTCTTCGACAGACACATCAGTCCGATGAAGTCTCCGTTCTGGACGTTCTCCTGACGCGACCAACGCTCTCGTCATTCTTCAATCGTCTCGATGAGATGGAACGGCTCGAAAAAGAACTCGGTACGTCGCTCGATGCGGTGGAATCGGTCAAGAACGCGTTGCACGTTGCGAAAGAGCAGCGCGATGAACGCCGTCGCGATATCGCCGCGCAACAGCTTGAGCTTCAAAAAGACGAGGAGGCGCTCCAGCTCGAACGAAATACAAAAACATCTCTCGTGAGTGAGACGCAGGATAGTCAAGAAGAGTTCGAGCGCATCCTGTACGAACTAAAGCAACAGCAACAAATCACCGCAAACGATATCAACGCGCTTGAAGATCGCCTCAAGGAAACGTTAGATCATGTAGACGAAGCGCTCGCACGTGGAGATATCCTGCTTAACTGGCCGGTCAAACCGGGGAGCGGTGTCAGCGCGCACTTTCACGATCCCTCGTATCCGTTCCGTCGGTTGTTTGAACATCCCGGCACGGACATTCCGACCCCGGTTGGAACACCGGTTCATTCCGCAGCTGGCGGCTATGTCGCATGGAATCGCACAGGAAGACAATACGGAAACTACACCATGATCGTGCATCCGGGCGGGATCGCGACAATTTACGCCCACCTTTCTAAATTCGTTGCTAAACCAGACACGTACGTGGAACGCGGAGACGTCATCGGACTCTCCGGCGGACGCCCTGGCGATCCTGGCGCCGGTCTCTCGACAGGCGCGCACCTCCATTTTGAAGTACGGCAAAACGGCATTCCTGTCGACGCAGAAAACTTTTTACCGGATCTCTAATCTACACGTGAACGATATGCTTCGCGAGTGCAGCTTCCAGATCCTCCATCGTTGAAACGCGCACAAGATCTTCTTTTATTCCTTTCAGACCAGGAACATTTTTGAAATACCACGGCAGATGTTTGCGAAGTTTGATGAGCCCATGCGGACCATGATGCTCAATCTGCAACCGCGCATGTTCGCGCACGACGGCAAGACGTTCTTCCATCGTCGGGATACCCGGATCAACACCCTCGCGCAACCCACGAACCAATCGTTCAAAGATCCATGGATTCCCAAGTGCGCCACGACCGATAAGAACACCATCTGCGTTGGATTGACGAAGCGCTTCTCGTGCGTCATCGAGACTCGTGATGTCGCCGTTGACCAAAACGGGAAGCGTCGTATTCGCACGCGCTTCACCAACGCGCGCCCAATTCGCTTTTCCGCTGTACCCCTGCTCCTTCGTGCGGCCGTGAATCGAGATCAAATCCGCACCCGCCGCCTCAAGAACACGCACAAACTCCAACACATCCGTATCCTTACTCCATCCTAGACGGGTTTTTACGCTGAGTGGTACAGTGATCACGGCCTTCATCGCTCGGATGATGGCGCTTGCACGTTCCGGCTCTTTGATCAAAAATGCCCCGTTAAAATTCGATACGATGTTATACACGGGGCATCCCATATTGATATCGATCGCATCCGGATGAAAACGCTCTTCAATGATCCGAGCGGCTTCCGCCATCACGTGCGGATCAGATCCAAACACTTGCTGTACAATCGGTCGTTCGCGCTCGTCGAATTCGCACATCTTGAGTGTTTTTGGGTTCAGCCGAACGATCGCTTCGGACGACACCATCTCGCGGAACATGAGCGGCGCTCCGTGCTGTTTACAGACGAGACAAAAGGGAAGATCGCTCATGTCTGCCATGGGCGCGAGCGCGACAATCGGACGCGGTTGATCTGACCAGCGAAACATGGCGGCACGGTAGCACGAACAAACGAATCAAACAAGACAGACCCCCACGATCATGAGTGAATTTAAGCTCCATTCTCCGTACACGCCGTCCGGCGATCAGCCCGATGCCATTGCGAGCTTGGTTCAAGGTGTCACCGGAGGAGATCGCTATCAAACACTGCTCGGCGCAACCGGAACTGGAAAAACATTTACCATTGCGAACGTTATTCAGGCCGTCAAAAAACCGACGCTCGTCCTTGCGCACAACAAAACACTCGCAGCGCAGCTTTGCAACGAATTTCGCGAATTCTTTCCCGAAAACGCGGTTGAATATTTTGTTTCTTACTACGACTACTATCAACCGGAAGCGTACATTCCGACGAGCGATACCTACATCGAAAAAGAAGCGATGATCAACGAAGAGATTGATCGTCTTCGTCATAGCGCAACGCAAGCGCTTCTCACACGGAAAGACGTCATCATCTGTTCATCCGTCTCCTGCATTTATGGTCTTGGCGCGCCAGAAGCCTACGAAAAAACCGTCATCCACGTCACGACGGGACAGGATGTGACGCGCGACGACATCGTTCGGCGTCTTGTTGAAATGCAGTTCACGCGAACGAATGCCGACATTTTGCGCGGAACGTTCCGCATTCAAGGTCCGGTGCTCGAAGTCATGCCGGTAAACGAAGAATTCATCTACCGCATCGAAGCGCCACGCGGCACTGTCGAGGCGATTTTGAAGACGGATCCTGTCACGCGAAAGGTGTTGCGCGAACAACCAGATCTGTGGATCTTCCCGGCGAAGCATTTTATTACGCTCGGCCCAGAACGCGATCGCGCCATTCGCGCCATTCGCGAAGAACTCAAAGAGCGCCTTGCGTGGCTCGAAAAAAACGGAAAACTGCTCGAAGCGGAACGATTGGATCGCCGAACGAAGTTTGATCTCGAGATGATGGAAAATCTCGGATACTGCAACGGCATCGAAAACTATTCCCGTCATCTCTCCGGGAGACCAGAAGGCGCACCACCGGACACGCTCCTCGCGTATTTCCCCGAGGATTTTCTCCTCGTGGTCGACGAGTCACACGTCACCATTCCGCAAATTGGCGGTATGAGCGAAGGCGACCGCTCTCGCAAACAGACGCTCGTGGAATACGGCTTCCGCTTGCCGAGCGCGAAGGATAATCGTCCGCTGACGTTTCATGAATTCGAAGAACGGATTCCACAAGCGATTTTCGTCTCCGCAACGCCAGGGGATTACGAAGCGAAGCATTCAACACGCATCGCCGAACAGATCATTCGCCCGACAGGACTCGTGGACCCAGAAGTGATCGTCAAACCAATTACCCCGAAACCGGGCGTCCGCGGGCAGATTGATGACGTTCAGGATCGCATTGCCGAAACCGTGAAGCGCGGAGATCGCGTCCTCGTGACCACGCTCACCAAAAAGATGGCGGAAGACCTTACAGAGTTCCTCGTCGAGAAAAAAATCAAATCACGCTATCTCCACAGCGACATCGACACAATCGAACGACTGGAAATCTTAAGCGAGTTTCGCAAGGGAACCTATGACGTCATCGTTGGCGTCAACCTGCTCCGCGAAGGTCTCGACCTCCCCGAAGTGGCGCTTGTTGCGATTTTGGATGCGGACAAGGAAGGATTCCTCCGATCGGACACGTCGCTTATTCAGACGATTGGTCGCGCGGCGCGTAACGTCCGTGGTCAGGTCATTCTGTATGCAGACACGATGACCGGATCGATGAAACGCGCCATCGCCGAAACCGAGCGTCGCCGCACAAAACAAATCGCATACAACACGGCGCACAACATCACGCCGCAGACCATCATCAAGGCGATCAAAGACTTACGCGGAGAGCTTGGTCTCACGGGGAAGTCGCAAAAGGACGTGAAGGAAATTTTGAAGCTCGAACTCACCGCCGAAACCCACGACCTCAAGACGGTGTTGAAACAAAAAGAGGCGGAAATGAAAGAGGCGGCGAAAAATCTCGAATTCGAGCTCGCGGCGATTTTGCGCGACGAAATGTCCGAACTGCTGAAAGAGATCAAGAAACGCGAAAAGAAGGGGAGCGCCCTCCCAGAGGAATCAGAGCAAAAGCTGCGAAAGAGACAACCGCGCCACGG
>CAYMTE010000016.1:0-23402 GCA_964393325.1 uncultured Gammaproteobacteria bacterium
AGACCCCGTCTGACACGCAATCCGAAACTTGGATTCGCGCGTTGGACGGGGTTGTTTTTTTAGAACAAAAAAATACCCCGATGTGATCGGGATATTTTTATTACTTCTTCTCGACAGGTGTCACGTGGACGAAGGTGGCCTTTTTGAAGGCACCTGTGTACCGGCGAACCTTTTTGTTGGAGAAGGAAACGAGTCCAGCGGCGATCGCGTAGAGCGTGTCGTCCGAACCCATCTTTACGTTTTTGCCCGCTCGGATCTTGGATCCGCGCTGACGAACGATGATGCTACCAATGTTGGCGAATTCTCCGGCGTAGAGCTTGGTCCCGAGGCGTTGGCCATGGGAATCGCGTCCGTACGCTGTAGAACCACCGGCCTTTTTGTGTGCCATAGGGTCTTAAGGTCTTAGTGCCACGGAGGGCGTTGAATGTGGCGGAAATATAGCGTTTTGCTGGAAGATTGTCAATATGTGGAGAAAAAACAGGGAAAAGGGGGTTTTTGGAGAGGAAAGACCGAAGGCGTTGTCAGTACGATAAGGGTCGGGTAGCATACGGTTATGATCCAAAAGCCAAAGGAAGAGCTTCTCCGAGAGATCGACGCGGTGCTCGAAACGCTCCGCGAAGGTCTTGCGATGCACGCAGGAAATGTCGAGCTTGTTGATGTCGATATGGAGACCGGCAAGGTCTTCGTGCGTTTGCAAGGGTCGTGTGTCGGTTGCCCGATGTCTGATCTCACATTAAAGGCGGGAATCGAAGAAACACTCATGCAGATCGTTCCAGAAGTGACCGAGGTCGTAAATGTTGATACGGCGCCCTCTTTTCACGCGCAAGCCGAACCTCTAAACTAAAGGCATGCGGTGGGAGGAATGGGCCTTTTCCGCGAGGTTGGGATGGCAGGACGCGTATGTCCGCTGGACCAGTCTCGCGATGGTTTTCCTTGTTTGCATAAGCGGGGGATTCTTTCTTATCCGTCTGTTGCCGGAAGGGTGGCGTTCTGGTGTTATCACCATGCACTATACGATCTATCTTGGGATCGACGATGTCCGTCCGTGGCCATGGATATTTTTTATTCCTGGTACCGCGCTTGGAACGATTGCGTGCGATGTGCTGATCGCGCTAGGACTCTACCGGAGACACGCTCTCGCGAGTCGGACGGTGCTCACCGCGGGATTGGCAACAACGATCGTGTGGGCTGTCGGTCTTTTTTTTCTTCTTCGCGTGAACTTTTAATATGCAAACGCTTTCGCTGGATATCGCAAAGATGTTCGCCATCGGGACAACGTGTTTCATTCTGGCGCTGCTCATGACGCCCGCATTGATTCGGTGGCTGCGGCGAAACCACATGGGGAAAAATATTCGTCCGGCCTCCGATGCGCCGCTCATGTCGACGCTGCATGCGGCAAAGGCAGGGACACCGACGATGGGTGGTGTGATCATCTGGGCCACGGTCAGCATTGTTATTGTATGTATCGCGGCGGCGTGTGAGATTGGGTTGGATACCGCGTGTCGGTTCAATATTCTGTCACGAAGTCAGACGTTGTTGCCGCTCGGGGCGTTTCTTGCGGCGGCACTCGTCGGCTTGCTTGATGATTACTTGAATATCCGAAAAATCGGTCCCAAAGGCGGCGGACTTCGTGTTCGTCATCGATTACTTACCTACACGGCAATCGCGCTCGTTGCGGCCTGGTGGTTTTACAGCAAGCTCCAGTGGGATCAGATTCATATTCCGCTTGATGGAAATATTCATCTTGGGTGGCTTTACATTCCATTTTTCGCGTTTGTCATCGTTGCAACGCAACACTCGGTGAATATCACGGACGGTCTTGATGGGCTCGCGGGCGGGACATTGCTCTCGGCGTTTGGCGCGTATGCCGTGATCGCATTTGGACAGGGGAAGATTGATCTTGCCGCATTCTGCGTCGCGATTATTGGCGCATTGCTCGCGTTTATCTGGCACAACATCACGCCGGCCGCGTTTTTTATGGGGGATACTGGCGCGATGGCGCTTGGGACCGCACTTGGTATTGTCGCGATGCTCACGAATCAACCATTGCTTTTGCCGTTGATCGGCGCGGCGTTTGTGGTGGAATCACTCTCCGTGCTGTTGCAGGTCGCGTCAAAGAAACTGCGCGGCGGAAAAAAGATTTTTCAAAGTTCGCCGCTTCATCATCATCTCGAAGTGATCGGGTGGGGCGAACCAAAAATCGTCATGCGTTTTTGGGTGATGTCGTTTGTGTGCGCGTGGATCGGAAGCGTGATTGCATTGATCGACCGTCTGTAACGCTATGCGAGGCCGCCAACGTGAATTTGATCGTGTCTTCCTCTGGCTGTTGAGCGGCTTGGTACTTTTCGGCTTGATCGTGCTCATGTCGGCGAGCGGGCCGTTCGGTTTTCAAAAATTCGGCGACAGTTTTTATTTTTTAAAAAATCAACTCGTGAAGGGTGTTCTGCCGGGGCTCTTCCTGTTCTTCATTCTCGCGTACATCGACTATCGCAAATTGCGTCCATTCGCGCTTCCGGCGCTCGTCGCAACGATCGCATTATTAATTTTGGTATACGTCCCGGGCGTCGGTCTTCATATTGGCGGATCATCGCGATGGGTGACGCTGCTCGGATTAAGTTTTCAGCCGTCGGAATTCGCGAAGGTCACGTTTTTAATTTACGTATCCGCATGGCTCGCCTCGAGACAAGAGCGAGATCTGCATACGCTTGATCGTGGATTATTCCCGTTCTTAGGAGCGCTCGGGGCGGTGATGCTGCTCCTAATCATGCAACCGAATACCGGAACGACGGCGGTTATCGTCGCGATGTCTCTCGCGTGTTATTTCGTCACGGGTGCGCCAATCGGATGGTTCGCGTCGCTCACCGCGCTCGGCGTCGGCGGCGTGTATCTCTTGATGAAGTTTTCTCCGTATCGCGCTGCGCGATTCATGACGTTTCTGCATCCGGAACTCGATCCGAGCGGCGTTGGATATCACATTAACCAAGCGTTTCTTGCCGTTGGTTCCGGAGGACTATTTGGGTTGGGTTACGGCCACTCCCGCCAAAAGTTTCTCTATCTTCCTGAAGTTTCGGGAGATTCGGTATTCGCCGTCATGGCCGAAGAACTTGGGTTTATCTGTATGCTCGGTTTCCTGGCTGTTCTCGGCGGGTTTGTCCTGCGCTGTTTTCGCATCGCAAAAGAAGCTCCTGATGCCTTCGGCTCCTATCTCGCGACAGGCGTCGGCGCCTGGGTCGCTGTGCAGTCCGCGTTGAATATCGGATCCATGATTGGACTCGTCCCGATTACTGGCGTCACGTTGCCGTTCATGAGTTATGGAAGCTCTGCGCTGCTTGCGCTGGCCGCAGGGTGCGGTATCGTTGCGTCGATTTCGCGACAATCTTCGTCGTAATATGAAACGAACGATTCTGTTTACCGGCGGGGGAACGATGGGTCCCGTTACGCCACTCCTTGCGGTGTTGCGTCGGATGAAGGCTCAAGATCCGAGCCTTTCTTGCGTGTGGGCCGGTACGCCAACGGGACCGGAACGTCCGTTGATCGAGTCTGAAGGCATTCCGTTCTTCTCGATTCCCGTTGCAAAGCTGCCTCGTTATCCCAGTTTGCGATGGATGACGTGGCCATTTGCGTATGCGCATGCGCGCATTGCCGCGTGGGCGCTTATTCGCCGCGAGAAGCCGTCGCTTGTTGTTGGAGCTGGAGGTTTTACGCAGGTGCCCGTGATGAGCGCGGCACGATGGAGGCATATTCCGTGCGCCATTCATCAGCTTGATGCGGAACCGGGACTCTCCAACACGCGCGTGGCACGAATATGCCAATCCGTAACAACATCATTCGCATATGATTTTGATCTTTTTCACCCCGTGAATGCGGTGCAGGCGGCTACGCCGTGTCGATTCGCGAACGTCTCTCTGCCAACACGAGAAGCGGGCGCATCGTATTTTGGACTTCAACCACAAAAACCCATCGTTCTCGTCATTGGCGGAGGAACGGGCGCCGCAGCACTCAATGACGCGACGTGGAACATCAAGCATGAACTGTTACAAGATGCGCAGATCATTCATGCTACAGGCGCCGGGAAGGCATCAATTCGCGTGGAAGAACCGGGATACGTGATGCGGGAATTTCTCGATGAGCGCGACATGCAGCACGCATTCGCGGCGGCAGATCTTGTCGTTTCACGAGCTGGCATGGGAAGCATTTCGGAACTCGCGTGTCTGTCGAAAGCGGCTATTTTTGTTCCAATTCCCAACAGTCACCAAGAGCAAAATGTGATGAAATTACCCTGTGCGGTTGTTGAGCAGCGCGGGCAATTCGCCGAAGCTTTACAGAAAAAAATTCTCCATCTTTTGTCGGATGAGCTCGCACGGCGTGAGCTCGGCCAAAAACTGCACGATGCGTTTCCGACGGATGACGGTTCGGAACTCGCAAAGATATGGATGGCGATCGTACGGTAAAAAAATAAACCCCCGACGTGTATCGGGGTTTTATTTTTGGTGGGTCGGGCGGGGATCGAACCCGCGACCGTTGGCTTAAAAGGCCACTGCTCTACCGACTGAGCTACCGACCCATCTTGTTTTCTTTCAGGGGAAGAAAAATTGCGCTACAATACTAGCGGATTTTCCACAAAGAATCAAGTCATGCGCATTGCCATGATCGGCGCCAAGGGCATTGCGGCTCCGCACATCCAGGGGGGTGGTATTGAGCGTCACGTGGAATTGCTCTCGAGCCATCTCTCATCACGCGGTCATACCGTGACGGTCTACGTGCGGAATTATTCAAATCCCGATCGGCGCAAACGTTGGAATGACGTGCGTCTTCAGACGATGTGGACGCTTCGTTTGCAGTCATTCGATACCATCATTTACACAATCCTCGCAACACTTCACGTCTTGACTCAAGACGTTGATATTATCCACTATCACGGCGTTGGGCCATCGACGCTCGCGTGGATTCCGCGCCTCTTTAAACGAAAATCACGCGTCGTCGTCACGTTTCATAGTCGAGACCGCTTTCAGGACAAGTGGGGAATCTTCGCAAAGGCGTATCTCACCTTTGGTGAATGGGCGGCTTGCAGATTTCCGCATTTAACCATCGCGGTGTCTCACGGCATTAAGTTGTTTTGTCAGCAGTTGTATCAACGGCTTGCGGTCTATATTCCAAACGGGGTTGATATCCCGTCGCGCATCCCAGAGCCAACACTGCTCGAGCGTATGGGGCTTCAGCCCAATGAATACGTCATTACGCTTGGGCGACTCATTCCGCTCAAAGCGAACGAGGATGTGATTCGCGCATATCGAGGACTGGATACGACAAAGAAGCTCGTCATCATCGGTGAACCGTCTGCGTTCGACGTGTCGTATCAGCTCATGCTCGAAGAGCTCGCGCAAAAAGATTCTCGCGTGTTGCTCGTCGGTTTTCGGGAAGGGGATGAGTTAAAACAATTGATTGCGCATTGCTACTGCATGGTGCATCCGTCACGCGTGGAAGGGCTTTCCGTCGCGATTCTCGAAGCGATGTCGTACGGAAAACTTGTTGTCATGAGCGATATCGAAGCGAATCGAGAGCTCGTCGATCACTCGGGCGTCGCGTATCCATCCGGCAGCGTTAAAAAATTGCAGGAAACGCTTCAATGGTTGTTTTCGGATCCAATTCTCGTCCGTGTACGTGGTGAGCGCGCGCGGGACGTGGTGAAACGTCTCTATTCTTGGGATCACGTCGTTCGACGCATCGAGCGTGAATATCTAAAACTGTTTGAACGCGACTAATCATGCGACCCGCACGTCCGACGGTCGCGGCCATTGTCGCGGCGTATAACGAAGAGCAGACGATCGGCGCCGTCGTTCGAACGCTTGTTGCCTCACGATTATTCCGGGACGTCATCGTCGTGTCAGATGGGTCCGTTGATCGGACGGCGGACATTGCTCGAGCGGAAGGCGCGTCACTCGTGCATCAATTCCCAACGAATAAGGGAAAGGGCGATGCGATGCGATATGGTGTCTCGCAAACGGATGCGGATATTCTACTTTTTTGCGATGCGGACTTGATCGGTCTCACTCCGCAGCATCTTCATCAGATTCTCGATCCGGTCGTTGAGGGGCGTTACGCGATGAATATCGGTCTTATTGCGCGTGGCCCGTTGTTAACGAGACTGGAACGGCATCTTCCCCTCATTAGCGGCCAGCGCGCGTTGCGACGAGAGATCTTTGAATCTCTTCCAGAGGCATTTTTTCATGGATACATGATTGAAACCGGGATGAATCGGGTCTGTCGATATACGCGTCAACCGAGAGGGGTCGTCGTATTGCATGGTCTCGATATTCGACATAAGATGCAAAAAGTTGGTTTTTTCTCAGGCGTGATCGCGTATCTTCGCATGGGATACCACATCCTTCGCGCCTATAGCATTGCGCGACAAACCTAGATGTCTTCTCTTCGCGGAACAAACGTCCTCATCCTCGGACTCGGGCAGTATCCAAACGGCAGCGGTATATCTGCAGCGCTTTTTGCCATTCGCGAAGGCGCGACGGTTCGCGTCACGGATCAGAAGACGGAAAAAGAGCTCGCGGAAAACGTAAAACGATTGCGACGATACAAGCGCGTGTCGTTTGCGCTAGGCGGGCATCGCATCGAGGACATTGCGTGGGCGGATGTCATCATCCGAAATCCGCGGGTTCGTCCCTCGTCTCCAGAAATGCGTGAAGCGGTACGGTTGGGAAAGCGGATAGAATCCGATGTCTCGTTATTTTTGGAGCGATGTCCGTGTCCCGTCATCGGGGTAACGGGAACACGCGGCAAAAGCACAACGGCGACCCTTGTCCATGAGATGTTGCGCGCGTCACGGAAGACGTCGTGGCTTGGCGGGAATATCCTTATTTCGCCGCTAACGTTCCTCTCCAACGTTTCCGCGTCAGATATTGTCGTGCTTGAACTCTCAAGCTGGCAGCTGGAATCAACCGGCGCCGTTGGCATTTCTCCGGCATACGCGCTTGTCACGAATCTCATGCGCGACCATCTAAACACATACGACTCCATGGACGCGTATGCTGAAGCAAAGGCGCAAATCTTCCGACATCAATCGACGAACGGGCTGGTTGTATTGAATGCGGACGATGCTTATGGAAACGCGTGGGTGAAGGAGGCGCCTGGACGTGTACTCACGTTTGGATCGTCGAGCAAGAAGACGGATGCACAATTGCGACGCGATGGATTGTTCTGGACGGATCCGGTAACAAAAAAACAAGGCGTCCTCATCGCTCGAAAAGACATTAACCTGCTAGGTGAACACAACGCGATGAATGTTCTTGCGGCGGCTTTGCTCGCGCGATCCGCCGGAGCAACGATTACAGCGATTCGCCACGTGGCAAAGACATTCAAAGGCGTTCCGAATCGACTCGAGGTGATTGCAACAACGCACGGCGTTCGATATGTGAACGACACGACGGCGACAACGCCCGATGCAACGATCGCGGCGATCCGTGCGCTCGCGCCTTCATCAAAGAAGATCCATCTCCTCGCCGGCGGCGCAGACAAGGAGTTGGAATTCGATGAACTTGCGAAGCTATTGAAGCAGAAACGCGTTTGCGTAACCTTGTTTGAAGGAACGGCGTTTGCGCCATTTTCAACGGCGCTTCGTCGCGCAGGCGTTGCGTTTGAACGCGTGGGATCTATGGAAGAGGCGTGTTCTGTCCACATGCAACATGCCGGCGAAGGGGACACGATCCTCCTTTCGCCCGGATGCGCGAGTTTTGGCCTATTTTTAAACGAATTTGACCGTGGGGAACAGTTCACGCGTACGGTCTTGCATACTTAGCACTCTCTTTGGTAAAGTGCTAATCGATGGATGAACGACTAAAACATCTTCTTCGCCTTGTCGTGGAAGACGTCATCAACACCGGTGAATCCGTTGGCTCGCAGCGGCTTGTTGAGGACCATGAATTGGACGTGAGTCCCGCGACCATTCGGAATTGGTTTGTGGAACTGGAAGAGCTTGGATATCTGACGCAGCCGCATACCTCCTCCGGTCGTGTCCCAACGGAGAAAGGATACCGGTTTTATCTGCAGGAGCTCATGCAGGAACGCGCGCTTCGTCAACGAGAGAAGCAGCAACTGCAGCAAGCGGCGCTCATGATCCAGGCGTCCGCCAACCACGTACGACGAATGGCGCAAACGCTCGCAGAACTCGCCGGTGAGGCAACGATCCATTCACGAAACGATTCGAACGCGATCACGACCGGCCTCTCAAAACTCCTTGCAAAACCGGAATTCGCAGAGCATGAACGCGTGATGGGAATCGGCGAAGCATTGGATCACGTCGATGAAATCATGACGACGCTTCGTCACCAACAGTTTTCAGAACCGACGGCGCTCATTGGTCGCGACTGTCCGTTCGGAGAAGACTGCGGATCCGTCTTCCTGACACTCGGTGATGGGACGCTCCTCGGCATTCTCGGACCGCTTCGTATGAACTATCCTCGCAGCTTCGCGCTTTTGCGCCAGGCAAAACGACTCCTTGAAGAACCTCCTGATGAAATCCTATGAACGAAGACACGCAACACACGCCAGATCTTGAGACGCTTCGCGCGCAATGCGAGGAATATCTCTCCGGATGGAAACGAGCTCAAGCGGATTACGCAAATTTAAAAAAGGAAACCGAACGAGAAAAACAGGAATTCGCCGCCTACGCGAATGAACGCCTTCTTCGCGAGCTACTTCCCGCGATCGACCAGTACGAGACTGCGCTGTCGTACACGCCGGATCTCTCAATGCTTCCCGAGGATGATCAAAAGCGATTGAAAAACTGGATCATCGGATTGCACGCGGTGCGCTCTCTCTGGGAATCCGTCTTTGCCAATATCGGCCTCACGAAGGTGGCAACGACGGGGGCGTTTGACCCGCGGATCCACGAGGTGGTCGACCAGGAGGCGTCAGATACTGTGCCGCCAGGCGACATCGTCCGCGTCACGCAGAATGGATGGAAATTGCAAGATAAATTACTTCGACCAGCACACGTTATTGTTTCAACTGAACGCTAATACTATGCCTAAAATTCTTGGAATCGATCTTGGTACGACCAACTCCTGCATGGCCGTTATTGAAGGCGGTCAGCCGAAGGTTATTGAAAACGCCGAAGGCGCGCGCACGACGCCGTCGATCGTGGCGGTGGGGAAGAGTGGCGAACGTCTCGCGGGGCAGGTTGCGAAGCGTCAGGCCGTCGTGAATCCGAAAAACACGTTGTTCTCGGTGAAGCGTTTGATCGGTCGCCGATGGGATGATCCAGAAGTTCAGCGTGACATCAAGTGGTTTCCGTTCGACGTCAAGCAAAGCGGCGACGGTCTCCGTGTGATCATGAACGGCAAGGAATATGCGCCAGAAGAAATCTCTGCCATGGTCCTTCAAAAGCTGAAGGCGGATGCGGAAGCACGTCTTGGCGAGAAGATTACGGAAGCCGTGATCACGGTGCCGGCATATTTTGATGACTCGCAACGCCAGGCGACGAAGGTCGCGGGTGAAATCGCGGGGTTGAACGTGCGACGCATCATCAACGAGCCGACGGCCGCTGCGTTGGCATACGGCTTTGATCGCAAGAAGGACGAAAAAATCGTCGTGTACGATCTCGGCGGAGGAACCTTCGACGTGTCCGTTCTCGAAATCGCATTCGATGCCACAACGAATCAAAACACCGTCGAAGTGCGCGCAACAAATGGCGATACGCATCTCGGTGGCGATGACTTTGATCAGTTGATCATCCAGTGGGTCGTTGATGAATTCAAAAAGACGGAAGGCGTCGATCTCTCCAAAGACAGTATCGCCTTGCAGCGCATCAAGGAAGCGGCGGAAAAAGCAAAGATCGAGCTTTCAAGCGCGCTTGAAACGGAAATCAATCAGCCGTTTATCGCGAATATCGAGAATATTCCGCGACACCTTCAACTCAAACTCACGCGCTCCAAACTCGAGGAGCTCGTGCGACCGCTTGTTGAAAAATCCCTCGAACCCTGCAAAAAGGCGCTCGCGGATGCCAAGCTGACGACGAATGATATCAACGAAGTGATTCTCGTTGGTGGAATGACGCGCATGCCGCTTGTTCAGCAAACGGTTGAAGGATTCTTTGGAAAGAAACCGAACGTCTCCGTCAACCCGGATGAAGTCGTTGCCGTTGGCGCCGCGGTTCAGGCAGGAAACCTGCAAGGAGACATCAAGGGCGAACTTCTTCTGTTGGATGTCACGCCGCTTTCGCTTGGTCTTGAGACGCTCGGAAGCGTGATGACGAAACTCATCGAACGAAACACGACCGTTCCAACGTCCAAGTCGCAGATTTTCTCGACGGCGGCGGACAATCAAACCTCCGTTGAGATTCATGTCTTGCAAGGCGAACGCGAAATGGCAGAAGGGAACCGATCGCTCGGTCGTTTTACGCTCTCGGGTATTCCGATGGCGCCACGCGGCGTCCCGCAAGTCGAGGTGACGTTTGATATCGATGCAAACGGCATCTTGTCAGTGAAAGCGAAGGATAAAGCCACGGGCAAGGAACAGCAGATCACTATCACCGCGTCGACAAACCTCTCGAAGGATGAGGTTGAGCGCATGAAGAAGGATGCGGAAATGCACGCGGCGGACGACAAAAAGCGTCATGAGCTCATCGAAGCGCGCAACATGGCGGAATCCATGATCTACACGACCGAAAAAATGCTGAAAGAATCGGGAGACACGGCGTCCGAAGAGGATAAGAAGAACATCACGGAAAAAATTGAAGCCCTGAAAAAGCTGAAGGACGGCGACGACGTTGAAGCGATCAAAAAGGCGGGTGATGAACTCGCAACCGCTGCACAGAAGGTGGGTGAGGCGATGTACAAAAAGCAACAGAACGACGCCACGACCACGCCGCCTCCATCCGGTGACGCAGCTGAATCGCCGAAGGACGAGCCGAAAGAAGGAGATTTCACGGAAAAACAATAATTCGTACCAACTGGAGAGCGTATTCAGCGATAGGCTCTCCTCATATCACACGCTCTATGTCCGAACCCACCCAGCAGCCGCTTCAGGTCAGCGCAGAACCAAAAGATTTGAAAGGTCATTATGCGAATGCATTCATGGTTACGTCGCAAGAACGAGACGTCGTGATCGATTTCATCTCGTCCGTGAATGCTGGCGGACAGCGGACGGCTGCGCTTGCGTCACGAATCTTCTTAAACCGATTTACGGTGGACGATCTCATTGCCGCGCTGCAGGAGAATAAGAAGCGGTGGGAAGAAATGCGGTACGAAAAGAAAAATAGCTAGAATGTCCAAAGACTACTACGCCATTTTAGGCGTTTCGAAGAACGCATCGCCGGAAGAGATCAAAAAATCCTTCCGGCGTTTGGCGCACGAGCATCATCCGGACAAAGGAGGCGATGCGCAGAAATTTAAGGATATTAACGAGGCGTATCAGATTCTCGGTGATGAGACGAAGCGCAAACAGTACGATCAGTTCGGATCTGCGGCGTTTGAAAACGGCGGCATGGGCGGCGGCGCCGGTGGTCCGTTTGGCGGATTCGGCGGGTTTGATCCATCCGGGTTTAATATCAACATGGACGAGATGGGTGATTTGGGCGACATGTTCGGCAGCGTGTTCGGATTCGGCGGCGGAGGTGGACGAAAGCAGAAACGAGGATCAAACATCGAAGTCGACGTGACAATTTCATTTCTCGAGAGCGTAAAAGGCGTTGAAAAAACGGTTCGTATCTACAAACATGATGCGTGTTCCGTGTGTGATGGATCCGGAGCGGAGAAGGGAAGTGCGCTTGCGACATGTAAGACCTGTGCAGGACGCGGGCAGGTTCAAAAGATGCAACGGACAATTCTCGGAACAATTCAGGTATCCGCAACCTGCGGTGATTGTGCGGGGACGGGAAAGATTCCCGAGAAGCCATGTACGCGATGCAACGGAAACGGCGTGGAGCGACGAGAAGAGGAATTACACGTGCCGATTCCGGCTGGAATCAGCGACGGAGAAGCGTTGCGCGTTGACGGTAAAGGCGAATATCCCGGAAAAGGCGGGAAGGCGGGTGATCTCTTTGTACGCGTTCGCGTTACATCGCATCCGATCTTCGAACGCGAAGGAACGGATATCCGCTCTTCGATCACGTTACCTTTTACAACATTGACGCTCGGTGGATCCGTTTCCGTAGAGACGGTTGATGGACCGGGCGAACTTCGGATCCCCGAAGGAACGACTTCTGGAACGGTGTTTCGATTACGCGGCAAAGGCGTCCCATTCTTGCGGTCACATGGACGCGGTGATCACTATGTCGTCGTCCAGCCGGAGATAAAGACGAAACTCACCAAAGAACAGAAAAAGCTTCTTGAGGATCTTCGAAACGCGGGCATGTAGCGTCTGCGCTGCAGGAAAGATCGGGAATCGATTCGTTGTTGCCCTCATGATTGATGAGGTGTGTTATACTTCCCTCATCGTATGAGTGCGTTCGTTGCGTTCATCACATCATTGAACTGGGCAAACCCGACATGGGATGTGTTCATCCTGCTCTTTTTTATTGTCGGGGCGTTGCTCTACGGGTTGTCTCTCGGTCGCGACCGAGTCATCGTCATCCTTGTAGGAATTTATATGGCGCTCGCCGTTGTGACCAACGCGCCGATTCTGAACACGCTGAATGTCGCGCTAAACCTCAACGATAATTACGTCCTCAAAATCAGCTTCTTCCTTGGAATTTTCGTTGTCGTTTTCTTTCTCCTTTCACGAAGCGCGCTCCTCAAGACGATTGGCCGCTCTGGCGCGCCAGGTTCCTGGTGGCAGACGATCGTGTTCAGTATATTGCAAGTTGGTCTCCTGATCAGCGTCACGTTGAATTTTCTTCCTCGTGAGATGACGCAAGGGCTCACGGACATGACGAAAACGATCTTTATGAGCGATCAGGGGCGCAGCGCATGGATGATCTTGCCAATTCTGTTCATGATTATTGCGCCGTCTCAAAAAAATCAACCGTCGGACTACTAACGCGACACTACAATTTCCGTTGCGTGTACGGATTCGAGATCCGTCACATCCGTTTCTGAAGCCGTGACGCGAACGAGATCGCCGGCGTGGATATCCTGGATCGATGCCGTGACACGTACGACGGCTTGCGGCGGATCAGTACCCGGAGGCAAGGCTGCGAATGCCGCCTGTTCTTGTTGAAGTTTTTCTGGAGATTTTTGCGTTTCGCGAACAAGAGACGTTCCCCGATCGATCGCAACGATTCGATCATTTGAAACGCCGCTTACGATCTCATCCGTCAAGAGATTCTCTTGGCGAACAATAATCATCCCCGCATCAACCGACTGGACGCGGCCAATGAGAATATTCCTTTGTCCGGTGAGCGTAGATAGTCCATACGACTCATATTTTTCCTTTGCGGCTGCGAATCCGGCGCGATACGCGTCCGTCGTGTCGTCAGACAGCGGTACAGGTGACGCGGTGAGGTGTGATCGTGTATAGGCATTCAGCGCGACAAGGACCGTTGCCGTGACAATGATCGAAACACAGAGCACGACAAGAAGATAGCGGCTATATGAACGTTCCATATGATGAAAAGTATAGCACGGAGAACAAACCGATTGAGCAAAACATGCTATACTCTTTGCGTATGCGAAGAGCAGCACTTGGTTTTTTGATGGTGCTCGTAGCGAGCGCGCCGATGCAGACGAATGCGGCATTCACCGGACCTTCACAGGCGCCGCCTGACGGGAACGTCTCGGGCGTGATTTGGAATCGACCGGCTGCCAGCGGAGCCGCAAAAGAACAGATCGCGGATTTTAATCTCCAGGGAAGCGGACGGCTGACGGGCGATCTTTTTCTTTCGGATTCAAAAGCGCTGCGTATCGATGCCGTCGGAACAGCAGCGTTTAATATCGGAAATTGGGGAAGCGGCGCTCAACCGCTTATCGTAACCGTGTACGGCGATTTGGATGTTCAGAACGTCGGCGGAGGATCGAGTGTCGGTACGGAGGGAAAAATTACCGGAAAAAAATTCTGCATTGATGCGGATTGCATTACGTCATGGCCTATCGGCGGCGGAGGAGGATCGGGAGATATTACCGGCGTATTAACCGGATCAGGTCTTCTTGGCGGCGCGACGGCAGGCGATGTCACATTATCGTTTGATACGGCATTTGGAGACGGGCGATATCTCAATACGGATGGGGATACGATGACAGGACCTCTGACGTTGAATGGAGATCCATCAGCCGCGATGCAGGCGGCAACAAAGTCATATGTTGATACGTCCATTGCCGCAGCCGGAGGAGGAGATGTAACCGGCGTCGCGGCAGGAACAGGTATTACCGTTACAACACCGAATGGCCCGGTGCCAAGCGTGGCATTGGATACGAGTTACGCAGATGGGCTGTACACGAACGTGACGGGCGACACGATGAGTGGAACACTGACTGTACAGACGTTTAATTCAGATGCCGTAACAGCGCAATCAACACTCGGCATCGGTATGAACGTTCAAGGAGGAACATACGGCGTCTATTCCGTTGCCTCAACGGGAGAAGGTGTGTACGGGAGATCATCTGCGAATAATGGCGGATATTTCGTCGGTGCGACAAACGGCGTCGTTGCGCAAGGCACGCAGACTGGCGGAACGTTTACAGGAGCAGATGGCGTGAGAGGCATTTCGAACGTGATAAACGGAAATGGCGTGTATGGAATTGGCACGACTGCAAACGGTGTCGGCGGGGCATTCCTGGGATCAGCCGTAGGTGTTTCGAGTACCGCCCCTATCGCTGGACAATTCCTCTCCCTGCAAACCGGAGGAAAAGGAATTTCCGCACGCGCCATGGTCGGGACGTCAAACGGTGGGGAATTCACTGGCTCGCAATACGGCGTATCTGGCACCGGAAATACGAGTGGCGGATATTTCGTGAACGGGACGGATGCAAACTACCGTGGCTGGGTAGGCTATAACGGATACGGTGGATATTTTGCGGCGCCGTCTGGAGGAACGGCGTTGTATGGATCGGGAAACATGATTGTGACCGGTGAAATTACAGCAAACGGAAATACGCTCGCGAATTGCGCCTGGTCCGCGTATGTCGCTGACGGCTCTGCGCTACTCTGCCCGTCCACCTCACCGATCCTTAATGGCGTTCAGCGATCGGGGACAACAATGCGTGCCTATTGTTGCGACCTCTAGATGACAGCCCTGTCCTGATTTGATAGGCTTTCCGACATGCTACAACTCTGGAACACGGCACAAAAAACACTCGTACCGATAGAACCGATTCATCCCGGTACTATTGGCATGTACGCATGCGGCCCGACCGTGTACCAGCGGGCGCACATCGGCAATCTTCGCGCCTATCTCTTTGAAGACATTCTCCATCGTACGCTTGCGGCCGAGGGACTTCATGTTCGCCATGTCGTCAACATCACGGATGTTGGACATCTCACGGATGATGCGGATGCCGGTCAAGACAAGCTCGAAAAAGCATCACGCGCATCAGGGACGTCTGCCTGGGACATTGCAAAATCCTACACAGATCAATTCGTGCAGGACCTCGACGCGCTCAATATTCTCCGCCCAGACGCGATGCCGAAAGCGACGGATCATATTGCGGATCAAATCGCGCTGATTCAGGAATTAGAGCGTAAAGGGTTTACCTACACCACGCGGGACGGCGTTTACTTTGATACGTCACGCTTTCCAACGTACGGAGCGCTCTCTGGGCAACCACTTGAGGAAAAGGAAGAAGGCGCGCGCGTTGCAGCAAATCCAGAAAAACGCCATCCAACGGACTTTGCGCTCTGGAAATTCTCTCCTGCGGATGACAAGCGGCAGATGGAATGGGAAAGCCCCTGGGGCGTTGGGTTTCCGGGCTGGCATATTGAGTGTTCTGCGATGGCGCGAAAAGAACTTGGCCAACCGTTTGATATTCATGCCGGTGGCGTTGATCATATCCCCGTGCACCATGAAAATGAGATCGCGCAGAGCGAAGCGGCATTCGGTACTCCACTCGCACGCGTGTGGTTTCATGTGGAGTTTCTTTTGGTTGACGGACAGAAGATGTCGAAGTCTCTTGGGAATACCTTCACGCTGTCCGATCTCGAGACACGAGGTTTTTCACCGCTTGATCTTCGCTACTTCTTTTTAGGCGCGCATTACCGACAAAAGCAAAACTTTACCTGGGAGGCATTGCAGGCCGCGCGAAATGCGCGTGTAAAACTCGAACGCATCGCTCGTGACCTTCCGGCGAACGGAAGCGGATCCGTGGAACATGAGGCGGAATTTTTTGCCGCAATCAACGATGATCTGAATACGCCGCGCGCGCTCTCCGTTGTCTGGAAGACGATCGATGCGGATATTCCCGCCGACCACAAATCGGCAACGCTTCGTGCGATAGATGCTGTGCTCGGTCTTGGGCTGGAGCAGCGCATCGGAACGCCGCTTGTTATTCCGGAAGATATCAGCGCGTTGCTTCGCGAGCGCGAAGATGCACGAGCCGCGAAAGATTGGAGCGCGTCAGATCGCATTCGCGACACGATTCTTTCACGCGGCTGGACCGTTGAAGACACAAAAGAGGGACAGCGAGCGTATCCCGTGTGATAACGCGCTTCACGCGTTAAATCCACTTCTTTTTCTTAAAGAAGGCGAGCATTCCCAACGTGGAAAGTAGCATCAGACCGACGATGATCCAGAAGCCATATGGATGATCGACAAACGGCATATCTGACGTATTCATACCAAAAATTGCCGCAAGAAGTGTCAGCGGAAAGACGATAACCGAAAAAATCGTCAGTGTTTTCATGATTTCGTTGATGCGAAAATCAATCAACGATGCATTTGTCTCATGAAGCGCATTAATCGTGTCTTTTTGCACGTCCAACGCATCCCAAACCTCTTTCGTCTGATCAACGATACGCTCGAAGTAGGGAAGAAGCTTCCCGAGCCCGTATCGCTCATCCGCGGCGCGAACGAATTGCCGAAGCACCGTCTTATGCGCCTGCGTCGCCTTTCGGACATTGACGACATTCGTTTTGATCCGAAGCAGCTCTTGAATGAGGTTCTTCTCGTAATCTCGAAACAAGCGGACTTCAATATCGTCAATGTCGCTTGAAAGATGGACGAGCATTGGAAACATATCTTCCTCGAGCTCCGAGAGAAGCGATGCACACAAGCGAAACGCGTTTCCACGAAAGGCTTCGTTGATCTTTTTCTTTTCCAGTGATGTTTTTTGAAAGGCGTTGAAAAATTTTCGAATCGTAGGAAGTTCGTCCGCGTTTATCGTGATCAACCGGTTAGGCGTGACGATGAGATCCACTTCACTCGCATAAATCGTGCGCGTTTTTTTATCAAACACCGGATACAGCAGAATCAAAAAAATGTATTCGTCGCGGACCACAATACGAGGTCGTTGCAACGGAGGCATGACCGCCTTGAGATCGAGCTGGTGAAGATCATATGTCCGACGCAGCCATTGAACTTCCGGTTTTTGATTACTCGAAACCAAGACCCACTCGAGGTCGCTGACGGTTGCGTGCGAAATGGCGAGGTTACTCTGTCGTGCCACGAACGAAGTATACCACGCGTGACGCATGAACTCATGTGCTACACTGTAGGATGATTGTATGCCAGATCTTCAACCATCACCGACGCTGGAACCACGGATCGAAACGCCGGTGCGTACCGAAGAGATATCGTCCGTTGAAGCGGATGAACGCGCATACGAGCAGCGCCCAGAAGCAAAAGAGCATTTTCTCGAAGAGGTGAAAGAGACCCCTCCGACCCCCCGTCCGTCTACCCCGCGTGCCGCGCAACCTGCTCGAAAGCTGGCCGCTCCTGTGCCGACGCGACAGATTGACGACGTCACGCTTCATGTGGAGCAGATCCTCGAAAGGGATCTCGGGGAACTTTATGCCTCACTTCCAGATGAGGCAAAGCCACTGTTTAAGAAAAAAGGCGAGGAAGCCTCCCAGCGTATCTCGGTCATGCTACGGACGTTTCGCGTAGAAGCCTCACACGTCCTCCGACTGATCCGCGACTGGCTCCTGACGATTCCGCAAGTCAATAAATTCTTCTTGGAGCAGGAAGCGAAGATTAAAACGGATGCGATACTGGAATTCGATGCCGCACGCCGAGAAGATCGCACACCACGCACATGATCATTCCCATCCTCCAAGCGGACATTTTTGATCCGACCGTCGCAGAGACGCCACTCAATCTTGATCCGGCGCTGATCATCCAAAATCCAATCTTCTGGCTTGTCTTGCTCGTCCTGGGCGTATTCGCCATGATCACGATCACGCTCCTCATCGTGAAGCGTGCGTTTAATCGAAGCGGAAGTGCAAAACGCGCGTTTGATATGGTCGTACTCCATATCAAAGTGCCAAAGGAGACGTCAGAAAACGGAGACAACTCTTCACAGCAACAAATCCAGGAGCGCATCGCAGTCATGGAGACGATTTTTTCGACCATTGGCTCACTACCCGTAGAAAAAGGACTTCGCGCATGGCTCTTCGGACGGGGGGATCACGCGACCTTTGAAATCGTGGCGCACAAAGACAAGATTTCGTTTTATACCTCCGTGCCGCGTGCCCAGCAGCATTTTATCGAAGAGCAAATTCATGCCCAGTATCCGCATGCGGAAATTGAGGACGTGACGGATTACAACATGTTCGCCCCAACGGGCGTCGTCATGGGAAGCTATCTCAAATTGCGACGATCGAACGGTTTTCCGATTAAAACGTATAGAAAATTGGAATCCGATCCGCTCAACTCACTGACAAACGCACTATCAAAAGTAACCGGAGATGACGGCGCCGTCATCCAATATGTCATACGCAGCGCGCACAAGGACTGGCGCAGCGAGGGTCTGCGCATTGCAAAAGAAATGCAGCAGGGAAAAAAGCTCTCTCAAGTTGAAAGCCGAGGCATCGCATCATCCGTCGGAAAAGAGCTGAAGAGCCTCGCATCAACGGCAAAACCATCGGAGAAGAAATCAGACGAGCCATACCGTCTCTCTCCGCTTGAAGAGGAGATGGTAAAAGGACTTGAAGAGAAAGCGTCGAAGGCAGGTCTCGACGTCAACGTTCGTATCGTCGTGTCATCATCCAATGCGCAAAAGGCGCAGCAATATTTGAATGACATTCTTGGCGCGTACGGACAGTACAACATCTACGAATACGGAAATTCGTTTTCGAAAACAGTGCCGCGGTTTCAGTCTGTCCTCATCCGGCATTTTATTTTCCGTCATTTCGATGAACGTCACCGCTTTGTTTTGAATGCCGAAGAACTCGCATCGCTGTATCATCTTCCGCTTGCCAGCACCGAAACGCCAAAAATCGACTGGCTTCTCTCACGACGCGCGTTGCCTCCGACGAATCTGCCGACGGAAGGACTCCTGCTCGGTCATTCAGAGTATCGCGGCCACGATTATCTCATCCGCATGCAGCCGCAAGATCGACGTCGGCATATGTATGTGATCGGTAAATCCGGATCCGGAAAAACCGAACTCATGAAGAGCATGGTGAAGCAGGATATCGAAGAAGGCCGTGGCGTTTGCGTGATCGATCCGCACGGTGACTTCGCCGACGACGCGCTCGCGTTCGTGCCGCGTGAACGTGCGGATGACGTGATCTACTTCTCTCCCGCGGACACCGAGCGTCCGATGGGGCTCAACATGCTTGAGTTTGATGAGCGGTACCCAGAACAAAAAACCTTCGTCATCAACGAGATGTTGAAGATTTTTGATAAATTGTACGATCTCAAATCCACCGGCGGACCAATGTTTGAACAGTACATGCGTAATGCGATGCTACTCATCATGGATGATCCGGAATCCGGAAGCACGCTCATGGAAATTCCGCGTGTACTCGCAGACGAAGAATTCCGCGCGCTCAAGCTCTCAAAATGCAAGACGCAAGTCGTAAAAGATTTCTGGCTCAAAGAGGCGCAAAAAGCCGGCGGTGAAGCATCTCTTCAAAACATGGTGCCCTACATCACGTCAAAGCTGACGCCGTTTATCTCGAACGACATCATGCGTCCGATTATCGGTCAGCAAAAGAGTGCATTCAATGTGCGACAGGTGATGGATGAAGGAAAAATCCTTCTCTTGAATCTCTCAAAAGGAAAACTTGGCGATATCAACGCGTATCTCATTGGAATGGTGCTCGTCGGGAAGATTCTCATGGCAGCGCTCTCGCGAACGGATATGGAAGCGGACAAGCGGAAGGATTTCTACCTGTATATCGACGAGTTCCAAAACTTCCTTACAGATTCGATCAGCTCAATTTTGTCCGAAGCGCGAAAATACGGCCTAGATCTGATTATCGCACACCAATTCATCGGCCAGTTGACGCAAAAAGGTGACACGCTCATCCGCGACGCGATTTTTGGAAACGTCGGCAGCATGATGTCGTTCCGCGTCGGTCCGGATGACGCCGAGTTCCTCGAAAAAGAATTCGCGCCTGTCTTCTCGAAGTATGATTTGATCAACGTCGAGGCGTTCACGTGCAATGCAAAAATCTTGATCAACAATACCGCCTCGCGACCGTTCAATATGAAGCCGTATCGCGCCACACCGCCCACAGATAAGGAGCTTCCGGCGATGATTCGCGAGCTCTCGCGATACAAATACGGACGAAAACGCGAACTCGTCGAAGCGGAGATCCAGGAGCGGTCGTTCGTAACAGAGGGGATGAGCTCTGACTCCGTAGCCATGTAACATGATGCTGTCGGATCGATAACGACGCGCCAAACGAGGATTTCGCCCGGTGGATAAGTCCATTTTGACTTATCCAGCGACGTGGTATGCTGGTTGTGTATAGGTACGAATTGGGTGGAAATAACATGCCAAAAACCAAAGCAACAACAGAAGAAACGACCGAAGACATCCAACAGCCGAGCAAAGCGACGATCGACGGAGTGGATACGAAGTTCGCGCTCGCAAAAAAGATTATTGTAAATCTTCGAGAAGAGCTTGCGACGCTTGAGCGGCTTCTTTCGGGCGACGCAGACATGGCTGACCTGGAGCATCTGATTTCTCGACGCGCCACGCCCGAAGGAGGAGAGGTTGTATCACCCCTGAACGAAGGGCGTATCGTCGAAGGGGTTTTTGACGGGCAACACATGATTGGATCTGACGGAAAACAATATCTCGTTCCGCCGAACTACGCGTCAAAATCAAAACTTGTTGAAGGCGACATCCTTAAACTCACCATCCAGAACAACGGAAATTTTCTGTTTAAACAGATCGGCCCGATCGAACGTGAACGCATCGTCGGCCTCTTAGTCAGTGACGAAACGACACAGGAATGGAAAGTTGTTGCGGATGGACGCAAGTACCACGTCCTGTCTGCCTCCATTTCGTTCTTCAAGGGACAGCCTGGCGATAATGCGGTTATTTTGATTCCAAAATCGGCGCCATCGAAGTGGGCCGCGGTTGAAAACATCATTCGTCACGAATAGACATTCTCCTCATTGCAACGACACCATCCGCGCGCTACCATGCGCGCGTTGTTGTATGTCGCTTAGCAGAACGTATCGCCCGCAACGGTTTGCGGATATCACAGATCAAGAGCCGATCAAGGAAACGCTTCGCAAAGAAGTCGCGACCGGGAAGATCGCTCATGCCTATTTGTTTTCTGGACCTCGCGGTGTCGGAAAAACGACGACCGCGCGCGTTCTCGCGAAAGCATTAAACTGCAAGCAGCCTCAAGACGGAGAGCCCTGTAACACATGCGATCTCTGCATGGAGGCGACCGAGGGGCGGCTCTTAGATTTGATTGAACTGGATGCGGCATCACACAATGGCGTGGATAATATCCGCGAACTCATTATTGAGCACGTCCGTTTTCAGCCCACGCGCGGCATGTACAAGGTCTACGTGCTCGACGAAGCGCACATGCTCACAAACGCGGCATGGAACGCATTACTCAAAACGCTCGAGGAGCCGCCAAGCTACGCCGTATTCATTCTCGCAACGACAGAGCGTCACAAGGTGCCCGCGACGATCATTTCACGATGTCAGCAATTTGATTTTAAGCGCATCCCGGACGCGTCGCTCGCCGCACGCGTGGGAGATCTTGCCACGAAAGAGGCAGTGCAAATCGATGCGGACGTCGTCACATCGATCGTGCGCCATTCAGACGGGTGCGTACGCGATGCGGAAACGTTGCTCGGTCAACTGTTATCTCTTGGAGAGAAACACATCACGAACGACATCGCGTCGCTCGTGATCCCACTATCGCGCCTGCCGATCGCGGCAAAACTCCTCGCCGTGTGTGCGAAACGAGAATTAGCGCCGGCACTCCAGTCCGTCGCCGCACTGGAAGACGAGGGGATTCCGCTTCTTCCGATCTTTGATGATCTTCTTGAAGCCGTTCGACACCTCCTTATCGCCGGCGCAGATCCCCGCGTGGCGGATCGACTCAAGAGCGGAGATGAGGGAGAGCGTGCGCTCTCGGAGATCATTGGACACTACGCAGAAGCAGAACTCGGTGACATCGCCTTACTCCTCATGGAGCGTCGACGCGATGCGAAACAGGGGATCGATCCTCGATTCGCACTGGAGCTCGCCGTTACCGCCATCACGCTCGGAATTCTTCCGCATGGACCAAGTGGGCGAGGAGGACCGTCTGGAACGCGCGTTGACCCTCCTGCGCCTGCCGCCAAACCAGAAACACCAACACGTCGAGAAACGACACCACCGGCGCCTGCTCCTGCCCCACACACAACCCCGCCCACGTCACCGCCTCCATTCATACCGCCCGCTCCTTCGACCGGTCCCGCGTCGGACATCTCTCTCGGCCTCGTCCAACGCAAATGGCAACCTTTTGTAAAAACGCTTGGCGAAACAAGCCCATCGTTGACCTTTATTTTAAAAACGAGCCGTCCACTTTCTGTTGAGGGATCTGTTCTCACCATCCGTTTTCAATATCCATTTCATAAAGACAAGATCCTCTCGGATTTAAAAAATAGACGGATCATCGAAGACACGCTGAACGCCACGCTTGGAACAACGGGTGTGCGCGTCGAAGGCGTCGTCGGTGAGGATGCGGAAGCGGCGGAACAACGCTCAACGGATATGGTTTCGAATATTCTCAAAGCATTTGGGGGGAATGTCGTCGAAGAGACGGGATAGCGTCATATTGACAACGTGCCACTTTTTCGACATACTCGCCGTACTTTTTGAAGACATTCGGGGATCGTCTAACGGTAGGACAGCTGACTCTGAATCAGCTAATCTAGGTTCGAGCCCTAGTCCCCGAGCCAAATATATATACCCCTTACACGGGGTATTTATATTTGATGTTGGGCGATTGAAGGGCGAGAACGTGGAGGGTTTGGGAACCGGGAGGTTCCCACCGCTGCGGGGGAGAGCTCACGAGAGGGCGGAAGCCCTTTCGTGGGAGCGAACATCGTGAGCGAG
>CAYMTE010000017.1:0-19243 GCA_964393325.1 uncultured Gammaproteobacteria bacterium
TCGACGATCGCAGCCGTTACGTTCTGTGGAGCTTCGGCGTAGTGCGCGAATTCCATCGAGTACGAGGCGCGACCTTGTGTCATCGAGCGGAGCGACGTCGCGTATCCGAACATTTCGGAGAGCGGAACGAACGCATCGATCACCTTCGCGCCCGAGCGCTCGGTCATCTCGTTGATCTGACCACGCTTCGAGTTCAAGTCACCGATGACGTCACCCATATACTGTTCCGGGGTCACGACTTCAACTTTCATGATCGGTTCAAGTAGCGCAACGCCACCCTTCTTACACGCTTCCTGGAACGCCATGGATGCCGCGACCTTAAACGCCGCTTCGGAGGAGTCGACTTCGTGGTACGAACCGTCGAACACCGTAACCTTGGCATCGATGAGCGGATACCCGGCAATGACACCGCGCGTCATCGCTTCCTGGACACCCTTGTTGATCGGCTGGATGTATTCCTTCGGAATCACACCACCCTTAATCTCATCAACGAATTCGTAACCCTTTCCACGCTCGAGGGGTTCCACACGGAGCCAACAGTCACCGTACTGACCACGTCCACCAGATTGACGGATAAACTTCCCTTGCGCTTCCGCCATCTTCTTGAGCGATTCCTTGTAGGCGACCTGCGGCTTCCCGACGTTCGCTTCAACGTTGAATTCGCGCTTCATGCGATCGACGATGATGTCGAGGTGCAATTCACCCATACCAGAGATGATCGTCTGGAGCGTTTCCTCATCCGTACGAACACGGAACGACGGATCTTCTTCACCCAATTTCTGAAGGGCGACACCCATCTTTTCCTGGTCCGCTTTCGTCTTCGGTTCGATGGCCACCGAAATAACCGGTTCCGGAATCGTGATGGACTCGAGCACAACCGGATGATCCTCATCGCACAATGTGTGACCCGTAAACGTCCCCTTCAATCCCACCGCTGCGGCGATTTCACCCGCAAACACCTCTTCCACATCTTCACGCTGGTTGGAGTGCATGCGCACGATGCGACCGATGCGCTCTTTTTCACCAGAGGTGGTGTTGAGCACATAGGAACCTGCGGCGAGCTTTCCGGAGTACACGCGGAAGAACACGAGTTTTCCGACGAACGGATCCGCCATGACCTTAAATGCGAGAGCCGCAAACGGCGCCTCGTCGGACGCTGGACGCTCTTCGATCTGATCCGGCTTGTCCGGGTTAAAGCCTTTGATAGCCGGAATATCGAGCGGCGACGGGAGATAGTACGTCACGGCATCAAGCAAGAACTGCACGCCCTTGTTCTTGAGTGCAGAGCCACACATGATCGGGAACAAATCCATCGCAATAACCGCCTTGCGGAGCGCGGCGCGAATCTCTTCAACCGAAAGCTGCTCACCCGCGAGATAGCGGTTCATGAGCGATTCATCCGTCTCAGCGAGTGCTTCGAGGAATTCTCCGCGATACTTTTTCGCGTCTTCGAGTTTGTCTGCCGGAATATCAACCTCTTCGATCTGCTGGCCGAGTTCATCCTTATACATTTCGGCCTTCATCGTGATGAGGTCGATAATGCCCACGAAGTTTGCTTCGGCACCGATCGGGAGCTGGATCGGATACGCGCGCTTGTTCAAACGCGTACGAATCGATTCAACGTCCTTCATGAAATCCGCACCCATGCGGTCGAGCTTGTTCACGAAGCAGATGCGCGGCACATGATACTTGTCCGCCTGGCGCCACACAGTTTCAGACTGCGGTTCCACACCAGCAACGCCGTCGAACACGGTAACCGCGCCGTCGAGTACGCGAAGCGAGCGTTGCACTTCAATTGTAAAGTCGATGTGCCCCGGCGTGTCGATGAGGTTCATGCGATGCCCCTTCCAAAAACACGTCGTCGCAGCCGCAGTGATCGTGATCCCGCGTTCGCGCTCTTGCGCCATCCAGTCCATGGTGGCTTCACCTTCGTGCACTTCACCGATCTTGTGTTTGCGACCGGTGTAGAACAACACGCGCTCGGAGACCGTCGTCTTTCCGGCGTCAATGTGAGCAATAATCCCGAAGTTACGAGTATCCTTCAATGAATATTCACGGGGCATAATGGATTACCGAGCAAAATGAGCAAACGCGCGGTTGGCCTCGGCCATGCGCTGTACGTCGAGCTTCTTCTTCACGGCGTCACCCTGATTTTCTGCTGCCGCGAGGAGTTCTGTCGCAAGCTTTTCAGCCATCGGCTTTCCTTTCTTGGAACGAGCCGCGAGGAGAATCCATCGGAACGCGAGCTGCTGCCGGCGCTCTGCGCGCACCTGCATCGGAATTTGATAGTTCGCACCACCAACACGCTTCGATTTGACTTCGAGAAGCGGAGAAACGTTGTTCATCGCTTCCGAGAAAATCTCCATCGCAGGCTTCTTCGTCTTCGCCTCAACAGCTTCGAGCGCCTGGTACACGATCTTCTGCGCCGTAGACTTCTTTCCGTCCTTCATCACGTAATTAATAAACTTCGAAACAACCGGCGAAGCGAACTTCGGGTCGGTAGAAATTTTTCGTTTTGGGGCTTGTTTGCCACGCATATCAGTTCAGAATCATTCGAAGATTATTTGGCTGCCTTCGGTCGCTTGTTGCCGTAGAGAGATCGACCACGTCGGCGATTCGAAACGCCCTGCGTGTCATACACGCCACGCACGATGTGGTATCGCACACCCGGAAGGTCCTTCACACGACCACCACGAATCAGCACGATGGAGTGCTCTTGAAGATTGTGTCCTTCGCCCGGGATATACGCCGTGACTTCCATGCCGTTCGACAGGCGAACACGCGCAATCTTTCGGAGAGCCGAGTTTGGCTTTTTCGGCGTCATAGTTGTCACCTTCGTGCACACGCCGCGCATAAAAGCGGCACCGCGACGAAGTGTCGTGCGCTTGCGATGAAGCGTGTCGAGACGCGACTGAAGCGCTGGGCTCTTGGACTTTGTCTTAACGGCGCGACGCGAACGGCGCACCAACTGGTTAACAGTAGGCATGAGAAAAACAAAAGCGTTTTAAGAATTGATGTGGGTCAATACTCGAAATTTCAGCCACGAAACCCGAAATATTTCCCGCGGAATGTGGCCGAAATATAGCAGCAAACAGGCATTATCGTCAAGACGGCAGGGAGAACCGGAACAGCGTAAGCGCCCACCCCATGCCAATTGCCAGAATAACGCCGTAACGAAGCCAAGAATCGATCTTTTTTTCAAAGCCGATGACACACGCCGTAAGCACTCCCCATAACAGCGCGATATCAAAGAGCGCCGAAGGGAACACCGGACTCCGAACCGCGACCGACCCTCCAATTGCGACCAATATCCCCGCCGCAATCGATGCGCGAAGAACGGGCATCGATCGGATGCGGCCAGATCCGAGGGCAAGGAGCGCCACGAGAAGCGCAACAACCGGCCAACCCATGACGAATCCACACGCAAACGCAAAGAGACACGCTGTCTCGCCGATCTCCTTTCGCTCCATCCCCCACCGATCCCATACAAACCACGCGAAGACCATGTACAACGGCAACACAACAGAAAGCACATCCAATCCCGTCCACGACATGCGTGTGCCACGAATACCGATCAAGAATCCCGCAAGAAGCGGAGAGAAGACAAGCAACAGCATCCGTCGAGGGTACGAACGAATCCACGAGACAAAAACGGAAAGATATCGCCACGCGAGCACGACCGCGATAAGCACAAGACCAAGCGCTGCGGCCGACAACGCCGACGCGATCTCCACCTGATCGCCAATTCCCGACAAAAATCGATCCGCTTGCGCATTCGACCAATACGAATGCGTCACAGCAACGCCAAGCGCACGAAGAGCGTCCAGCGAATGTTCAAGAGGAAGACGTCGTGTGATCGCCGCCCCGAGCGCGATCCAACTTTGCGCGAGCAGCGGGACACATGCCGCGATCCACGAGACAATCGCCGTGAGTACAGCTCGGGGCGTCCCGAATCCGCGACGAGATACGATCAATCCCGTCATGACCGCGAAGACAAGAAGCAGCACACGTACGAGCACAATCGGTCCAACACTCACCGGGAGCACCCCGCCCGTCACCACAAACATCGCCGCATCCATCGGCGCAAGTGCAATCGCGCCGCTGCCATCATTCCATGGACCAACAATACCTGCGACCGTTGCAATCAAAAACGCTATCGGAGACGCATCAATCAATCCTCGCCACACCTCTTCCCACGAAGAACGCGCCATCAACGCCGCGGTCATCACAAGCAGACAAAACGCGATACTCAACGGATAGACATACGCGAATACGACAGTGTGGAATGAAGCGATTGGTGCGCGACGCACAAGATCCGTGACAAGCATCGCTAAAAAAAATCCTCCCCATACGACCGCAATGTCAGCCCATACTGACGACGTTCCGCGACGAGAAAGAATCATACGCCGACGACGTAGTGCACGAATACCGAGATGAGACTGAATAACCACGAAAAAATTCCAAGCCCGAACAGCATGTCGCCCACGACGAGCGCAAACAAAATCCACGGCCCCCGCATCTCAAGCATCATGCGTTGACGCGCGGCATCTGGTCCACGCAAAACGGCAAATAACAATTTCGACCCGTCAAGCGGAGGGATTGGAAGAAGATTAAAGAGCAACAACCCCATATTGAGGTAGACCGAGACAAACAAAAAATGAACGAGGAGATTCTCATCACCAAGCACGGAAAAAAGAAATCGAAGAAGGATGCCCGCGAGTGTCGCGAGCAATAAATTCATCCCCGGTCCCGCAAACGCAATCGCAACAGGCCCCCAACGTTGATCGCGCAGATTGTATGGATTAAATGGGACCGGTCGTCCCCAACCAAAGCCAACAATCACCAACGTCAGCAGTCCAAACGGATCAATGTGTGCCGCGGGATTCAGCGTCAGTCGCCCCAGCCGCTTTGCCGTAGGATCACCCAAAAGTGTTCCGACGAGCGCGTGCGAAAACTCATGTGCCGTGAGCGCAATCAATATCGCAACGATCCACACCACGAAAAAAAGCGGGTTTTGAAACAAAGTAGCCAGCATGCACAAATAATACTCGGTACGCCTCCGGTTGGACAGACACACAGGGCTTGCAACATCCTGCGTTTTGCGCTATCCTCCGGCCACGTATATGTCCCGCATCGATATTCTCACCGGTAAGCGCGCAAACCGCGGAAATTCGCGCAGCCACTCCAACATCGCCACAAAGCGCAATCAAGAGGTCAACCTCCAAACGATTCGACTTGGCGGCGTGCGAGTGCGCGTCTCCACGCGAACGCTGAAGACGCTCAAGAAATTTACGAAGATCGCGAAAGGCGAACTTCCAAGCAAGCGGATGAAGAAGCGAATGAAAACCGCTGCTCGTCGCGAAAAACAGACCGCCTAAGCGGTCTGTTTTTTATGTCCCTCATCGCCGTTCGTTATCCGAATGGACGTTCGCAGGTCGTCTCGATGATTTTATACGCTTCTTCAGCGGAGTCGACAACGCGCAAAATGTTGAGGTCTTCTGCATCGATATACCCTTCTGCATCCAACATCGTCTTCTTAAACCACGACAATATCGGCCTCCAGAATGACTTTCCGACAAGAATCAATGGAACCTCTCGCGGCACTTTTTGTGTTTGGATAAGACAAAGCATTTCACTCATTTCATCCAAGGTGCCAAATCCGCCCGGAAAAAAGACATAGGCTTGTGCGGAAATGGACAGCATGACTTTTCGCGTGAAGAAATAATGGAATCCGATTGCCTTTGTCGCATACTTGTTCCGACGCTGTTCGGTCGAAAGTTCGATGTCCAATCCAACGGATACGCCACCCTCTTCATGCGCACCACGATTTGCCGCTTCCATGATTCCCGGTCCGCCTCCGGTGATCACCGTATAGCCGTGCTTGCCGAGCAACTGACCGAGTTTGCGCGCCATTTTGTAGTGTGGATGCCCCGCCTTCGTGCGTGCGCTTCCGAAAATCGACACCTCATTTTTTAACTTCGACAAAAACTCAAACCCCTCAATCGACTCCGCCATCATGCGAAAGACCCGCCAGTTCGGATTCTCGGTAAATGTCTGTGCCTGCGACTGATACGGCACACACACCTTTGCCGGCGGCTCACCATCGTTCACGTAACGCTCGGGAAGAATAGTCTTTGGTGGAACGGGAGACGGACCAGACGTGGGGATATTCGTACGTGACATATGACGAGTAGCGTACAGGACGCGTTCAGGATTCGTGAAGCGCCTCTTCAACCGACCGGACAAACGCTTCAAGCTGGTCCCGATCCCAACACGGCCCAAGACTCACGCGCTCGATCCGTTTATCAAACGTCTGAAATTCAATCGTTTCGATACCTCGTTCCAAATTCACGCCTTGATGCGTTAGCTCCATCGATGCAAGTTCATCAATGCGGATTGTTCTCGTACGAGCAAGAATAGCGCGAAACGTAATTTGCCGATCAACAAGAGCCAGCTCTTCGGTGATGGAACGAATAAAATACACCCATGCTGCGAGCAACAATACCCCTGCGATAAACCGCTGAACGCTTGTAACACCCGGATAGAGCAACGCCGCGATCGATCCCGCCGTAAGTAGTAAGCAGATTGTCAGCAAGATGCCGCCACCAACGGATACAAGCTCCGCACGAACACGGACAACGGATTCCGTCTGACGTTCCGCAGAACGCTCGGGCGCACGCACAACGAGTGAGTCAGGCATATCAACGCAGTTCAGCGGGGAACAATGGACCCGCGAGTTCACGAACCGCCGCTGTAAAACGATCTTCATCGGTCGCATCTATCCCAAGCGCAACGCGTCGTTGCGGCCACGCGGGATCTTCCGGAGGATAGACGAACTCTATACCAGCCCGCTTCTCTGATTGCAGCGCCTCTCCATCAAACCCTCGCTTCTTCAGTCGTGCCTCATATCCAGCTTCATCCCCCACCGTACACGAAACAAGCGCATGCGGAACGCCCTCACGACGAAGCAATAGGATAACAGGCGTCACGATTGCCATAAACGCAATCGGCGCGCGTTCCATCGCCTTCGCAATTTCCGAACGCAGCAACACATACTGCTCCCCTCGAAACTCCACGTTCGAAAGCACGTCCGCGGGGTCAAATGACGACAACTCTTCACGCGTGATGAATCGATACCAGAATCCATCTTCCGCATCTCGACGCGCACGCGTTGTTACGCTGAGCACCGGCGTGAATCGACGCGGATCGCGCGCGATCAATCGCTGCATGAGGTACGTCTTTCCAATCCCCGTCGGACCGCAGGTCGCGATAAATATCGACATGCCGAAAATGTAACACAGGATCACATCTCTTCCCAACCCACGGCACAAACCGTTCGAATACAAAAGCCTCCCCCATGCGGGAGAGGCTTCCAGAGAACACGCGAATTACAGGATCGCGTCCTTTGCCGCTTTCGCGACGCGGAACTTCACAACCGTTTTCGCTGGGATCTTGATTTCTGCACCAGTCGCCGGGTTACGACCCATGCGTGCTGCGCGGTGCTTTTTCACGAGCTTTCCAAGACCCGGAATGGCGAATTCACCATTCTTCTTGGTTTCAGCGTACGCGACGTCCACCATCGCCTCAACGACCATGCCAACATCTTTCTTGGTGTGGCCCGTCTTAGAAGCGATTGCGTCCATCAATTGCGATTTCGTCATCTTTGCCATATAGCGAAACGAGAGAAGTAAGAATAAGACCCCCACAGAATAAGGGATATCTTCACACGACGCAAGAAGAATCCGCGCTCCCTGTCAATACCACGCACAAAAAGGCAAGAAAAAATCCCGTTACAAAACGGGAGCAGAGGCGCGTCAGCCGACCAAAAAACCGAATCGCGGCCGCGGAGTATAGGGAAGAATCGACAACGGAAACGATATACGAGCGCCGTCTCTTCCCGAGAGAAAAAAATCAGGAATAACGATCTGTTGATCGCGCTCGGATGCAGCCGCAAGCTGACAGACATCCAACCGACCATCCTGCCACAGACGCAAGGCGATCGTCGGATCGACGCTTAGTACAACACGGCAAGACATGGGCTGCAGACGCGCATGCGCATCCAACGTACACTCCAGCATCCCGCGCACAAGCCGTTCGTCCGCCGGAGCTGTTTCTGAGAAAATGATGAGCGCTCCATTTGGCGCCTCGTCCCAATATCTTCCTCTCCTCAGGGCACTTCCAGGCGGCCGAACCGTGACCGGCTTCTCAGTGGGAATATCGTACATGCAGCAATCCTTTCCTTGAATGCGTAACGTGCGATCCCGTCGTGCAAACGGGAATATATCGTACACCCGTAATTATTGAGAGCAAGAGTCTTTGACTACCGCTTGATTGATACATCGAAGCTTGGTACCATCCCGGCCACGAGTAAAAAATCTCGAGAACCGAAATTCAGATCCCCTCCATTATGCTCTCGCTCAGCATAACCGTTCGCTCACTCGTCGGGCTATAGCGCAGTTGGCTAGCGCGCTTGCATGGGGTGCAAGAGGTCGAGGGTTCAAGTCCCTCTAGCCCGACCATCGAACAAATCCTGCCTCGCGCAGGATTTTTTCGTTGGATGTTTTAAGCTCCAGAGACGGTTGACAAAAATTCCATTTTATGATATTTTTATTCGTCATTTTGACCCCTGCGGTAGGGTGAACCGTACGTTCGCAAGGGAGTTTTGCATGCCGTATCTTTTTTTCGTTGGGCAAGGAGGATTGTTCGGACTGTTGGTCTGGAACACCATCAGGCTCGTTCATTACAAGGAGAACAAGTACACGAAGTTCGACGCAGTCATCAACTTCGCGGGGATTGTCTGTGCCACGATCGGCTATCTGATGAAGCACTGAACACCACCTCATGCGCACCAAGCGCGGCAAAGAGCACACTCGCTCACGCCGTCCGGGTGCGCTCTTTGTTTATACAACGTTTATACAGCCCGGGACTTCCATTCTTCACCTTCACACCGCTTCACTCAGACGACCTCGTTACCTCTTTTTTTCGATGCAAAAAAATAAGACGCGCGAAGCGTCTTATGACCTGAAGGGCGTCGGGGGAGATTTTCGGTTCAGCTCGTAGTGAGCACAACGTCATTTGCGACGAGAGCGACAGAATAACCCGTCACATCGGCACGAAAGACTGAACGCTGCAGGGGCAGTCAACGCGAGACCACGGCCTCGTCCGAGGGTACTCGGACTCCCGACGTAGAACGTCAGGAACGAAATCGTTGCCCCAAGAACTCGATTTAGCCCGAAATCTCACTCCGACGTAATCCTTCAGGCATATGTAGCATGCAGGAGGATACTACGACCGTCAAGAAAAAATCCTCGAGGATTTTCGAGGACATGCGAAGACGGCTATGCAGCGGAGGGAGGCGGATCCGGTGGAGGATCCGGACCGATAGAAGGCTGCGGAGAAGAAATACGGACGATCAAGATTTCTTGGCCTGCGGGAACGACAATCGGACCCTCCGGATCTTTTCCATCGATGAGAAAAACGCTATCGCGCTCTCTCGGCTCAAGACTCCGGATACACTGCAGGAGCGTCGTGTACGCCCCTTCGTTCAAGCTCCCAAACCGAAGCTCGACGTCCGTCACTCCGTAGCGACTCAATATCTCGTCGGCGAAATTCGCCAACGAATGAACGTGCGGACCGAGCACCGACGGATCGATCAGTCGCTTCACCCGCAGCACGCCACACGGACGAATTTGCGACGAGGCTTCATCGTTAAACTGATCAACGATCTGGAATAGACGACGCGCCGCAAGATCCGACCCGCCGCGGCAGACATAGTCCGTCGCACCCTGCGTGAGGTAGATTAAGTTCCAATAAAAGAACGGGCTTCCGTGAGACGCTCTCATACCCCCTCCCTCTGTCAATGAACGAATAAACAATAAAAAAAATCGTGAGCGACGTCAATCTTCTCACGATTTTTTTGGGTTTACGAGACGAACCACGACGGGTCGTACTGCACCCGATCATTCACATGTTCGTATTTGTACAATTCCGTTTCCGTAAACCAGATTGCAATTTCGTTTTGCGCTTCCTCCACCGTTCCGGACGCATGAATCAAGTTGCGCAACGGTCGATTCTGGAGATTTGAAAGCGCGTAGGTGTCATGAGACAAATCCCCGCGGATCGTTCCCGGAGCGGACGATGCCGGCTCCGTGGATCCTACAAGCTTGCGAACGAGAGAAACCGCTTTTTCTCCTTCGAGAACAAGCGCGACGATCGGCGCGGACTTCAAGAAGGTCACAAGACCGTTCTTGATTTCTGTTCCGTATGCGATGTGATCCGGAAAATTGAACGGCTCACCAGAAGCCTCATATTTCGCTTTTGCTTTTTCGTACACCGCCTTCATCCACTCTTCCGTGAGAGCGTAGTGACGATCTACGTCTTCATGCGACGCATGAACCATCTTCATCGCGACAAGCTTCAACCCAACACGCTCGAATCGTGTCACGATCTCGCCAATGAGACCGCGCTGCACGCCATCGGGCTTAATCAGTACAAGTGTTCGTTCAAGATTTTCCATAGATGTAGCCGAATCCTACCAGTCAATAACCGTCTTGGCAAGCTATCCCCACCTCAAGATGTTCGGTCCGTGGCAAAATACATTGTTCTCTATTCGTACGCACAGGACTTGCAAAAATCCGCATTTTCCCGTATGATAGCTATATAATCTCTAGAACCACCTGTTTATGGGTCTTCCTGGCCATCGTCGAACGAGTTCACACAAGCGCCGCCGAGCGTCGCATTTTGCGCTCACAAAGCCGTCTTTAACGGTCAGTCCGACCACGGGAACCGTGCATCTTTCGCATCGCGCCGCCCCTGGAGCAACGGAATATAACGGCCATCCGATCCACGTAAAAGGTCGTGATAAGAAGCTCGAAAAACTCCTCGGTAAGGCAAAAAAGCCCGCAAAAGAGGCAGACGATCATCACGATCACGAAGGCCATACCCACGCCTAATCTCCTCCCCGCCCGGGGAGCGTACATCCCCTCGCCCCTTCTCTATGTCAAATCGCCACCTTGCAAGAGCCCTCGCTATGCAATCTCTGTATGAGTGGGATTTTCATGGTGGAGAAAAAGACGGAACAGAGATCATCGCCCGAAACCTCGAGGAGTTCGCTCCCGAGCTTGATGAGAAGGAGTTCGCGACAAAAATCGTCCAAGACGTTCTCGCGCATCGCGACGATATCGACGCGACGATTACAAAATTCGCACCGGATTGGCCGATTGAAAAAATCACCACGGTCGACCGGAATATTTTGCGTATCGGCGCCTACGAGCTCATGTATAACGACGAAATCCCTTCGAAGGTCGCGATCAACGAAGCTATCGAACTCGCGAAGACCTTCGGCGGTGAATCTTCGGGAAAATTCGTAAACGGTGTTCTTGGAGCGATATTCCGAAGTCAGACAGAGAAAGGCATTCTTAAAGAAGCAGATAAACCGAAAGCGGAAGAACCGCAAAAAACGACATCAGACGCGTGAGGCGCGACGTACGTATGACACATTTGGAACAGAACCTCGGCCTGCTGGAGGAACGGCTCGGACATCATTTCACAGAGAAAAAATTCTTATTGGAAGCCATGACGCATCGCTCGTATCTGAACGAGCATGCGGATTTTGCGTATCCACATAATGAACGATTGGAATTCTTGGGCGATGCCGTCCTCGAACTCATCGTGACCGAACACCTGTACAAGACATACGCAAATCCGGAAGGCGAACTCACGAACTGGCGAGCGGCGCTCGTGAACGCAAAAACACTCGCAGGTATCGCGAGCCAACTGAATTTTGAGGAATTCCTCCTTCTCTCAAAAGGCGAAGCACGAGATACTGGATCCAAGGCGCGCATGTATATCCTCGCGAACGCCATCGAAGCTATCATCGGTGCGATTTACATGGATGGCGGAATGAGCGCAGCGGAAACGTTTATCAATACGCACATTCTCTCGCATCTCGAGTTCATCCTCAAACATGAACTCTACATTGATCCGAAGAGTAAGTTTCAAGAAACGGCGCAAGAGATGCTTGGTGTGACTCCGTCATACAAAGTCCTCGAAGAAGTCGGTCCGGATCACAACAAAGAGTTTACCGTCGGTGTCTTCCTCGAAAAGGATCTCGTCGCGGTTGGTCGAGGATCTTCAAAGCAAGAAGCGCAGGTCGCAGCCGCACAAGCCGGACTTGAGGCAAAAGGATGGACGACAAAAGAACAGAATTGACGTTCCGCGCCGCAACCCGTACATTGCGGCACGCAAGCGCCCCTAGCTCAGTTGGATAGAGCGCGTGGCTTCGAACCACGAGGTCGGGAGTTCGATCCTCTCGGGGCGCACCATACCAGACAAACAGGCATACGCCTGTTTTCTGTTTTTCCAATCGCGCGTCATCCTACGGCTTTCGGACAACGCCCTTCCCGCTCGCGGACTCATCCGTTTCAAGATCCGTCGTCAGTGCCGGCTGCACCTGACTCATCAGCTCTCCCGTGACGCTATCTGTCGCTTCAAACCGTGTCTCACCGACCAACTTCGCGAAACGTCCCGCATCTGCCTCGCTTGGCGTCACCGCGAGATCAAATCGAATCGTCTGCTCATTCACATCCGCAGGCATTCGATTCAATGTCCACGTTACGGATCTCGTCACTTCGTCGTATACGAGAGACCCCGCGTCATCAATCGTCGTCCCGGTCCATGCAACACCTGATGGCAACGTGGCTCGAATCTTGAGATTTGCTAACTCGTGAAATCGTTTCTGTGCGCGCCACTCTACACGATACGTCGTCGTCTGACCGACCAGTGGCGGCAACGGACCAGAACCGAGCGGCGCTCCCTCCTCAGAAAAATACCGCGCTTCCGCCGACAATTTCACGTCCGATGAATACCGAAGCACGATCGGCGCCGCACGAACGACGCGATGAACAACCGTTGATCCCACCTTTCGCATGTCCGCCTCCGCGATCAAACGAAACGCGAGCCCCGCGGTCCCCGACGCGCTTGAAACGCCATTCACCGTAAACCCAATCGATCCTTCTTCCCGTGGTGAGAGCCGTTCGAGGGTTGGAATACTCTTCGCATCCCACTCAAGCGACGCGCCCTGTCTGGTGGCGCTCGATGTTTCGGCGAGCGTTGTCCAATCGAGAAGCGGCACCTGCGTCGTCCCCGTGGGCGATTCCTGTTCAACGCGCCATCGAATACGAATGCCTTCCACGTCTTCGGATGCGGTATTTTCGTATCCGATTCCGATGCGCAACGGAATCCCGTACGCGATCGGCGCGTCATGATCCAGGCCGTTCACAACAAGTTTCAACGACAGATCCCCCGCAAGAACCGTACACGTCGCCTCGATGCGCTGGGATGACAAGAACACACCCTCCGGGGATACGCGTCCCGTCTCCGCAATCACACGAGCCTCACCGGAAGCGCCCGATGCGAACGATCCGGGAACGCGGAGCGTTGACGATGCGCCTGGCGACAACGTCCCGACAGGGATTTCTATCATGCGGCCACTCGCCCGATAGGTCGACGTCGCATCTAACTGAAATCCTTCAGGGGTCGTTACATGCGCTACTAAGGCCTCAAACGGATCCTGCCCTGTATTCTCGATATGATAGGTCAGTACAACATGATCCCCAGGGAGCACCTTTTCCGGAATCTCGACCGTGCCAGACAAGACACTTTCCGTATACGAGAGCACTTTCGTTGCAAGCGCATCAAGACCCGCTTGAGATGAAACGGGCTTATAGGTCCCGACAACCTGAATCGCCGTCTGCGTTCCGAGCGCACCCGTGAATGTTCCACGAATTTTCATCGTGCCCCGTCCATCAACCGGTATCCCGTCGATCGTCCATGCTCGACCATCCCCTGCCGATGCAGGTTCAACTGACGCCAACACGAAATCAGATGGAAAACTTATCTTCAACGATGCTGCCGAAATGGGCTCGGACGTTCGATTTTGATAATTAATAAAGTATGTCGTCTCTTCCCCTAACGCAACTCGTTCTGGCCCTTCAATGACAATCGCGAGTCCCTGCCCAGAAAATCCTCGAAATGGCTTAAACACCGAAAAGCCCGCCCACGCCGCCGCAAGAAGCGCGAACAGAAAGGCGCACGCCGCGAGACATGCGTACAACCACCAACGAGATCGGCGCGGCTCGAACGTCTTCAGGTCCGGCATCTCGCCGGCATCGTCTTTAAAAATCGCGGTGAGCCCTTCCTCTACCGCCTGCTCACGCGTTTCTTGTTCAGCTGTCTCCTCACTCTGACGCCGTGTCATAGGTTAGCAATGCCGCCATGACGCGATCACGATCCCATACCCCCTGCCACGTCAACGCCGCGCCCGACGACGTCATTCCATGCGTCCACGCCGTCTTCCACGACGACGGTATCGATACATGCACAGAAAAATCTCGATTTCCTTTTCCAGACTGACTCGTTGCCAACAGGAGATACGAAGCGCGTGTCGATTGTGACGCCTGCTCCGGTGATGCGTCGAGAGATGCACGAAGATCAGATACGCGGAACGGAAGCTTATACGTCAGTGTAAGCGTTTGCGTCTCACCTGGGTCCAACTGCATCCATCCGCCGAGCACCGTTCGCGATCCTTCCTCCCCAACCGCGACCGATCCTGGCGCATCGTGCGTTGTCGCCTCAATAGCTGCAACATCTGGATCCGGCGCGTAATCATCATCCGGCTGCTTAAACAGTGAGGACGCGGGTGAATCAAACCCGCTCGCCGAAAGAAGCTCGGCCCCTTTTGGAACATAGGCGCGAAGATACGATACGTTTCGCACACCTCTAAACAACTCTCCTTTTGTGCCGGTATGCGTTCGCACAAGTTTCACCGTATCAACAATGGATCCATCCGGACGAATATCCACGTTTAATGTCGCCTGCTCGCGAATGACGCCGTCCGTTTTTTGCCCCGCGATATTTGCCTCTACAAGCGCCAATCGATCCCCCTCCGTCTCCTTCAGCTCTCCGCTCCAACCATATCGCGAAATCACCTGCTGTTCCTCCGGTTGGAACAACGCAATTTGAACATCTTTCGTTTCAACGCTTTCCGAAAGCAACGCCGCAACCTTGAGCCAATCATCGCTCGATAACGTCTTCATCCGTTCGCGCAGCGCGTCCATGAGATCGCCGACAAATTTTTTCGGCGTGTTTGCTTCGCGATCATATTCGAGTTCGACGGCTTTTTGCGTTTCGAGCAAAAAATTCGACCGATCAATCACCTTGCCGTATTCAGGCATATCGATCGGTCCAGTCACATCAAAGATCTTTTCAACAAACGATGCGTTCACTGCAATCACGCCATCGAGCGTCGGCTGACCAGACTTGCTCCAAAACCACCGAATCTTTTCGGCGCTGGTCGGAAAATCCGGAAACCAGTTCGCATCCTGAAATTGCCAATGCGCATTAATAAGATGCAACGGCGCCGGGGAAATAACATGCGCTAAGAGCTGCCCCTTCAGATCATACGTTCCTCCGGGAGGAACACGGACTTTTGAAATCTGCCCGCGATCCAACACAACCTCGGCCACCGATCCCATAAACCCGCCCGTGGGACGCAACTCCGTCTGATTCTGGAAGACGAGCAGATACGTCCGCGGACGTTCTTTTCCAACGAGAGCAGATAAGAGATCCGCCATTCCCGCAAATTCGCGCACAGACTCTGTACTCGCTTCGAGACCGCTTGCAAGCTTTTGAAACGCTTCACGTTTTTCTTCGGGAAGCGTTTCTGGACGAACAGTTGCTGCCGCCTTCGACGCATCCGTCAGGAGCGGAAGCGCGGCGCGTGCGTACGCACCTAACACATCCAACCGCTCGTCGAGACGCCGTCCGGGATCACGGAACATTTTTTCAAATGCAAGCGCAAGGAGTCTCCCTGCTTGGCTCGATTTATCGCCAACGTCGATGAGTGCACGCGCTGCGCGGTATTCCCTCGGAAGAACGGACGCGATACCTACCGCAAGCAATCGAGATTCATCCAATGCGGATTCCGCTTCACGAAACTTTCCAGATGCGCGCTGCAACGATTCTGCCGTTTCAGGAAGTGAACCTCCTTGCGCTGCAGACAACAGCTCGTTCACGCCCGCTTCCCCAGCACCTTGCGCCGCATCGCGCGTCTCCATCGCGGATCGATACACCGAAACAGCATTCGCCGGGAGCGTCACGATCAGCAATAGTCCGACGAATCCCGCAATGGCACGCGCGTACGACAAACGCGGGACATCCATCACATGAAACGCTTCCTCGACACCATCCTCAACACGATGTTCAACGCGTTCCAACTTGATAAATAACCCAGAAACATCATCAAGCGCGTTGCGAAGAGCGGATCTCATGCGATCCGCGTATCCATAGACGGAGGTATATGCCCGCACGAATGTCTGATGCGTAAACTGTTCACGAATGGCGGCAGCATCGAGCGCCGGAACCCACAAATCTTGTGTCAGCGTGCCGTACACGGCCGGCTCCGCAACGAATGACGATTCATGTGACAGCTGTTCAAATGCATATTCGACAGGAATACGTTCTTCCGTTTCTTCCTGTTGCATCGCAACAGGAATCTGTCGCAGTGACAATACAAACGGACTGCGCGGCCGCTCCTCTTGATGGATAGGCACGACCCGCTCACGAGCCGGACCGTCCGATGTCACAAACACACCAAGCGACGCATGGTCCAGTTCAGCGATATGATCTGCCAACGGTTCGCTACTCGGATCAAACGAAATCTCCGCGTGATGCGAAAAGATACTCTCTCGCGGTGCGCGCGGTCGCTTTGCACGACGACGGATCCCTTCGGGGGAGATCATTGTTACGCCGTCTTGCTCCAAAACGCCCGCGAGTTGCGATTCAAGAGAACGTTTAGGAGTTCGCGTTAACCGTGGCGCCATGATGCAAGGGATTCGTACGCAGCGAGGGTTCGTTGAGCCGTTACATTCCAGTCGTGTCGAGCGCGAAGTTCTGGTAATGCCCGCGCGGTTTTTTCCCGTGCGGCAACAGGGTCGCGAAGAACAGCGTCGATGGCCTGAAGTATACCAGTTCGAGAGCCTGATTGAAAGAAAAACGCGTTCTCTCGACCGATGACTTCCGGGAGCGACGCGGCGTCCGATACAACAACCGGACATCCCGCGCGAATCGCCTCAAGCGGAGGCAGGCCGAACCCCTCAAATCGAGAAGGAAACACAAACGCTTCGGCTTCTTGATACAGCGACCAAAGTTGTTCTTCGGGAACAAATCCCAAAAAATCAACGCGCGCCTGTTTCTGTCGCCGCGCATCATCTTTCAATCGACGCATAAAAGCATCCTCTGCACCCGCGATCTTCAAGCGCACGTCTGGATACTGCAATGCAAGATCCTTCCAGGCCGCAAGCAACAGATCCAACCCTTTATGCGGATATGCAGAACCAATATAGAGTAGATATCGGGATTGTGGCGGTTTTGCGCTCGTTGTTCGGCGAAATCGCTCAAATGTTCCCATTCCTTCCCCTGTCACAACAATTCGTTCCGCGGCAGACGGATAAAACGTACGCACATCATTCGCGACAAATTCTGTTGGAACGAGAATGCGTTTCGCCTTCTGTATCGCGGAAGCGATCGTCAGGCGATATCCCAAGCGTTTGAGCTGCGCGATAACCGGATGTCTCGTCGAAATCCGCGCACTCATCGGTTCATGACGTAGTAACAGATCATGAATCGTTACAACCAACGGACCGCCGGTCACAAGCGGAACATTCCAATGCGGCACATGAAGTACGTCCGCGTGAAGCGAGCGAAAGACGCCCGGCATCTGGATCTGCTCTCGCAATCCATACCAATGAACATCCGCCACAACCGTTTCCACAGACGGGTGCGAAGAAAACGGATGAATCGGATACCGTGTCACGAGGACATAACGATGTTGCGGCGCAACAATAAGAAGCGCTCGGACGAGCTCTTCGATATACCTTCCAATACCCCTCGTTGCTTTTGGGGTCATCATGCGTGCGTCAATGCCGATGCGCATAGTTCAAGGGTAAGGGTCGAGACTCGACCTGACAAGATGAACGCACTTGTGCATAAGGTCTCTTGACGCCTCCGTAATAGATCCGTACGATAGTTTCATGGGACAGAAGAGTCATCTCTCCATCTGGTATCCGACGACGAAGCGCGTCGATCTTTGCGTTGTCGCGTTTATTATCGGATCCGCCGTCCCTGCATCTGCCTGATCATTCAGGAAATAACCAAGATGTACGGACGGCCGAGATGATTCTCGGCCTTTCTTGTTCCTACACCCTTCGTTCTTTATCTCCACCGCACTTTTTGGAGGAATCCATGAGCAAGACCACGACCCAGAACGGTACCGCCCCAATCTGCCATGACTCCGAGCCGCCGACGCCTGTCGCCGCCATCGAGCACTCTTCCCGCGTCGTCCCTCCTCCCCCTCCGTCCTCTGGACGAGGATCCTGGCGCGAACGCGCAAACAAGGCGAGAGGCGAATGCCTCGCTGAACGTCTCATCGACGAGCAGGGCTAACCGACGCCCAAGCCTCCTTCTCCTGACCCGACCTCACTCGGGTCTTTTTTTATACGGATATAAAAACGCCCTCCGAATTGGAGGGCGCCTTTGTGGTGCGCGTGCCTGGACTCGAACCAGGGACCTTCACATTATCAGTGTGACGCTCTAACCACCTGAGCTACACGCGCGTGGTGCCGAGGGCCAGGATCGAACTGGCGACGCAAGGATTTTCAGTCCTTCGCTCTACCACTGAGCTACCTCGGCCTACTCGACCATACGGGACGGGCATCCCGTAGAACGCGGCAGGATCGTATCCCGTTTTTCAAGAGCTGGCAAGCCCCTCCAGATCCCGTGGAGATACAGCGATCCTGAACGGATATCCGCGATTCATGCACAAAAGCCTATCCTCGAAGGGATCCTTCCGCTCCTCACGGACTCGTCAGTCGGGATGACAAAAGGTTTTACAGTATCCAAAAACAAATCGCCCGTTTGGGCGACCTGTTTTTGGAGCGGGTAGCGGGAAATCTCCTCGCATCGACCGCGATATCGCGGCCTCGCTCTCACGAAAGGGCTTCCGCCCTCTCGTGCGCTCTCCCCGTCATCCGTGGGGAAACATGCTCCGCTTGTTTCCCCAAACCCCTTCACGTTCGATTCCCGCCCGTGCGATATCCAAAAACAAATCGCCCTTTCGGGCGACCTGTTTTTGGAGCGGGTAGCGGGAATCGAACCCGCCTCTCAACCTTGGAAGGGTCGCATAATA
>CAYMTE010000018.1:0-17254 GCA_964393325.1 uncultured Gammaproteobacteria bacterium
TCGAACCCAGGACCTTGGGCTTAAGAGGCCCCTGCTCTACCAGCTGAGCTACCGACGCATATGTATCTGAAAGCGCTGGGATAATAAGGAAATATCGCTTCTTCGTCAAGCACGGTGTTCTTGCTCCTTGTCCAGTGATTCGGTATAGTCGCACAGCTTTTCTGCGCCCCTAGCTCAGCTGGATAGAGCGCTTCCCTCCGAAGGAAGAGGTCAGACGTTCGAATCGTCTGGGGCGCACCATGTAAAACAGCTCTCGAAAGAGCTGTTTTTGCTCGAGTAAAATTCGCCTGCAGAGTGCAGAGGCTTGGCCTTTTTCGCTTTCTTCGCTAAGCTTCCGAGCATATGCGCATGTCTCGATTGTTTGCGAAGACCACAAAAACGCCTCCAGCGGATGCGGAATCCATCAACGCGAAGCTGCTTGTCCAGGCTGGGTTTGTTCATCAGGAGATGGCGGGCGTCTATTCATGGCTTCCGCTTGGATTGAACGTGCTCCGAAACGTGGAAGCGATTATTCGTGAAGAGATGAATGCGCTCGGCGCGCAGGAGGTGTTGATGTCGGCATTGCAGCCAAAGGAGAATTGGCTGACGACCGGTCGGTGGGACACGGTCGATGTGTTGTTCAAGTTACAGAGTCAGACAAAAAAAGAATACGCGCTTGGGCCGACGCATGAAGAGATCGTGACGCCGCTCGTGAAGCAATACGTGAAGTCATATAAAGATCTTCCGGTGGCGGTATATCAGATCCAGTCCAAGTTTCGCGACGAGCTTCGTGCAAAGAGCGGCGTGCTGCGTGGACGAGAATTCATGATGAAAGATTTGTACTCCTTCCATGCCTCGCAGGAGGATTTGAAGGCGTACTATGATCAGGTGCTCGAAGCGTATCTTCGTGTATTCACGCGATGCGGATTGAAGGCAAAGGTGACCGAAGCATCCGGCGGATCGTTCACGAAGAAGTTCTCACACGAATTTCAGATTGAGACACCGGCCGGTGAAGATGTGATTCTTGCGTGTCCGTCGTGTACGTTTGCACAAAATAGTGAAATCGCGACGCTCAAAGAAGGTGATGCGTGTCCGCAGTGCGGTTCCACGCTTGGGATGACAAAAGGCGTTGAAGCAGGAAATATTTTTGACCTCGGCCACACGTTCGCGGAAGCATTCTCGTTTTACGTGACGTTGGAAGATGGCACGCAACAACTTGTATTTATGGGGTGCTACGGCATTGGTGTGTCTCGGCTCGTCGGAACGATTGTCGAGGCGTCGCACGATGATCGAGGGATGATCTGGCCGAAATCTGTTGCGCCGATGCCGGTTCATCTCGTCTCTCTTTCTTCCAAAGATACTGCTGTTCAGGCGAAGATTGATGAAGTCGCAGAAGGTATTCATGACGACCTTGTGCGCGAAGGGATAAGCGTGTTGTGGGATGATCGCAGCGCGTCGACGGGAGAAAAGCTTGCCGACGCGGATTTGATCGGATTGCCGCTCCGCGTGCTCGTGTCCGAAAAAACGTTGAAGGAAGATGCGGTGGAATGGAAACGGCGCGCATCAACAGAATCCGAGCTCGTGAAGCTACAAGACGCGCTCGAGAACATTCGCAGTTTTGTCCAAGAGACCTGAGAATAAAAAAAGACCCCATGTGGGGTCTTTTTGGATGCATACATGCGTTACATCGTGGAACCAGAGGACGTGTCCGGCGTGGACATCGAGGGCGATCCGCCGCTCTTGAGCGCATCTTTGAGTCCCTTTCCGGCTTTGAACTTCGGAACGGTTACGGCCGGGATCTGAATTTTTTCAGACGGATTTTGCGGATTCACGCCCGTGCGACCTGCGCGCTGCTTTGCGGAAAATGCCCCAAAGCCAGCAATGTTTACTTCGCCGCCCTTTTTGAGGACGTCGACGACCGTATCAACGAAGCACTCGACCATATCTTCGGCTTGCTTCTTTGTTACCCCGACTTTGTCAGAGAGGTGGGAAACGAGTTCTGCCTTGTTCATAGCGAATGATGAAAGAATGAAAGATGAATTCTCCCGTCCAGCGTAGCGGTTTTATGCTGAAATATCAACAAATTCTCGGATGCGGTCAAGGCTAACTGCCCGTCCCGTGTCAAGGGCGACGGTGAGAGCTATGCCGTTTACTTCCGCGGTTCCTGATGTCGGTATATTAAATTTTTGTTTTTGTTGAGCCAAAAAATTCGGTATGACAGATACGGGATCGAAACCGATAACCGACTGAAAAGCGCCACAACGGCCCACATCGGTGACGTAGGCTGTTCCGCCTGGGAGGAGGCGCGCGTCTGCTGTTGCAACGTGCGTGTGCGTACCGAGCACGGCGGTCACCTTTCCGTCAGCAAAATAGCCCATCGCCTCTTTTTCGCTGGTAGCTTCTGCGTGAAAATCGACAAGAACGACACGCGCCTCTTTTGCGGGAGGCTTCTCCAGGAGGGTGAGGAGCTCTTGAAACGGGGAGGTGGTGTCTGGATGTGTGAATACGCGACCCATGAGGTTGATGAGAAGCACGGGAATACCTCGTGGGGTGAGAAGCGTAGTGTTCGTTCCGCTTTTTGCTCCGCCGTAGTTTGTTGGAACAACGAGCTTGCCCTTCCAGTCATCCTTCTCGAACAACGGCGCTCCAAGCGGATTGTCCCATGAGTGATTGCCGCCCGTGAACGCATCCACGCCGGCGGTGACAAGATCGTTCAGCGTTTGTGTGGTCACACCGGCGCCATGGGCAAGATTTTCGACATTTGCGATGACGAGATCAGCTTGGTATCGCTCGCGAAGTTCTGGAAGTCGCGCGATAAGGGCTCGCCGTCCGATGGCGCCAACAATGTCGCCGAAAAAGAGGATGTGTAGCAGATGCTTAGCGTGCGTATTCTGTAATGCGCGTCTCACGAATGAGCGTGACACGTACTTCTCCTGGGTGCTTGAGTTCGGATTCGATCTTGTTCGCAATGTCGCGTGCGAGTTTAGTCGCGGCAAAATCATCGACCGCCTTTGGATTCACGAAGACGCGAATTTCTCGACCTGCCTGGATCGCGTAGACCTTGTCGACGCCCTCAAACGACGATGCTGCAGCTTCAAGTTCTTCGAGACGCTTTACGTAGAATTCGAGAGAATCTTTTCGCGCTCCCGGACGGGCACCGGAAATAGCATCTGCCGCTTTGACGATGACCGCTTCGAGTGTCTTCGGCTTGTCTTCATGATGCCCAATGGATTGATAGCAGATCTCTTCGGGGAATCCGAATTTCTTCATGATCTGGTAACCAAGCTCCGGATGACCGCCTTGCAAATCGTGATCGACGGCCTTGCCGATATCATGGAAGAGTCCACCTTTTCGACAGACATTCACGTCCGCTTTGAGCTCTTGCGCCATGAGGACGGAGAGGTTTGCAACCTCCATGGAGTGGACGAGCTGGTTTTGTCCGTGCGAGGTTCGGTACTTTAAGCGGCCAAGAATCTGGATGAGTTTTGGATCAATACCGGCCATGGAAATTCCTAACTGGAACAGTGCATCTTCACCGGCTTTCTTAATATCGATCGCGAGCTCTTTCTTTGCTTCCTCGATCGATTCCTCAATGCGGCCGGGATGAATGCGGCCGTCCGTGATGAGTTTATCCAGGGCGCGCTTGGCGACGTGACGTCGAATCGGGGAGAAGCCGGAAATCGTGATCATGCCCGGCGTGTCATCAACGATAAGCTCGCATCCGGTGAGGAGTTCGATTGCCTTAATATTGCGTCCTTCGCGGCCGATGATACGCCCCTTCATTTCGTCCGAGGGGAGCTCAACATGCGTCGTCGTTGTCTCGACGACATGCGACGAGGCGAGACGTTGGATTGCGACGGCGATCACGTTTTTCGCCTTCCGTTCGATTTCGTCAGATTCAACCTGATCGAGTTTGCGCACGCGTGACATGAGCGTGTCTTGGTGTTGCTCTTCGATAATGCGCATCATGCGCTCAAGCGCCTCGTCGCGCGTGAGCCCGGCGACTTCTTGAAGTTTTGATGCTTCTTCTTGTTTGAGTGCATCGATGTGCTTTTGTTCTTCATCAAGTTGTTTGACGCGGACGTCGATGGACTTGCGCGCGTCTTCAATCTCGAGCAGTTTTGATCCGAAGGCGTTTTCGCGCTCAACGAGCGATGCCTGCTGCTGTTTGAGTGCCTCAAGTGCGCGTTTCTCTTCGAGGCGCGCTTCTTCGAGGATCTTTACCGCTTTGTCTTTTGCCTTAAGGAGAACTTCTTGTTCTTTTGTTTCAGCATCGGAAATGCGCTTTTTCGCTTCCGCTTCGGCATTCGCGACAAGCGTTTGGAGTTGCTTGCCTTTTGAGGCTGCGATGAGCTTGGCTGCCAGGAATCCGGCTCCGCCGAAGATAATCGCAAGAAGGGCGTACCACATAGATATGCCCGTATACACGACGATAGCCTCTTGTCGTATGAAGAGGAGAACGGCTTTCTTCGATTGTCAGCAAACCCCGCAATTATGGGCGGTACACGCAGGAAAAGGGGTGTGAGCAGGCGAGGAAGAGCCGACCGTAACGAGTACAAAACGTGTGCATCCGGGCGGATAATGAGTGAAGGTCGGTATGTCGAGCGTATCAAGGGTTTATCGTTCTGTCGAGCTCATCGAGCGTCACGGCATCTGTGATGAGGTAGGTGCCGATGCGCGTGCGGCGCAAGGCGGTGAGATACGCGCCAACGCCAAGTTCGCGCCCAATGTCATCCGCGAGAGACCGAATATAGGTCCCAGAGGAAACCGTGACGCGAAGATCAAGTTCCGGCCAGGCATATCGCGTGATGACGAGCTCGGGAATCTCTACGCGCTTCATCGGGCGCATGTCTTCGGTGGCGGTTCCAGTGCGGGCGAGTTCGTACAGCTTTTTTCCGCCGATTTTTTTCGCGGAATGTAGCGGAGCTCGTTGATCATAGCCGCCGCGAAAACGATCCAGTGCCATTTCAATCTCCGTTTGTGGGAATTCACGGAGGGTCGTCGCGGATTCGGTGATCGTTCCTTCCGGATCAAATGTCGTGCTTGTCGCGCCAAGGCGCAGGGTAGCTTCGTAGGTTTTTTCTAATCCAACGAGCCCGGTCAGCTCTTTTGTTGCCGCATCGACGCCGACGATCAAGAGTCCCGTTGCAAACGGATCAAGCGTCCCCGCGTGGCCGACGCGCCGCGTATGGCAAATCCGTCGAACGCGGTCGACGACATCATGACTTGTGATGCCCGCGGGTTTATCGATCAGGAGAAGACGTCCATTCATAGGGAAGACTGTATCATAGAAAAAAACCGATCAAGAGGATCGGTGAGGGGCTAGAGCCGGGGACGCGTAGAGCGAAACTGCTTGCGACGCTCTCCATCGTGTGCGCGATCTTCCGGCGACATCTGTCGGCGGCCGCACGCGTAATTGAGGAGATGCCAGATACGAAGCGCGCATTCCGCGGCATCATGCGATGCGCGATGATCTTCCTCTGCCGCCACGAGTTCCGGGCGCAGGTATTCTTCGCACATGGATCGAATCTCCGCATCTTGCATTCGTAGCAGCTCTTTTGAGGCAGCGTCGGTAAGCGCTTTCAGACGCAGCTCGACCGCATTATCCGCTTCGGCTGCATGGAGTGCTGCATGACGAGCCTCGAATGTCTCTCGTTTGAGCTGGTCAGGAGGCGTGAGATCCACTGCCGCGTCGAACAGCGTTTGGTAATCCGCTGTCATGATCGAGGCGATGTATGCAGGTGCTGCGGCAGTGATCCGAGCAGGTTCTTGCCTGACCCATACGAGCGCTCCACCGGGGATTTTTCCCTTGCAGAGAACGGTGATGCCGATGCGGGGTTCGTTCAGCGCGTGGGAGAACCCCGGCGTATCACGTAAGATCTGGCGGATACGCAGCGTGAGGAGGTGTACGCCTCCGGATGGACTGCAGATATCGAGCGGCGCCGAGTACGGCACGATGGAGGGGTCAGTCGTCCATGACAGGTCGTGTAGTGCATGAACTTGCATGGTCCACCTCAAAAAAAGGACGAAACAAAGCTAACATAGGCGCTTTTTTACGCATTGTCAAACACGCGGGGAATTGATGAGGAATAATTGACAGAACCCGCATTTTTCCGTAGGATGCGACGCATGAACGTCTCTGACCTCGCACGCCGTTTGCGCGTCACGCCACACGAGCTCCTGCAAAAGTTGCCTGAACTTGGATTTGATATCGGGGCACGCGCCATCAAGATCGACGATGTGATGGGGGAGAAGATTGTAAAGAAGTGGATTGAGAACGAACGCCGTGAGCGTTTGCGCGATTCGTTGCTTGCATCAAGTGCGAAATCCACAAAAGCGGATGGATCGGCCATCCCTCTCAAGGATATTGCGTTGCCAGCCGTTATCATCGTTCGCGATTTCGCGGGAAAGCTTGGATTGCCGGTAACGAAGGTGATCCAGCAGCTCATGAGAGCGGGTATTCTTGCAACGCAGAACGAACGATTGGATTTTGAAACGGCGGCGATCATCGCCGAAGAGTTGGGATTTAAAGCAACGCCGGAAGAAGTGAAATCTGAAGACGCGATCGAGACGGTGCAGGCAGGTGATCGCGTGAAGGAGATTTTGGAGATGGATGCGAAGGATCATGCGACATCACGTCCGCCGGTTGTGGTGGTCATGGGTCATGTGGACCACGGAAAAACGAAAACGCTCGACGCGATTCGTTCAACGAACGTCATGGGGGGAGAAGCAGGAGGGATTACGCAGCATATCGGCGCGTATCAGGTCGTGAAGAAGAACCGGAATATCACATTTATCGACACACCGGGTCACGAGGCGTTTACGGTGATGCGTTCGCGTGGCGCGAAGGTTGCGGATATCGCGATCTTGGTCGTTGCAGCCGATGATGGTGTACAGCCACAAACGAAGGAAGCGATTAACATCATCCAAGCGGCGAAGCTTCCATTTATTGTTGCCTTGAACAAGATTGATAAACCTGAAGCGGATCCGGATCGCGTACTTGCGCAGCTTGCGGAACAAGGGGTAACGACGGATGCGTGGGGTGGTCAGATTCCTCTTGTGAAAATTTCGGCGAAGACGGGGCAAGGGATTGATGAGTTGCTCGACATGATTTTGCTTGTCGCCGATGTGAATGCGGAAAAAATCGTTGCGAACCCTGATCGGCTCGCAGCCGGCACGGTGATTGAAGCGCACGTGGACAAAGGTGAAGGACCGGTTGCGACGGTGTTGGTCCAGACCGGTACGCTGAAACGCAACGATCACCTTGGCATCGCGGGCGCCGCCTATGGACGTGTCCGTGCGATGCGTGATTGGACCGGCGCAATGCTGCAAGCGGCTCCTCCGGGAACGCCCGTGAAGATTCTTGGGTTCAAAGTCGCGCCAGCTGTTGGTGATATCTTGGAAGTCCCAGAAGATCCAAAGGCGCTCGAGGTGAAGAAGGTGAAAACCTCCTATGAGGTCGCGAGTCAGATGACGGCAACGAAGGCCGCGTCGACAGAAGATGACGCATCGAATAAGAAAAAAATGCTGAACGTCGTACTGAAGTGCGACGTGTTGGGATCGCTTGAAGCATTGCTTGGGATGTTCGAGAAGATTCGACACGATGAAGTGGGCGTCGATGTCATCCAAAAGGGGCTCGGGAACGTGACGGAAGGGGATGTGACTCGCGCGGAAAATTCTGCTCCGGCGGTTGTGTATGGCTTTAACGTTGTACCGACGGCGCAGGCAGCGGCGCTTGCCCGAACAAAGAATGTTGAGATGAAGGAATTTAAGATCATTTACGATTTGTTTGACGATGTCGTTGAACGATTAAATGCCATGGTGCCTCCGGAGATCATCGTGACGCCGCTTGGAAATTTTGAAACCGTTGCGATCTTCCGTACGGAATCGGGTCGTATGGTGGTTGGTGGAAAGGTGAAAGATGGAAAGATCGTCAGCGGCGAGAAAGTTCGCGTGTGGCGCGGGGAAGATCCGATCGGTGAGGGAGTTATTGATAGCGTTCAGTCTGGTAAGCAAACGACGAAGGAAGCGCACGCGGGCCAGGAATGCGGCATCTCCTATAAAGGAAAAACGAAGCTTCAGCCGGGAGACCGTTTGGAGGTTTATCACGAAGAAATCAAGGAACGACGCGTAGCGGTTCAGCGATAAAAAACCCGTGATGACGTCACGGGGTCGCCGGGCGCGTACGCTGTACTCTCGAGAGGGCAATAAGCGTCGTGCCTGAGACGAAAAGAAAACTCGCGATGATAAATGGGGCTTCTTCCGACCAGGGCGGAAGAAGTTTTATTGATCGTTCGCGCGGGAAGATTGCGAAATAGGTTCCGACGCCGATATTCCCTGCAAACACGGAGAACGCGACAGGGAGGAGGAACCGACGAATGCGTCGAGCGAGCGGATGGTGCCAGAGAGGGACCTCTCTTGGCGGCGCTGGGGGTGAAATGGATCGGTAGCACGTGATCGATTCGACGTCGGCTGCCATCGCGGGCAACGCAGACGACGAACCGTTGAAGCGGCGGAGCGTCGTCATGAGCAAATCCTTTGCGAAAGCGTATTGAGAGAGAACTAGAGACAGCATGGAAGATCGAAGAGATGTCGTCAAGTTGTGTAGACAACGTACTCTTGCACTTCGATGGCGTCCGGCGTAGGCTAGAATCCTATGGAACATGCTTTTACTGATGCGAATTTTGAGTCCGACGTCTTGAAATCCGAGACGCCAGTATTAGTAGATTTTTGGGCACCATGGTGTTCGCCGTGCCGCGTCATGGGGCCGATCATCGAAGAGATTTCAAACGAAATCGACTCATCGAAATTAGTTGTCGGAAAGATGAATGTAGATGAAAACGGCGCAACGGCGATGAAGTACAATATCATGTCGATTCCAACGTTCCTGGTGTTTAAACAGGGGCAGGTCGTCGAGGAACTTCGCGGATCAATGGAAAAAGCGGCTCTTCTCGAGCGCGTCATGAAACATGTCGCATAAGATTCTCATCATTGGATCCGGTCCTGCCGGTTGGACAGCGGCGATTTATGCTGCGCGAGCAAATCTTTCTCCGATCTTGTTTGAAGGGCCGGAACCGGGAGGGCAGCTCATGCAAACGACCGATGTTGAAAATTTTCCTGGTTTTCCGAAGGGGATTCTCGGTCCGGATTTGATGCAGTCGTTTCGAGAACAGGCGAAGCATTTTGGAACGGAGATTGTATCCGAACGCGTCGATGAGATCGACGTGTCTTCGCGGCCATTTCGGGTAACGGCAAAGGGAAAAACATACGAAGCGGAAACGATTATCATCTCCACGGGCGCGACGGCGCGTCGTCTTGGTCTTGAAAGCGAAAAAGAGTTGTACGGACGCGGCGTATCAGCGTGTGCGACGTGCGATGGATTTTTCTTCAAAGGGAAGCGCGTCGTTGTCGTTGGAGGCGGCGACTCGGCGATGGAAGAGGCGTCGTTTCTTACCCGATTCGCGTCGCAGGTAACGATCGTGCATCGTCGGAACGAATTCCGTGCATCAAAAATCATGCAGGATCGCGTGCGGAATAATCCGAAGATCTCAATTCTGTGGAATGCGGAAGTGACGGATATTTTGGGAAAGGAAGCAGGTCATGTAACGGGTATTCGTTTGAAGGATACCGAAACAGGGGAGGTGAAGGATATGGAGGTCGACGGCGTCTTTGCGGCGATCGGTCATGTGCCGAATACAGAGCTGTTCGTAGGAAAGATTGATACGGACGAAAAGGGGTATATCAAAACCGTTCCTGGTACAACGCGAACGTCCGTTTCGGGGATTTTTGCAGCAGGTGATGTCCAAGACTCGGTCTATCGACAAGCGATAACGGCGGCGGGAACGGGGTGTATGGCGGCGCTCGAAGCGGAGCGGTTTTTGGCGGCAGCGGAATAAGCCGTTGTTCACGGGAAAAAATAGATCAGGTATCATAAAAAGGAAGCGCACGATTCACTTATCTTTCTTGTTGTTCGTATGAAAAAAATGTCCTCTCTTGTATCTGTCGCGTTATTGACGGTTCCGCTTGTAACGCCGTTTGCGGCGGTGCAGGCGTCGGATTCTTCGATGACGATGGAGCCTACGTGTGATACGCGTGTCGTAGACGCAGAAGTACGTGTCGCGCAGCTTCGAAATGAGCGCGAACAGAAGCGTGCACGGGAACAGGCGACATGGAATACGCAATACAGCGAACGCTTGGCGAAGGTAGATGAATTGCTTGATGATCGTCGTGCACAGGCGGCAACGCGACTTGCAGAGCGTCGTGAACGTCGTGACGAGCGTGTCCCCGAGTCGTTGAAGCCGGCACTTACAGCCTATCGTGCGTCAATGGACGCTGCGATCAAGGAGCGTCAGACGGCGCATGACGCCGCGGCAAGCGCTTTTCGAGAGACGGTGAAGCATGCGCATGACGTGCGGGTTGCAGCGGTCGATGCGGCGATCGCAAAGCGAAAAGCAGCGGTCGATGCGGCACTTACGACATTCAAGGCTTCCTGTGGGGGAACTGTAGAACAGATGAAGGAAGCGCGAACGGCGTTTCGCGCGAGTGTGAAAGTTGCGCATGAAACGGCGGCAAAAGAATTGAAAGCCGCGCAGGAGGTGTACGTGAAAACGGTTCTTGAAGCGAAAAAAGTTCGCAACGCGGCGTTTGAAAAAGCACGTACCGATGCGCGCGCCGCGATGGATGCCGCACTTCAGACATTGAAGGCGGAGAAGACGGAAGCTGGCGAGTAACACGCGACTCGGCACGCGATACACAGCTCTCCATCGGAGAGCTGTTAAGTATTATTGACAAATTCATTTGGTTTTGATATAGAACGCATGCACAAGGAGGTACACGCATGGAAATGAGCAGTGGAGTGCGGGATGCCGCGAAGGTCGTACTTTCGATGACACAAGGATTGCGGCATGATCACGCCGAGCGTCGTGTGCTCGCATATAGGCAGGCTGATGCGGTGATGCGGCTCGCCGCGCTCATGCGCGTGAAGCCGGCGCCTGTCGCGACGTTGCACGCAACGTACGCGATTCATCTGTTGAGTCGCGACGCGGATCGTCTGTACGAGATGCGGCTTCTTATCGAGGCCGTCTTGCACCCGGTCTATCGTGTCGCAGCTCGGTACGAGCTGTGGCGTGTGATGGGGGAGGAGGAAGATCTCGCTCTGCTTCGGCAGGAAATGGCAGCGGCTGTCGGGTATCTCGCCGACAGCGACTCTGCGGGAGAGCGTCCCATGTTTGTACTTGCGCTTGTTGCGATCGCAGAGCAATTGTACGACGAGTTGGGAGACGCTGGAGATCTCTCCGTGTGCTCTACCTGCGCCGCGCGATGTGCACAAGACGGGTTGTTCGATTTCGCCGCCGAAATCGAGGCGAAGGTGGGACAGCTCGGCCGGGGCGAAGACGCGTACGTGAGAGCGTACGAGTACGCGCTCCGTATCGTTGACAGTGACATGCAAAAGCGAACGAAGGAGATGATTGAGACGTCGCTCCGCAAATCCATTAATCTTCACCACGTAGGGCATGGTGTTCTGAAGCGGATTGCAGACATCGCCGTCGCGAACGAGCAGAAGCTGCGCAGCCACGAGCAGGTCGCACAAGCTCTCGGCGGCGCGCGAATCCGCGGAAGCTCATAGGCACCATGTAGAGCACGTACCCCCTGACGCCCCCGTTTCAGGGGTTTTTTCTTTCTCGGGAATCTTGACAAAAAAGGGGATATCGCCTATTATCCACGCACCGTAATGCTCCATGCGGAGACGGGTCTGGTAGCCCGTTCCGCGTCATCTTTACTCTTCAATTCGTGTTTCTACATGCTTACACTTCGTTTGTCCCGCATCGGGAAGCGCAAGCAGCCGATGTATCGATTGATCGTCTCTGAAAAGGGACGTGATCCATGGGGAAAGGCACTCGAGATTCTTGGAAATTACAACCCGCATACGAATCCAGCGACTGTCACATTTAAGACGGATCGCGTGAGCCACTGGCTCTCCAAGGGTGCGCAGGCATCTGACACTGTGTGGAATCTTCTCGTTGACATGAAGCTTGTCGACGGACCAAAGCGGTTACACGTGAAGCTTTCAGAGCGCCGAAAGCAAAAGCTCGCCAAGAAGCAGGCAGTAGCCTAACAAAAAATACCCAGATTTTCTGGGTATTTTTGTACCCTTTTCATCTTCAGAGCCCCCTGCTATCCTATCTGGGTCAAATAATTCTTCATTCGTGATATGGCAGAATCGTTTAAGGATCAGGAATTTATTGAGTACGTAGTCAAGTCGATCGTAAATCACCCCGAAGATGTAAAGGCAGAGCGCACGATTGACGAGCGCGGCGTCCTTATCACTCTTCATATCAATCAGGATGACATGGGGTATGTCATCGGTCGTCAGGGTCAAACGGCACGTGCCCTTCGAATCTTGCTCAAGATCGTCGGCGCAAAAGACAATGCCCGTGTGAACTTGAAGATCTACGAGCCAGAGGGTGCGCGACAGGCGCATCGGGAATCGCGCGGCGCATCCATGACGGAACAGGGTGCTGAGAAGCGCCACGGTGATGCGGGTCTCGTCTCAGACGACGATCTCGCGGATCTCGGGATTTAATCTCGACAACACCTCAAAATCATGGGAACATTCCCATGATTTTGTTTTTCTATGCCGAAAAAGCACGCACCACTCACGGTAGACGTTCTCTCGATTTTCCCCGAGATGATTTCGGCGTATGCGGATCTTTCTATTCTCGGGCGTGCACAGAAGCAAGGGATCCTCAAGATTCGGGCGCATCAGCTTCGGACATGGTCAACGGCGCGACATGCGCATGTCGATGACACGGCCTACGGCGGTGGTCCGGGTATGGTGATGAGCGTTGAGCCGTTCCATCGGGCGCTCATGAGCTTGAAGGTGCGAACGAAAAAAGGCACAAAAACCGCAATTGGAAAAAAGACGCGGGTGATATTAACGAGTGCAAAAGGAGAGCTGTTTACCCAAGCACATGCACAGCGTCTCGCATCGTATGATCGTCTCGTATTTTTGTGCGGACGATATGAAGGTGTTGATGAGCGCGTTGCTGAAAAATTAGCGGACGAAGAACTTTCTATCGGCCCGTATGTGATGACAGGCGGCGAGCTCGCGTCGCTTGTGATAACGGACGCCGTTGCGCGTCTACGTCCGGGCGTTCTTGGTGCGGAGGCCTCTCTTGATGAGGAATCATGGTCGGATGGAGAAACGAGAGAGTATCCGCAATACACGCGACCCGAAGTCTACAACGGTTGGCGTGTGCCGTCCGTGTTGCTCTCCGGAAACCACGCCGAGATCGAGGCGTGGCGAAAGGCACACGCGCGCTAGACGGATGAGGGTTTTTGTCTGCGTCGCAGGCGCTGGGCGGCTTTCCAGATCTCGTCCACGACGATGACGGTGCAAGAGAATTCCAAAATTGTGATCCAGTCCGAACCGGACAGAGGCGTTGTTCCAAGGAGGGATTGAAGCGGGGGCGCGTAGACCGCGAGAAGTTGAAGTCCGATAACCACACCCGTTGAAACGAGGAGTGGTTTATTTGATGTAAGGGGCAGCGCCCGTATGGATTGATGCTCGCTTCGTGCGCTCCAGGCGTTAAACCATTGAAAGACCGCGAGCGTCGTCAGTGTGAGTGTTTGAAGATGTGCGGTATTTGCATATCCAAACTGACGCGAGATCGCGAAGGTACCGGCAGCCATCGTTGAGCCAAGAAGAACCATGCGGAGAATAGAGCGACGATCGATGAGTGCACCGCGATGTTCGCCGTGCGATCCGTGCGCGGGTTCCATTCCCAGTGAAACGTCGAGAAACGTGTCGGTTACCAAGTTGATCCAGATGATCTGTCCGGGAAGGAGCGGGAGGGGAAGTCCGGCGATGAGCGCGACAGAAATAATGCCGGCTTCCGCGATGCTCGTTGAGCCAAGATACGAAATGACGCGTCGGACGTTTGCGATCGTTGATCGTCCTTCTTTAATCGCGTCGATAATGGTCGCAAAATTGTCATCCATGAGCACGAGATGTGATGCTTCACGCGCGACATCTGTTCCTTGTTTTCCCATGGCGATACCGATATCCGCACGATGCAGCGCGGGTGCATCATTGACACCGTCTCCGGTCATTGCCGTAATGAGTCCTGCAGCGCGATAGGCATTGATGATGCGCAGCTTGTGCGTCGGTGAGATGCGCGCGAATACTCGAACCTGGTCGAGGAGCGACGCAAGCGTATCGTCTGTCATGAGCTCGAGTTCGTAGCCGCTTAAGACGCGATCTCCGAGTTCCGCAATGCCAGCTTGTTTCGCGATCGCGAAGGCGGTTTCCGGATGGTCTCCGGTAATCATGACGACCCGAATGCCTTCGGCGCGGCACCACGCGACGCTATCGATGACGCGCGGGCGGAGTGTGTCGCTCATGCCGACGAATCCGGCGAATTGCCACGGGGCGGTGTCATCGAGCGAGCGATCGTTGTCGCGTGAGGCAAGCGCGATGACACGGAGGCCTTCGCGCGCCGCACGCAGAATGTCCTCTTGGATGCGTGCGCGATCCGTATCGGTGAGGTCGCTTGTTTCAAGAATGTGTTCGGGACTGCCGATAACAAAAGAGCGATAGACGCCGTCGTGTTCAAACCGCGTTCGTCGTGATCGCGTTTGGTACTCGAACGCACGTTCGTCGACCAGGTGCCAACCGTCGGGTGTGACGCCGTGATCTCGTGCATAGGTGTGTAGCGCGGCGTTGATCGGATCGCCGTCCGCACCTACGAGCGCTGCGCCGAGGAGGAGCTGATCCGTCATTGCCCAGGCATCTTCTACGACGAGTGTGTTCGTGGTGAGTGTACCCGTTTTATCGGTGCAGATGACATCGACATGACCGAGGCCTTCTACCGCATGGAGTTTTTTCACCACGGCATGTTTTGCCGCCATTTGCGATACGCCGCGCGACAGGACGAGGGTTAACACGATCGGAAGACCTTCGGGGATAATGGAGACGGCAAGGCTGATGACGGTTGCAAATAGCGTAAGCGGTGGTCGTCCGGTGGCGATGCCAAACAGGAAGAGTACGGCTGAAAAGCCCATGACGACGAGCGCGATCGTTCGGCTAAGTGCCTGAACTTTTGCAACAAGCGGCGGTTTGGTTTGTGCGCGCGTGAGCTCCGTGGCGATGTGGCCGACTTCGGTTTCTTGTCCGGTGGCGAGCGCGAGCAAGAGACCGTGACCAGCGACGACGTGGGTTTGGCGAAAGGCACAATTAACGATATCGCCAATCGCGGTTGATTCATGTACCTGAAGCGGAGTTGATGTTTTGTCGACGGGGACAGATTCACCGGTCAGAGTCGATTCGTCGATGCGAAGATCACGGCTTTCGAGGATTCGTCCGTCCGCAGGAACGAGATCTCCTTCGCGAAGAACGATAATATCGCCGGGGACGATATCTTCTGATGCAATGGATATATCGTGTCCGCCGCGACGAACAACGGACGTATGAACGAACGCATGCTCGAGCGCTTCAAGAGAACGTGAAGCGCGTCCTTCCTGCACGATACCAATCGTCGTATTGCACATGAGGACGATGAGGATGATCACGGCATCCGTCGGATGGCCGATGAACAGCGTGAGTATCGCGACGGCGACCAGGATGAGGATGAGGGGATTGAGCAGTTGCTCGAGGATCCGGCGAAGAAGAGGTGCGCGTGGCGAACGCGGAAGGCGATTTTTTCCGCGAACATGAAGACGACGCTCCGACTCATCGGACGAGAGTCCGTCGAGCGACGACCCCGCGATGCGAAGGGCTTCTGCCGAGTCGAGAGACGCAAATTTTGCGGCGGATTCCATGAGAAGATTGTAACACGTGATATAAAAAACCCCCCGAAACAAACGGAGGGCTAGGGAACGATCGTTGGCTCGTCTTGGAAGACGGAGCTCGATTTGCGCTTTTCGTCGCAGGATGCGGTCGGAGTGAGGAGCGCGAATGGTGCGCTATGAGACGCGGTATCTTTTGCCGCGCGGAGGATGTCATCGACATCGTTCGGGTCGCGCAGGACGTCGAAGATCATGGGGAGCCCCGTGGAATGTCGGCGGAACAAGTAGATATCCGCCGGAGATTCCACGCGGACGACGACACCACAGTTTCCGCAGCAGTTCTTTTGATTCGCGATCTCGGACACGTGATCGAGATCGGCTTTGATGCCTCGGAGGTCGATCAGTGCACCGTGATTGCATTCCATGAGAAAGGGCGCAAGCGGCTCATATCCTCGGTGCGGAGCGATGATGGCCGCGTTGACACCGCAGACGTGGAAGGCGAATTGCGCCATGTCGTTCGCTTGGTCCGCAGTGTCAATGATCATCGTGCTGAGATCGAGAATGCAGCAGATATCCTTTCGATTGTGTTGCAGGAGCCGGCAGCCGTCCTGGAGCAGCGAGATGCCGGGAAGGCCGTGCCGAAGAAAGGGAAGAAACGGAAGGATGTACGCGGCCGAATACTCCGAGTGCATGAGGATGGCATCGTAGAACTCGTTGCGGATGTCCTCGATCGGACGTTTGAGGAGCGTCGTGGCCTCGTGGAAGTAGGCGCACGTGAATCGATCATCCGTGGTAGCTCGTTTCAGGTGTTGATAGAGCATGTTTCCTCCTCGCCGGAGGATACAGGAAGTAGAAAAAAATACAAGGGTATGAGCGTCGCGGTGTGACGCCTATTTTGCAGAAATAAAAGAGCGCACCGTCGGAGACAGAAGCGCGAGTATCGTCTTTTGACGATGCGCTCTTGTCTCACGCGGTGCGCGAGTTACGTGGTAGGTGTGGCGGGGACGCACTCCTCGCCCTCAACCCACTCCCTGCCCGGCTTCTTGCAGTGCATACAGTGCTTGGGGTTGGTTGCGTTGTAGGGGCCGAGGTTGGACTTGTGAGCCTTCCTCATGCCTACGCGGTCGATGCAGTTGTGAGCCTCGACGCGGTAGAGGCCCGCCGTGTTTTGATCGCCTTTGGCCTCGGCCTCTTGCGCCATCTCAAGGAACTTCTGTGTATCGGCGGCGGCTTGTGCGGGAGTGTAGGACATACGTCCCTCCTTGTTGTCTCGTGTCGGCTATCCCTGCCGCAGGGGTCATGTTGACGAGCTAAAGTATCATAAAACCCCCATTTTGTCAATAGCACTTGACATGCGTTGAAAACTCCCGTTTTCACCCTTTTCCGCTCGATTCCCCATTACGAAGTACGCAATAACAAATCCCACCTCGTTGGGTGGGATCTGTTATTGGTAGCCTCTAGGGGAATCGAACCCCTGTTAACGGCTTGA
>CAYMTE010000019.1:0-15439 GCA_964393325.1 uncultured Gammaproteobacteria bacterium
GCCGCTTCGAGGAGCTTGATGCGTTTGTTGTCGTGCATAAACCACGTGCCAGGCCATGGATAGAGACCTCGAACGAGGCGTTCAATTTCGTGCGCGGGTTTTGTCCAATCAATCTTTCCATCGTCGCGCGTCAGGATCTTGCAAGACGTCGCGTTCGCGTGGTCTTGTTCCGTTGGCTGGAGGTCGCCGCGGAGATAGTCCGAGAGTGTGTCTGGAAGAATGTGTCCACCAAGATCCGCGAGACGGTCGTGTAATGAACCGGCGGTGTCATCAAGACGAATCGGTTCTTCGAGCGTGCGGAGGATCGGGCCATGATCCATCTCGGCGTCGAGTTTCATGATGGTGACGCCGCTCATCTCATCGCCAGCAACGATCGCGGCGTGAATCGGAGACGGGCCGCGCCATCGTGGAAGAATCGATCCGTGAACGTTCACACATCCATGCGTTGGAATATCCAACAGCCATTGGGGAAGGATTTTTCCATATGACACAACGACGAATGCGTCCGGACGATCATGGACAATCGACTGGAACGCGGCGTCCGTTTGAAGGTCTTTGAGTTTTTCGGGTTGAAATACAGGAAGACCTTCCGCGGCGATTTTTATTGGTGGCGGGGTGATTGTTGCGTGACGACCTACGGGTCGATCCGGTTGCGTGACGACCGCGAGGATCGTAATGCGCGGATCCGCTGCGAGAGCGCGAAGCGACGGAACGGCGAATTCGGACGTGCCGAAAAAGACGATGCGAAACATGTTTAGATGGTAAGCCGCTCTTTGCCTCGTGTAAACTCGGTGACCTTGTCGATAAACAAGACACCATTCAAGTGATCAATTTCGTGCTGAAAGATAACCGCTTCGAGGCCTTTGCATTCGAGGGTCACGCGTCGACCGTGGCGATCCAGCGCCTGCACGGTCACTTTTTTCTTTCGCTCAACGAGCCCCCATACGCCAGGAACGCTCAAACAGCCTTCCTCATCCACGGCGGTCGCGTCTGATTGTTTAGTGATTTCGGGATTGATATACACCTGCGCCTCTCCTTTTTTTGTGACAACGATAATCCGCTCGTTTCGTCCAACTTGCGGAGACGCAAGGCCAACGCCATCTTCCTTCCACATTGTTGCGATCAACACGTCCAAAAACGCCTGAAAAGCAGGCGTTCCAATCACAGCCGGGTCCACCTCGCTCGAGCGAATGCGGAGCGACGGGGTTGGGTGCGTGACAATCGGAAGGGTGGTCATGGGAACGCGCTATCTTAGCTGAAAAAGGCGATTGGGTCAAGATCTATCATAACGTCCTTCGCGAGGGGTTCCAAGAGGGCGTAGAGGCTGCGTGGATCGAGAGACGCGGGTGGAATGAGGTGCAAAATATGGCGTGGTTTTCGCGTTGTGGCGCGATAGGCGACGGGGAAGGGGCCTTCAATCGTCCAGGTGGAATCGAGGAGGGTTGTTGCGCGTTCGTGGACCTGTTGTGCAATCGATTCATCGCCATCGACCAAGAGTTTGATACGGGGGTGGGCGGGTGGATATCGGAACGCGGATCGATCCGCGTATTCCTGCTTCCAGGCGCGTGCGAATCCGTCTTCATGAAGCCAGCCGCGAGCCTCTGTGAGCAAGGATTCTGGTCCAAGGACGTAGAGCGATCCACCCGTCTGTTGGACGGATGCGGCGAGACGTCGCCAGGCGATAATGAGCCGCTCTTTTCGACGGATATCTTCCGCGTGTCCGCCGACGAGCGATAGATCTGTCAGAAGAATAAACGGGCGAGGCGGAACGCGAAGTCTGTGCCATTCCGGAAGATCGGCAACGACGACCGATGCTCCGTATCGTGAGGCGACGAGAGAGGCGAGTTTATTTTTTCCAACGCGAGATGCGGCAAGATCTGCGCCTCCACACGACGGGCAGGTGATTGGGAGATCCGTAGCACGTCCACAGCGATGGCAGCGCGCGCGGTCGCGTTCGGAGGTGAGGGCAAAACCGCAGGCGGCACAATTCATGGTCCAGGAACAGTCGCGGCAGTGAATGCGACCGCGTTCTCCTTTGATCGGATGGAGAATGATGACGGGGCGATGATCCTCGAGTGCGGATTCCATCTCTGCCTGTGCAGCACTCGAAATGCCCGGAAGGTCTGTGCGACTGCCGCTCTGCCATGGTTCAAGCACGAGCGGGGGGTCGATAGACGGCGCTGGCTGCGTTTGGATGTGAAGCGGCGGTGTTGTGCCAATACGAATAAGGGTGAGATGTGAACGTTCGCGCGCGGCTTCTTCGGTCATCCATCGGGCGTCAAAACGAGGTGCGAGTTCATCTTGTTTGTGATCGTCGTTTTCCGGTTCGTCGAGGATGACCGTGTCCGCAATCGCCGAAAGCCACGCGCCGATGCGCGTTGTAACGAGGAGTGATGCGTCTGACGAGACGAATGACGTCCATGTGCGCCAGGCTGCGCCGTTTGCAAGATCCGCATGGAGCGCGGTTGTCCGCAGGAGCGCGGCGAATGCATCGGCGCGGTGTTGCCATGGGGTGATGAGGAGAACTTTGCCAAAAGACTGACGCGCTGTTTGTACGATGGATTGAACCCGTGCGGTCGTGAAATAGTCTACGGAGTGTGCGGGAGGAACGTTTTGATCGTGGAATGAGGCGTTCGCGACAGGTGCGAGACGCGCAGGGGGCGTGCGGAGCCACGAGGCGAGGATGGTGGGGCGTGAGCAGAATGTTCGGCGTGCCGTTGCACTCAGGAGCACGACGGTATCCGGTCCAAGCGCGATGAGACGTTCAGGGGTTAGGGCGATGGTTTTTTCTGCAAACGGACTGGTGTCACGGCGATCGCATACGAGCGCGAGTGTTGCCGTTTTTCGGAATGGGACGCGCAGAAGATCGCCGATCCGGATGTCCGCGTCGTCTGGAATGCGATAATCAAAACAATCAACTCCAAAGGGAGTCCTCACGGCAGGGACAACGGAGATGAATGACATGAGTTGAGAGCGGGAACGTCTTAGACAACCTCAAATTTTGCGGTGACGTATCCGACGCCGAACGGCGCTTCGTAGCTCAGTGTCGTTGGATGGACGTTTAGGCCTTCAATCGCACCGAACAGCGTTGCGAGCGGACGATAGGCACACTGTTCTGCGCGTTCGATAACTGAGGTATCGAGGTGAAGCAGGGGGGCCGGATCCATGGCGGCAAGTGCATCGCGCACGGTTTGGTCGAATAACTGCCCTTCGGGTGCGACGCCTTCAGGGGAATCGGAGGTAGCTTTGTGCGAGAGATCGACACTTGCGATCACGGCAACGCGCTCCGATTCCGCATGAAGAACGCGCTTCAGTTGTTTTCCGAATTCGTAGTGCGCCGAACCGTCGAGCATGGACGGCGATACCGGAATAATCTTCCAATGTTGCAAGTGTGTCGTGAGGAGGAGGAGGGGGATAGTGAATCCGTAGTCGAGCTCCTCGCTAGACGTGAGTGTAAATGGGACATGTTCGCCGCGCAGTTTTCGCTGGAGACGATCGATGAGGAGATAGTCGCTTTTTGCGGTGACGCTTGTTGAGTGATCTCCGAACGTTTTGAGCGTTCCGAGATATTTTGCGGCGAGGTTGATACTGAAGGCGTCGGGATATCGAATGCCGTGCGGGGCGATCATGCAGATCGTGTCTGGACGAGCAACGTAGAGCGCTTGCTCGATCTCTTGGATCGCAGCTGCTGTCGCGGATAGCTTACTGTAATGCTCCTTTCCAATAGCAGGAATAAGAAGCGGCGAGTGTGGAACGATGGCGCCAAAGACAATCATAATTCGGTGGATGCGGCGAGCTCTTGATGATCTCCCGCTTGAAGTGAGGGGCCGATTTGATGGATGGAGAAGAGGGATCGAGGAACAGTTACGATGTTTTTCCAGCTCCATCCAATCGCGTTAAATGCCGTTTCATCCGGAATCGGTCGAAAAAGGCCGTGCTCGACGACGTAGACCGTTGGTTCATCGGTATTCTTCACGAGCTCCCCGTCATGAAGCTGATACGGAGAGGATTCCGGGAGCGATTCGAGCGTTGAAGATGCGACGGTTTTGATTTGACGGCCGCGGAAATACATCTTGAGAAGAAGTCCGTCCACGAGAGCGTGTCGCTGACCATCTTCAACGTACCAAACGCCTGGCGCGTCGGCGAGTTTCATGAGGACGCCCTGCGGAAACTGTGTATCCGTCGTGATTTTTAGTCCGTCGGTGTAGGCGGCGAGATCGGACGCTTCCGCTTGTTCGACTTCATCAAGATTGAAACCGAATTTTTTGAACGCTTCCATGTTGACGATTTGTCGTTTTGTTGCGCCAACGAGCAGGAAGATACGGCCATCCGGATCTCGAAGTAGGGAGTAATCAGGGAATTTTATTGCCGCGCCGTCCGGATAATTTGAGAGATCTGTTTCTTGAACGTCGATGATTTTTTTCGGATCGATGATGGTCGAGACAACAGCGTTTGACGCGAACGGGCGTTTTTCGCCGAAGCGCAGGAGGTACACGTTTTTGCTCGGAAGCGCACGAACGATCGTGTTGTCTGGGAAAGTCACGCTGAACCAGCGCTTCCAGATTCTCCAGAGGTTGAGATTGCCACGAATGTGCGGCGTGTAGCTGTAGAGCATGGCGGTCGCGTTGTTTGATGGCGCGATCGAAAGGCCATCGATCGTAACGCTTTTACCAACGCCTTGCCCGCCAATGGTCAATCCGCGCGTCAAAAGCTGCATCAGATATTTTTCGCGGTGCTGCTTTGCAGCCCATTCAAGTTGCGAAGCAAATCCTTTGAAATCTTGAATGGAAGGATCGTCTTTTGCACAGGAATCGCAAACGCCGTATCCCGCCGCCCAATCGAGCTGATCCTGCGTGGGCGAGCGATCTTCAACGAGTGACTGTTCTTTTTGGATCAATGCGAGGAGATATTTCGGATTTAGTTTGTATGACTGGGATACGCGCCAAATGATCTGTGGAATAGGTTTGCGTTCACCGTCGATATCCATCGCTTCGCGCTCGGCGAGATTTCCTTTGCTTTGCAAGAAACGCACCATGCGATCATAGGGGAAGGCGTTGGCGTTAAAGATGTCGTCGTCCGAAAGGATTGCGCTTGGGTTAAACCCGGCGTCGAGTTCGACCTGAGCTGATACCACGGCAGGAAATACAAGCGAACAGACGAGGGAGAGCCCCAGAATGGACGCAAAAAAGCGAAGCGGTTGCATACAACTGATTTTAGCACATATCCAAAGATGTTGTGCTAGGATATCCGTATCATGAGCGAACGGCTTCATGCGCTTATTGTGTGGGCGGCTGTGCTCCTCTGTGGCGCAGCATATTTAATTCTCCCGTCCGTGGGAACGACGGTATTTTTGAGTCCGGATGAAACCGCGGTTGCTGTTGCGGCAAGGTCGCGGGTTGAGACGGGATCGTTCGCAACGACGATGGAGTCGGTAAAAACGATTCCGTGGCTTCATCCGCGGAGTTTTGTTGCGCAGGACGATCGGATCGTTCCTGTAGGGTTCTTAGGGATGCCGGCACTGATCTCGCTCGTTGTTCGCGTCGTGGGAGATGTGGGGATGGCGTTATGTACGCCGTTTTTGGTTTTGTTGACGATCATTCCTCTTTGGAGTTTGTCTCGTGTCTGGGGGCGCGCGGCGCAGCTTTCCGTTGTTGTTGCGTGGACAACTTTTCCAACGGTCATGCTGTATGCGAATCGAGGCTTGTTCCCGAATTTGCCCGTCGTGTGTCTTACGGTATGGACAGTGTGGTTTCTCGTGCGATGTCCGCATCGTGCCGGATATGTGGCTGCCGGGGCGCTCTTCGGTTTCGCAGCATCTATTCGTCCAACGGAAGTTCCGTGGATGCTGTTATGGTGCGCGACGGCGTTTGCTGCGACGATGCGTGGGCAATCGATACAGATGCGCCTTCTTCGTTTTGGATCGTTTTTGATTCCGTGCGCGATCGTTATGGGGTTGATGGCATGGGTAGGACACGAAACGTATGGATCATGGTTTTCGGCGGGATATCAGTTGCGTGACCCCGTCGGTTCTTCCGTCGCAGCGCCTGCAGCGTCTTCGGCGCCGGTAAGCGTGCTTCAAACGTGGCCGTTCGGTTTTCATCCGCGAAACGTGTGGTTTAACGTGAAGTCATATCTCTTGTGGTATCTCGCGCCGTGGGCGGCGATTTCTGCGGTTGCATTAGGAATGTTGTGGCGTGATAAGAAGCGATCTCTTGTGATCGTCGCCGTCGCGACGGCGGCATTTTTAGCGCTGCTGTACGGACAAGGTCTGTATCAAGACCATGTTCGTGTGCAGAATGTCTCGCTCGCAAATTCGTTTTTGCGGTACATGCTTCCACTTGTTCCTCTTGCGGTATTCGGGCTCGGGCATCTCGTGTCTCGGTTGGTGCGGATGTCGCGCGTCGGCATCGTGGCATCGATTGTGCTCGTGATAGGTGTTGCGGCATTCGGCGTATGGACCGCGACGATCCGCGATGACGAGGGGATTATCGCCAATCGAACGGAGTTATTCCGCTATGCCGCGATCCGCGCAGAATCTCAAGGGCTTCTTGATCCGAGTGTGGTCATCTTGTCTGATCGGAGCGATAAGATTTTCTTCCCCACATTCGCCGCTGTTTCTCCGTTGCCGTCTGTCGAGCGCATTCGCTCGCTTCTCGTAGAGGCTCGTATTCCCGTCGCATTGTTCATTCGTTCCGTTACCGATGCGCAGCGTGATACGTGGCGTGCATCGGGGATTGACCTGGTCGCATTGCTCGAAGCGGGAAATGAAACGCTCTATCTCGCGGTTCCGTTATGACGATTCCAAAGCCGATTGCGATCGCGTGTTTCGCGGTTCCGTGGATCCTCGCTGTGACGGTCGTGGGGTGGGTGTTGTTGCGTCGGTTTCCTCCAAGTGGCGTCTTTGTTGCGACGACGACGTTTACTCCTGCGAGTGCGTTCATCAATCCGTTCCTGCCGTCTGAACGGGTAAGTGTTCCAGGTATGCAGTCCGATGGATGGATTGGCCAGCGGATCGTTGGAGATCCGACATACATGACGGCGCGGGTTCCTGGCCCGTACGATACGGTTGAAATTTCCATGGAGTTTCGACCGGTTCATCAACCGTTGCTCGAAATCGGTCTCGTGAAGGACGCGGCGGGGAAAGAGCTTGATCTTGAGCCGCTCTTTTTTGACGGGCTCTCCTCGTCGACCTGGCATGCGGTCCGCGGCGGATACGTGCGGCGTGGATTGGATGCGTCTTTTTTGAGCGGCGCGCAACTTGGCGAGTTGGCGACATGGGACGCGACCTCTTCACTGCCCGCGTTGCAGGATGCGGATGCGGTCATGACGACAACCGATGTATCACTGCGTGGCACGCACGACGTGTATCTCGTTCCGGCTGGCGGATCGATTGATATGACGTTTTTTTTGCAGGACGTGAATCGTTCTCGAACAAATGGAACGGCAGTATTTCGAGTCTTTCGCGGCGAGGAGGAACTTTCGCGTGAATCCATCGGTACGGGCGGAAGTCGCGATCGAGGAATGGGGGTTGTGTTTGAACATCGTGTTCGCGTATCCGATGCAATTCCGGGCGTGTATCGCATTTCGTTTCAGTCGGATGACGACGTGTTTATCCGTTCCATTCGCACGACGAGTCGCAGATGGGTTGTGGGTCCGCGGTTGAATTTTGGTGACCTGGTTGGATATGCAACGACAACGCGAGCGGGACATGCGTGGACAAATAGTCGTCATCTCGTTGCGGAAACGCTGCACCATGAGGGATTGCAACGTGTATCGCTCGGTACGGTAGATGTGGAGGTGACGCGAACGCATCAGGCATTTCGTCTTGATCGCACGGACGCGGGAACAGCGCCGGTTGAAGTGTACGTTCCACTTGGTGATATGCGTCTCGTGGGCGATGGATGGTTTGCGTTTCGTCCGGATGCGTTTTTTGAACCAAAGCCGAAGCGTCTGACGGATGCGACGGATCTTCTCACGGAGCATATCCAGGGCGTCATTACGCCGTATGTTCGTCCGGATCCGCTTGAGGAAGGATGGTATCGTGCACAAAAAACATTTTCGTTGGATCCGTCGCAGGATCGGTTGCGCTTCGTATTGTCTGCACCCGGTGTGATGAGCCGGGTTGGTGCAGTTGATATTCGTCGCGTGACGCTGACCTATCGTCGGTCAGCGTTAACGATTCGCGGATGGATACGCGTTCTTGAGCAGGAACTTCGAAACGCGTGGCATCGTTTATAGCACCTCTATGACCCTACGTATGTTCGTGTGGACGCTCATGTTCCATGTTGCTCTCGCCGGGAGCGTGCTCATGGGATGTTTATTGCTCGGTGAGACATATGTCCCCGGATCGGTCCTGCCGTTTCTTGATATTGTGAACGGAATTCCGATTCTGATCGCACTCGTCTGTGGCGTCGTTATCACGATGCCGCGAGACATGCGGTAGTCATGCAGGAGACTTGCGCCTCTCGTAGGGCTATGATGAGATACCGTGACGGTTCGTATGAGACTTCTTGTTACAGGCGGTGCAGGATTTATTGGCAGTAATTACGTGTATTTTGTCCTTCGGAATCATCCCGAGGACGAGGTCACCGTTCTCGACGCATTAACGTATGCGGGGAATTTGGAAAACCTGAAACCGCTCGAGGCGGAGCCGCGTTTTCGATTCGTGAAGGGTGATATCTGCGACGCGAATCTTGTCGCGCGGCTTGTCCAACACGTCGATGCCGTTGTGCACTTTGCGGCGGAGACACACGTTGATCGTTCCATCCAAGATGCGGGGGCGTTCGTCCGCACGAACGTATTAGGAACGCAGACGCTGCTCGACGCGTGTCGCGCGGCGGGTAATGTTCGATTTCATCATGTGTCGACCGACGAAGTGTTCGGTTCGCTTGGCGCGTCGGGATTGTTCCGCGAAACAACGCCGTATGATCCGCGAAGTCCCTACAGCGCGTCAAAGGCGGCATCGGATCATTTGGTTCGCGCGGCGTGGCATACGCACCGACTTCCGGTAACGATCTCGAATTGCTCGAATAATTTTGGTCCGTATTGTTTTCCCGAAAAGATCATTCCGCTATTTATTACGAATTTGCTCGAAGGAAAGAAGGTTCCGTTGTATGGAGATGGAATGAACGTCCGTGATTGGATCTATGTGGACGATCATTGCCGTGGCGTTGATCTCGCTCTGCGAAAAGGAACGCTCGGCGAAACGTATTGCTTTGGTGGCCGCAACGAACGCGCGAATGTCGAGCTTACGCAGACGATTTTGTTTGAGATGGGGTTCGGAAAAGAGATGATCCAGCCCGTGACAGATCGACCCGGACACGATCGTCGATATGCAATCGATGCGTCCAAGGCCGAACGCGAACTGGGGTGGTACGCCGAGACACCGTTTTTGCACGGATTGCGGAAGACGATCGCGTGGTATTCAACGCATCGGGAATGGTGGGAGCGTGTAAAGAGCGGCGCGTACCGCGAGTATGAGGAGTCTCAATATGGTTCGCGCGGCGTGACAAGGCCGGTGTAACCAGGTATTTTCATGCTATGAAAGCGCTTTTGACGGCCGGCGGGCGAGCGACGCGCATGCGTCCGATCACGCACACACTGAACAAGCACATCATTCCATTGGCAAACAAGCCGATGATTTGGTATGCACTTGAGAAGATTGCGGAGTGCGGCATTCGCGAGGTCATCATCAATGTCAATCCGGGCGAGAATGAATTGCAGCGGTGGGTTGGTGATGGATCACGTTGGGGTCTTCAAATTACGTATCTTGAACAAGAAGGCGGTCCAAAAGGATTGGCGCATATCATCAAGAACGCACAGCCGTATTTGGGCGATGAACCGTTTTTGTTCTATCTCGGTGACAACATCATCCTTGGATCCATCAAAGAATTTGTACAGGAATTTACCGAACGAAAATTGGATTGCATGCTCGCGCTGTCTCGCGTGAAGGATCCGCAGCGCTTTGGTGTACCGATTATCGAAAACGGACGCATTATAAAAGTGATAGAAAAGCCGGACGTTCCACCGAGTGATTTTGCGGTGACGGGTATCTACGTGTACTCGCCAAAGATCTTTGAAGCTGCGGCTTCAATCCCGCCGTCTGCGCGAGGCGAATACGAAATTTCGGATGCGCATACCTGGATTATCGAGCACGGCGGCGAGGTTGGATACAAGGAAATTACGGGTTGGTGGAAAGATACGGGAAAGCCAGAAGATTTGCTCGAGGGGAACGCACTATTGTTGTCGGAGTCGTTGCATCGCGGCCAGTCTATTCAGGCGGGAAACATTGATCCGTCCGCCGTGATTCAAGGACCTGTTTCTATTGGCGCGGGCACGGTTGTCGGTCCGAATTGTCTGATTCGCGGTCCGGTGATGATCGGCGAAAACTGCGTGATCGAGAATAGTTTTGTTGGCCCGTATACATCCATCGGAGGGAAATCGAAGATCATCAATACGGAAATTGAACATTCCATCGTATTTGATGAAGCGACAATCAATTGCGGAAAACGCATCGTTGATTCTTTGATCGGGAATAAAGCGCGGATATCGTCGTCACACGAAACCTTGCCACGCGGAAACAAACTTATCGTGGGTGATAATGCTGTCGTCGAGCTCTGACGACGAACACGCGTCTATTCGAGAGCCAGGGCCCAAATCGCGGCTGAATCTTCACGTGTCCCCGCGATGAGCAATTGTTTTTTGCTAACGGCAATATCTCCAATGGAGGTGTATGTTGCAAGCGTTGTTTGGAGCCGACCGTCACGAGGATCGAGATCGAGGGCGGTAACATTCGTACGTGTGGCAAAAAGGACACTGCGTCCCGTATCATCCCATGTTGCTTCACGAATCGGTTCGCTTTGTCGAAGGAGAAGCTCTGGATCCATCGTTGGATCCCATAGCCACATTTCGCCTCCGTCAACAAGGAGATAATTAATTTTTTGTCTTGTTGCAAATGGGCGCAAGCGATCACCTGTTACGCGATGCATGACGGGTGATTCTTCGTCGGGGTTTAAACTGATCCAGGAATTTCCATCGCGTAAAATAATGTGTTTTTGCGCGAGCTCGGCAACATGCCAATCTCCCGGGGGAAGAATGAGGCCGCGAGACGGAGTATTTTCTTGAAAGAGAACAAGCCGATCCGTTCCGGTTGCCGCCCGAATAATAATATCGCCGTATCGATCCTGAATGCCGTCTGCTAATCGAGCGCGGGTAAACGTATCGTCTTCAAGATTGACCGAAATGCGACTTCCTTCTGATACGCCACGGACGGATGATCCGTCCCAGAGGTAGGAGCCACGTGGAAGTGCGGTTGGTCCAAGACCAGTCCGGACGTTGTAGACCCAAGAGCGTGTACCGGTTGCATGAGGTGCTTCGATGAGAAGCGCGCGCGAGTCTGCGGACCACATGATGCGCGTGTCAGATGAGAAGGTATCTTGAATGACGACGTTTCGTCGTTCTGATCCGTCTGTGTTTTGAATGAGAAGGCGAGAAGAGGATGCTTCGTTTGTGAGAATGGCAAGGAACGAGTGATTCGGCGAAGGTTCGACGATGCTGGCGGCGACACGCATGAATATCGTTGGGGCGCTGTCTTTCCATAGCCGGGCATTATTCGCGAAGGTGACATATTCCGGATATACATCGAGCCGTTTTTGCCACGAGTGGTACCCCTCCTTTGTGAGAGTGATGGTGTATTTCCCTGGTGAGACGTTTTGGAGTGTGACGGGCGATGTTTCACCTGTGTCGCGTTCATTTAAAAAAAGTCGTGCATCTTGAGGCAGCGAGTCCACGATAAGGGTCCCGTTTCGTTCAATTTTTTCTTTTTTGGGGTTCCAGCGATACCCGGCGGTGTAAAAAACGAGCGACGGTGCGGCAACGATAAACACAATGGCGAAGATCCACGGAAGGATTCGTCTGTGGAAGGGGGCGCGATACATGCGTGTATCATACTGGAATAGGCTTTTTGGCTCAATTATTGACGTTTATGTCAATTTACGATATGCTTTTTGCATGTCCATCGAAACGTCGTCTCGTACATTACAGCTTCGTATTTGGATTGTCGTAACCGTACTTATTGCGGTTTCTGCGTATGCGATTGGTGCCAAAACTGGCACAGCAAAAGCGGTGGGCGCTACGCGAACTCCAAGCGAAAATAGTTCAACAGCTCTTGTTGCCGGAGTTGGCGAAGATCCTCCGTCGGGGGTCGTGCGACAAGCCGATTTTGCCCAGTTCTGGGATCTGTGGCAGCTGCTTGAATCCAAGTACTACAAGAAGCCGATTGATGAGCAAAAAATGCTCTACGGAGCAATGGAGGGGCTTGCTGCATCGCTCGGCGATCCGTACACCGTTTTTTTTGAGCCGCAAATCGCAAAAGAATTTAGCGATTCGCTCGAAGGAAAGTTTGAAGGAATTGGTGCAGAAATCGGTCTGAAAGGCGATCAGCTTCAGATTATTGCGCCGTTGCCAGACATGCCTGCGGACAAAGCGGGGCTTTTGCCGGGTGATGCGATTCTTGCGATCAACGGAACCTCGACGGAAGCGATGACGGTAGAACGTGCCGTATCCCTCATTCGTGGAAAAAAGGGGACGAAGGTCGTGTTGTCAATTGGTCGCATGAAGCGGCAGAAGGACACGGACGGCAAAGAGCAAGAAAAGCCCGAGCGATTCGATGTGTCCGTCACGCGAGATACGATTGTCGTGAAGAGCGTGTCGGTAAAATATCCGAAAGACGGCATCGCGCAGATCGTCATCACGAATTTCAATCTGGACACGACGGATGAATTTCGGAAAGCGGTTGATCAGGTATTAGCGAAAAACGTGAAAGGAATCATCCTCGACGTGCGTAGCAATCCAGGAGGTTTCTTGGATCGTGCGACCGCTGTTGCCGGCGAATGGGTTGGTGATCAGACAGTGGTTACCGAGCGACGACAAGGGGTCACGGTGGATGAGTTTCGTGGAACCGGGCGCGGAAAGCTACACGGCATTCCGACGATCGTTCTCGTGAATCAGGGCTCCGCGTCTGCGTCTGAAATCGTTGCCGGGGCGCTTCAAGACTACGGAGAAGCAAAGATTCTCGGAAAGACGACGTTTGGAAAAGGATCCGTGCAAGACTACACGGAACTCGAGAATGGAACCGCCGTAAAAATTACGGTCGCAGAATGGCTCACGCCAAAAGGAAGATTTATTAATGAGGTTGGCATTACACCGGATGTCGATGTTGACCGAACGGAAGATGATTACCATGCAGAACGCGATCCCCAGCTTGAAAAAGCCCTCGAACTTCTCACCGGAAGTTCCACGAAAGCCTCGACACCGTAAACTGGTTCGCGGCGCAAAAACCTCCCATCTTCGACGGGAGGTTTCGGCTGGAGGAATCATTTTTCGCCGACGGGAAGGAATTTTGGAGTTTTTCTTTATTCGCGATCCGTATGGGAAGTGGACGTTTCCAAAAGGTCATCAAGAACTAGGTGAGACCATGGCGGAAACGGCAATCCGAGAAATTGAAGAAGAGACGGGATTAACGGGGCTGACGTACATCACCTCTCTTGGGCGGACGAGTTTTCGTTTTCGGCGTGAAAAGCAGCTCATCGAAAAAACGGTGCATCTTTTTCTGTTTGAAGCGGCTCCGGACGCAAAAGAGGCGCTCCCGGGGACAGAAGGGATTACAAAGGCCGCATGGTTCCGCGCAGATAAGGCGCTTTCCATGTCGGGATATCGGAATTTGGACCGGTTGTTTGCCCGAGCGCTCGCAATTACGGCAAACCTCCGTCCAAACGATCCACAGCGCCCGTCAGCTCGTTCCGTGAACGGGTGATATACTCGATTTCATTATGTCCTACAAACGTCGTTCGCGTCGTCGTTGTTTCGTGTTTGTCGTGGGCGGAGTGATGAGCGGTGTGGGAAAGGGGGTAGCAACAGCGTCTATCGGCGCGTTGCTGAAGGCGAGAGGGTTGCGTGTGACGGCGGTAAAAATTGATCCCTATTTAAATGTTGATCCAGGGACATTGAATCCGATCGAGCACGGAGAGGTGTTTGTGACCATGGATGGTCTTGAGACGGATCAAGATATCGGAAATTACGAACGGTTTTTGGACGAAGATCTCCATCGTATCAACTGCATGACCGCAGGGAGCGTACTTCAGTCTGTCATTAATCGCGAACGTGCGTTGGGGTATGGCGGAAAGACGGTGGAGTGGGTTCCGCATATTCCGCTCGAAGTGATTTCACGCATCAAGGATGCGGCAACGCTCGCGGACGCGGATGTGACGCTCGTTGAAATCGGAGGAACGGTTGGCGAGTATCAAAATGCCATCTTCCTCGAAGCGTGTCGCATGATGCGATTGGAAGCGCCGAAGGACGTGCTGGTCGCAATCGTAAGCTACATGCCAATCCCGGGAAGTATCGGCGAGATGAAATCAAAACCGACGCAGTATGCTGTGCGGACGTTGAATGCAGCGGGGTTACAGCCAGACCTTATCATTTGTCGATCAACGCAACCGATTGATGAACCGCGGAAAAAGAAGTTGAGCGTGAGTTGTAATGTGGCGCCAGAGGACGTCATTGCGGCGCCAAACGTTTCATCTATTTACGAAGTGCCGTTGCGATTCCGAGAGCAAAACGTTACTGCGCGCATTGCGAAAAAACTCGGATTGCACACGAAGATTCCCACGTTGGATAATTGGAAGCGCCTGACGAGAGATATTCAACTGGCAAAAAAACCGGTGCGCATTGGCATTGTCGGGAAGTATTTTTCGACCGGGGATTTCGTATTAACGGATTCCTATCTTTCCGTTCTCGAAGCGATCAAACATGCCGCGTGGGCGACGCATCGAAAGCCGGAGATCGTGTGGTTGAACAGTGAGGATTTTGAGCATCATCCCTCACGTGTCGCAAAAGAGTTGAAGCAGCTCGACGGCGTATTGATTCCGGGCGGATTCGGGACGCGAGGCATTGAAGGAAAATTGATGGCGATCAAGTATGTTCGCGAACACAAGATTCCGTATCTCGGGTTGTGTTACGGGATGCAACTTGCAACCGTTGAAGTCGCGCGGAACGTATTGGGATGGAAAGACGCGAATACGACGGAGATTAATCCAAAAACGTCGCATCCGGTGATTCATTTGATGAATGAGCAGGAAGAAAAGATGACGGATAAAAATTATGGCGGCACGATGCGGCTCGGTGAGTATCCGTGCAAGCTGAAAGCGGGGACGCTTGCGCGCAAACTCTACAAAACAGAGGTGATCATGGAACGTCATCGGCATCGTTTTGAGGCGAATCCTCTGTACCGCGACGAACTCGAAGCGGCAGGTCTCGTTGTTTCTGGCGCATCCCCAGACGGCACGCTTGCCGAGGTCGTTGAGTTTAAAAAACATCCCTTTTTTGTCGCGACGCAGTTTCATCCGGAACTTCTTTCGCGACCGTTCCGCCCGCACCCGTT
>CAYMTE010000020.1:0-6283 GCA_964393325.1 uncultured Gammaproteobacteria bacterium
CCGAATCCACGCTGCGCAACGCCCGCGCCAACGCGAGCCGTCTGACCGGTAAGGCGCGCAGCGTATCGCGGAATGTTGATTACCGCTCCGCCTCCATGCGCAACATTAGATGCAAATTGCCCAAGAGTTGGAGAAATCGCTTTTGCCGCACTCACCGCAAACTCTACACCTGCGAGTAAAAACGCAACCGCGACGATAAAACTCGCGATCTCTTCGGGTTTACCGATCTCGTTCACAAATCCTGCTGTTGCGCCGGTTATTTCGGATGATTGCCGATTATATAAATCTGAAAATCCGCTTCCGCCCTGCGCAATCGCGAGCGCGAGCCAAATAAAGAACGCCATCACAGGTCCAGAGACTAAAAAGCTGCTCAACCGATCCCAAAACTTTCCGGTAAACGCCGAGAGCCCCTTCCCCATCTTCCCCGGAAGAGAAAGCGCAAAGAACGCCATCGGCGACATGATGAGGATCATCCAGAGCCCAATGATGCGATATAGGATAAACGCAACCATGATCACGAGAATCGTGAGCACGATACTCAACATGAAAATCGCAAGCAGCGATGCGACGAGCAGGTTGACGAGACTTTCAGAATCCGGAATGTTCTCGAGATCTGTTCGCAAACTTGTCGCTTTTGACAGCTTAAGCAAATTCACGAAGTTTCCACCCGCGGCAGGCTTAAACGCGTTCACGAAGGTGAGCATCAAGACCTGCGAGAAGTCGATAAGAAGGCCGATGAGCGTCTTTGAAAAGTTGATCAACACCGCCATGAGCAACAATTTCGGCAATACCTTGCTGTAATGAAATTCGGAATACCCGATAATTGTGGAAAATGCCGACACGAGCAGCACGACGATAAAAAACATGTTCACAACGTCGCGGACAAGCACCCAACCCGTTTCCACCGGCGCAGCATGAACAAAATTATTGTAACTCGCGAACTCAATAAGAATGTTCGTGAGCAAAATAATCAAGTTACCCAAGAATTCGATAATGACGTTGAGCAACGTTCCAAGCTGACCAAGCGCCCAGTTCCCGAGATCATCAAGTGGACCAGCAAATGCCTTGTCTGCAATCAAAAAACTTGCAGCGACAACTGCCGTTGTTAACAATCCGGCCTTGAAACGTCTTGAAGACGCCCACGCGAAAACGCGACGAAAGAGCCCTGACATTCCTCCTGTGGATTCCATCAAAAGAAGTATACCACATCCACATCTATCCAAACGAGGGAAAAACTGCTACGCTCAACAGCAAACACCCCTACCATGAAGGTTGATTTTCTGAACGGCCAGCAGGAGACAAAAGCTCGTCGCACGACCGTCACGATTGCGGCGGTTTTTACGTTAATTGTTGGCCTTATTTCGGCAATTGGCGCCGGAGCGTCATATCGATCTGCCGCGCTCGGGACGAACGTTCTGGGCGAGATTTCGCATCTCCCGGTTATTGGTGATATCCGAAAACTCGTCCTCGGAGACGATATCCATGCCCAAGATCAAACATCTACACCGGATGGGCAAATGAACATCATGCTCTTCGGCGTTGGCGGCGCAGGCCACGACGGATCACAACTCACAGACACGATCATTCTTGCTTCCATCGATCTCAACGCGCACCGCGTCGGTCTCCTTTCGATTCCTCGCGACATGGCGTATCCGCTCGGAGGAACACGCTTCCAAAAGATCAACGCCGTGAATGCCTACGCCGAGCAAGATCATCCCGGACAAGGCGCAACGTACGCCGGAAAAGCCATTGGCAAACTTCTCGGCGTTCGCGTCGACCATGTCCTTAAAATTGACTTCCGAGGATTTGAAAAATTCATTGACGCGCTCGGTGGTGTGGATATCACCGTCGAACGCAGCTTTGTCGACGAAGAATATCCAACCGAAGACGAGCAGTGGCAAACGGTGAGCTTTAAAAAAGGGCCGCAGCACATGAATGGCTCGCAAGCGCTCATCTTCGCGCGATCACGACACGGATCAAACGGTGAAGCCGGCGATTTCGCTCGCGCGCATCGACAGCAACTCGTCATCCAGGCCGTTCGCGAGAAGCTCCTCTCTCTCGGCGTCCTCGCGAATCCATCAAAACTCTCAGAGCTCTGGAGCGTCGTCTCAAATCACGTCCAAACAGACATGTCGCCCTGGGATGCCGTCAAACTTGCTCCGCTCGCCTCACAGGTTGATAAAAAGGATATCGTGAACCGCGTGCTCACGAATGGCGAAAACGGAGAGCTTATTGACGCGAACGTCGAAGGAAGCGGCTACATGTTGTTCCCTAAAAAACCGGACTGGTCTGAAATTCGTGCGATCGCCGCCAATCCGTTTGAAACGAAAGAAGAAAGCGAAGCAAAAGAACGTCCCGATGGCATCGTTCACATCGAGATTAAAAACGGCACAATTCGAACAGGCTTTGCCGCACAGGTCGCCGATACGCTCAAACAAAAAGGATACCTCGTAACTTCAACAGGTAACGCCGCGCAAAAAGGATACGAACGATCTGTCATTTTTGACCTCACCGGCGGAAAAAGACCCAACGAACTCGCGCGGCTTAAAAATATTTTGGACGCGAATGTTTCTTCCGTCCTTCCCGCGTGGCTCTCTGGCAGTACCTCGACACGCGTCGTTTACTCCGAAGGATTGAAAGCCGAACCGATTACCGCAACAACAAGTGAATTCCTTATTATCCTCGGCGAATCAAGCCTTGGGCTCATCCAAGAATAGTTATGCCCGCAAAACGCCTCCAACCGTTCCCGATCGTCGCACTTGTGGGACGAGCAAACGTCGGAAAATCCACCCTCTGGAATCGCCTGACCGAAACAACAAAGGCGCTCGTTTCGAATATCCCGCACACGACACGTGATCGCAACTACGGCGTCGCGCTCTGGCGTGGTGAAGGCGTTGAAGTTGTTGATACCGGCGGAATGGACGCGGATCAAGGATCGGAAATCGGTCGCGGCATTCTCAAACAAGCTGCCTACGCCATCAAGGAAGCGGATCTCGTTCTCTTCCTCGTTGATGGAAAAGACGGCGTTCTTCCACAGGATCGAGATCTCGCAAAGAGCGTCCGCGCACTCAATAAAAACATCTTGCCCGTTGCCAACAAAATCGATAACCCACGGCAACTGTCACTCGCGACGACCGAAGACATGTGGAGCCTAAGCCTCGGTGAACCCGTGGGCGTTTCAGCATCCATTGGACGCGGCGTCGGCGATCTCTTGGATCGCATCTGGGCGGAACTCGCAAAACGGAATAAGCCGCCGCAACCTATTCCTGACGAAAAAGGACTCAAGCTCGTCATTATGGGTCGTCCGAATGTCGGAAAATCGTCGCTCGTGAACGCAATTCTCGGCGAGGAACGCGTCATCGTCTCTCCTGTCGCGCACACCACGCGCGAGCCGCAGGACACGACGTTTGAATGGAATGGCGAACGTGTAACGCTTGTGGATACCGCCGGCATGCGCAAACGAAGCAACGTGGAGGCCGGGCTCGAGACCGCAGGACTGGAACGCAATCAACAGGCGCTCATGCAGGCCGACATCGCGCTCCTCGTGTTCGACGCGACGGAAGATCCCACCTCGCAAGACCGTCATCTCGCCGGTCTTCTGAAAGATGCGGGTCGTGGCCTTATTCTCGTTGCGAACAAATGGGATCTCGTGCCAAACAAAACATCAGACACGGCGGCCGAATACGAAGCCGTGATCCGACAGTTATTCCCCTTTCTGGATTGGGCGCCCATGGTGTTTATCTCGGCGAAAGAAGGACTCCGCACCGACAAACTCCTCGATCTTGCATTCAAGATTCGTGAAGAACGGCAACGTCGCATCACGTATAACGCATTGCAACGATTCCTCAAGACGGTTGTTGCTCGTAAAAAACCGATCGCAACACTCGGCCCGTCTTCGCCGTACCTCCATGACGTGGAGCAGATCGGCATCGAACCGCCATCGTTTCTCATCACCGTTCGTGGTCACAAAGAATCCGTACATCCGTCATGGCTGCGCTACTTTGAAAATCGTCTTCGCGAAAAGTTCGGTTTCGACGGAACTCCCATCATCGTCAAAGGACGAAATGTCCAAATGGGTCGACCGCGTACTGAAGAAATGAAAGACAAGAAGCCAAAGAAGCATCCATGGGCGCGCAAGCGAAAGCCTATCGGACGACGCGTTGGACGCTACTAAGCCGTATGAAGCTCATTGTTGGACTCGGAAATCCCGGAAAAGAATACGACGGCACGCGACATAATGCAGGATTTTTTGCCGTCGACGCCCTCGCAGATGCGCTGGGATTTGAATGGACGAAAGACGCGAAACGACACGCGCTCATCGCACACGGATCCATCGGAGACGAAACGCTCGTTCTCGCGAAACCGCAAACATTCATGAACGAATCCGGGTCGTCCGTCCAAGGATTCGTTACGTTTTATCATCTCGAACTGGAACACATCCTCGTTCTTCACGACGACATGGATCTTGAACCGGGCCGGATTTCGTTTACGATCAACGCCGGTCACGCAGGGCACAATGGCGTCCGTGATATTCAAGAACGACTTGGAACAAAAGGGATTGCCCGCCTTCGCATCGGCATTGGACGACCGGCGCAGAACATCCCGCAAGAAGATTGGGTGCTCACAACGCCGCGCGGAGACGAAAAAACCGCCTATCTGCAGGGCGTCGAAGACGCATCGGACGCGGCACAAACGTGGATCAACGAAGGTCTCACACAAGCAATGAATCAGTGGAACTGACACATTGACATCTTCCGCATTTTTTGGAAGCGGTAGATATATATGTGGAACGAGGATCGCATCGCCTGGCTGGCGCTTGCCTGGTTTTCTGGCTTCGGATCAAAAACCATCCGCAAGCTTCGCCAGCGTTTTCACCATGATGGCGCGAGATCATTACGCGCGACTCGAACGGAACTTCTCGAGCTTGGTGTTACCGAATATCAAACCGACGCATTTCTTCGATGGCGCGACGGGATAGATCCTAAGACGTTCGCGCGTCGACTGGACGCAGAAGAGATTCGACTCGTACTACCGGGAGAAGACGAATATCCTGCACTCCTCGCCGAAACGCATGATCCCCCGCAGCAACTCTTTGTACGCGGCAACACGCTCGCTCTCCAGCGCCCTGTCGCCGTCGTCGGGACACGCGCGATGACGCCATACGGCGCGCGGGTGACGCGTCACATTGTCACAGAGCTCGTCGCCGGCGGCTGCGATATTCTTTCAGGTCTCGCGCTTGGCATCGACGCGACCGCGCATGCGTGCGCTCTCGATGCGCGCGGACATACGATCGCGATTCTCGCCGGAGGCATTAATGCTGACGCGATCTATCCGCGTCAAAACCTCTCTCTTGCCACTCGTCTTCTGAACGAAGGCGGAACAATCATTAGCGAACTTCCTCCAGGGACAGAAAGCTTACGACACCTCTTCCCGCTCCGGAATCGGATCATTGCCGCGCTCTCCATCGCCGTCATTGTCGTCGAAGCTGCGGAGTCCTCAGGATCACTCCTCACGGCAAAAATCGCTCTCGATCAAAATCGAGAGGTTTTTGCGGTTCCCGGCCCCATCACGAGCGAACAATCCCGAGGAACCAACACCCTCATCTCGCTTGGCGCAACGCCACTCCTTCAGGCGCAAGACGTTCTTGGAATCTTTCAAGGATCTCCCGCCGTTCAGCATCTACAACCACCAGCGCTCACCGCGGATGAGCAACGACTTCTTGAACTCCTCGGTCACCCCACCCCTATCGATGACCTTATTCGATCCACAGAAGAGCCTCCAGCCACGGTTACCGCACAACTCGCCATGCTGGAGCTCCAAGGCTGTGTCGAGCGGCAAGGCGCGCAGCTCTACGTCAGAACTCCGCTCGGTACGCGGGGAATTCGCCCTATCACCGCGGACGATCCGCTTCCTTAATATATACCTGATTGACACGAAACCTAATCCCCGATATCTTGCGAATCATTGCTATGAAGCTTGTTATCGTCGAGTCTCCAACAAAGGCAAAGACCATTTCCCGATTTTTGGGCAAAGACTACAAAGTTCTTGCCAGTTTTGGCCATGTGCGCGACCTTCCAAAATCCAAGCTTGGAGTGGATGTCGAACACGGATTTGAACCAACCTACACCGTTTCCGCGGATCACAAAGCAAAAGTAAAAGAGTTGAAAAATGCGGCAAAAAAAGCTTCACACATATTACTCGCCACCGATGAAGATCGAGAAGGAGAAGCGATCTCCTGGCACATCGCCGCTATTCTAGATGTTGATCCAGCCACCGCGGAGCG
>CAYMTE010000020.1:6293-14710 GCA_964393325.1 uncultured Gammaproteobacteria bacterium
CCGCAACCCGGTTCGCAACGGAGGAGGACCGGGAAGGGGGGGCGATTTCGGGGCCCCTGGCCCAGTTGCTGGATCAGGAGCCGGAAAAACTCAAGCGCATCACATTCCACGAAATCACCGAGGAAGCGATCCGCCACGCCCTCGAACATCCACGCACGCTCGATCTTCGACTTGTTGACGCACAACAAGCGCGCCGCATCCTGGATCGTCTCGTCGGGTACAAACTCTCTCCGTTCTTGTGGCGCAAAGTGCGACGTGGTCTTTCTGCCGGCCGCGTGCAATCCGTCGCCGTTCGCCTTGTCGTAGAGCGTGAACGAGAAATCAAAGCGTTCGTTCCTCAAGAATACTGGTCCATCGAAGGAACGTTTCAAACGACGTCGAAGGAATCGTTTGATGCAAAGCTTCATGCACTCGACGGGAAGACACTCGATAAGATGGCGATCGGCACAAAAGAAGACGCGGATAAACTTGTTGCGGAATTTTCTACCGCAACATTCACGATCGGCGCGGTGGAATCAAAAGAGAAGAAAGCCTCCCCTCCCGCCCCGTTCACCACCTCAACGCTTCAACAGGAAGCAAACCGTCGCCTTGGCTTTTCGGCAAAGCAAACGATGACCATTGCGCAAAAGTTGTACGAAGGTCTCGATATTGGCACGCAGGGCGCCGTCGGTCTCATCACGTACATGCGTACCGACTCGGTGAATCTTGCCGATAAATTTTTGAACGACGCGACGCAGTTTCTCTCGAAGGAATTCGGGAACGACTACGTTCTCTCAGAGCCTCGTCGTCACAAGACAAAGAGCAAGGGCGCGCAAGAAGCACACGAAGCCATTCGACCGACCGATCCGTCCCGCACGCCGGATGACGTTGCCGCGTATCTCGATCCTGGGCAACTCAAGCTATATAAGCTCATCTGGCAACGTGCGCTCGCAACGCAGATGCCGGACGCAAAACTTCTCGGAACCTCCGCGGATCTCGTCTCGGGACGCGGTATGTTCCGCGCGACCGGTCAGCGCGTGACGTTTGATGGATATCTCAAACTCTATCCGGATCAAGACAAGGATAAGTTTTTGCCGGAGCTCACAGAGGGTGATCGCGCACATGCGGAATCCATCGAGGGCAAACAGCACTTCACCGAACCTCCCGCGCGCTATTCCGACGCGACGCTCGTCAAAGCGCTCGAAGAAGATGGCATTGGTCGTCCGTCAACATATGCCTCGACGATTTCAACGATCATTGAACGCGGCTACGTGGAACGCGATGACAAAAAACGTCTCTTCCCAACAGACGTCGCGTTTGATGTGAATGATCTCCTCGTCGCGCATTTCCCAGATATTGTTGATCTGGAATTCACCGCGCGCATGGAAGCCTCGCTCGACAATATCGCCGAAGGAACCATGGAATGGCGTCCGCTCCTTTCCGCGTTCTACGGACCGTTCGCCATGATCCTCGCCTCAAAAGAAAAGGAACTCGAAGCTGAGGCTCAACAAGAGGCCGCAGGACAGATGTGTCCGACCTGCGGAAAACCGATGGTGGTTAAACGCGGACGATTCGGCAAATTCCTTGCCTGTAGCACGTATCCAGAATGCAAAGGAACAAAACCCATGCCCGGCGAAAAGCCGCGCGCCGAACCAGAGCCGACAGATGAAAAATGCCCAGCGTGCGGCGCCATGATGGTTAAAAAAGTCGGTCGCTACGGCCCCTTCCTTTCGTGCTCACGCTATCCGGAATGCAAGACGATCAAGAATATCGAAAAACCCGTTCTCGACTCCGAAGGGAATCCCGTCATGTGTCCAAAATGCAAACAAGGACACATCACGGAACGAAAATCGAAAAAAGGAAAAATCTTCTTTAGCTGTAATCGCTACCCGGAATGCGACCAGGCGTTTTGGGATCGTCCAACCGGTACGCCGTGTCCGCAATGCCAATACCCCACCCTCACGCTCAAAGGGAAAAACAAAATCGTGTGTCCGAATGAAGGGTGCGGATACAAGGAAGATCGCGAAGACGCGGGATAATCTCGCGCGAACCTATTTTTTGTCGCCGTGGGATTTTCCTTCGAGCGCATCCCCAAGCCAGTTCAAAAAACGTTCAGGCGCACCAAGAACATCCTTGCCACTGAAGAGCTTCCCGAGACTCTTGTCGATCCAGCCGAACAAATTGGATATCCCCTTCAAAAAGCCACCAGCGGCAAAAAAACCTACCCCCACAGCACCGGCTCCGACTTTCAGACCTGTTCCGACGGCACTCACGCCCGTTTTCAGCGGGTGTGAGGAAGATTTTTTTGCAGACTTTTTTTCGGCTGCGTTCGATGTCGCGTGAGATCCAGATTTTTCAGAAACCGTCTTCTCCGAAGAAACGGCCACCGCTTCAGATGCGGTATCCGCAACGGTTTTTTGATGTGATGTCTGCTCTGATTTTTTTGCATCCTGCGGTTGGGTCTTCACGCCCGCATCCTCCTGCGCGCTAATTGTGGCCTCGTGAACCTCGCCCTTCGCGTCGGTCGTCGCTTGCTGTATCTCTTTGACCAGATCCGTCGCGCCATGCGCTTCGGCATGCGCCTCGGCCTCGGCAGCCGCGCGCTCAATTTCATCGCGCGCTTCGCCCTCGAGCTCTTCAAACTGAATCTCGGGCGCGCTCAAACGCCCTGCGCGCTCATGAACCGCTGATTCGCGATCCTCATGCCCCGACTCCACGCGCTTACCTGAAGATTCTTGGGATTTTTCCATAGATGCCCATAGTATAGCAATTTTCCCTCTAAAATCCGTCATCAATACAAAAATGCCAACAATACTTGACATTTTGGCCAAAACGTGGTATGTTGCGCGGTCACCTAAAGAAGAGAATACTTCTCAACGGAAGGGTGATACCGCTCATTTCGGAGGCTAGAATGCAAAATTTGCCGGTCTGGTTCTCGTTTCACTGCAAGAAAGCGCACGAGGCGGAAAGCATCGCGAAAGAGCTCGGGATCGCCGAGCCAGAACACGAGAACCGCGAAGTCGACGAACTCATCAACGAAGCGCGCATCGCACAGATGGGTCGGCAACGACTCACCGAGGTCCGACGAGGGGTTGGCGACACTGGCCACCCGGTCTTCGACCGTGACGGACTAAAGAACGTCCGGATCGACCTTTTGATCGACGATCTCCTCTCACGGGGGTACAAGGCCGTGAATGTTCGCTGGCGCGTGACGAGTCAGCGGGATCGCGCGACCGGCAAGATCATCGGTGACAAGCACGTGATCCGCGTGCTTCTCGCTACGCCACAGGACACGGACAGCGAGCCGCTGTCCGAGGAATTCCTGAAAAACTTTGCCGTGTTCTGCGACAAGGGCTCGTGGCAATTCTGCCACGTTTGGGAGAATGACTATAACGACACGGTGAACCTGATGGGCGGTATGGATCCGCTTGCCAAACGGTTCACCCGGCTCCGGTTGAACGACAGAGGAAAATACATCACCGACTGGATCGAACCGCCAAAGACTCCTACACCGTGAACGCCTTCGCGTTCCTCTTACACCCTCAACGAGGTTCTCTCGATGGGGGTGTTCTTGTATTCAAGAGCACTACTCTCCCCCTTCTTCATCGCGCGGCATCGCGTCTCGACGAACGAGTGCGGCCGCGAATCGTGCACGCAGCGTCGACAGACTTCCTTCGCCACGCGCTTCAAAGAGATCTACCTCTCCGTCCGGAACCCATTCAGGAACCGGAAGACCTTCGTAGAATCGAAAAAGGTGCGAGAGACACGACGTCGCGTACGCGCCACGTCCCAACGAAAAACGAATAATCCATCCCTGCGGCACACGTAACGCTGAGAGATCCGTCGGGATGATCATCGATGGAATCCCTTTTGTCGATGTCGAAACGTAGGGATATGACGACAATGCATCCCGATAGCGCACGGTTCCGTCTTGCTCCATCATTGACGCGTATTCCGGAAGCGGTCCGCTTGGCGTTAACGGCAACCGAAGCTCCCGCGGCATCTCTTGGCCCGATTCCACCATGGATGAAAGATGTCGGTTCATGAGCCATGATCCATACGCATACACCCACAACTTCACCTGGTCTTGAATAACCGCCAACGCGGCCCGCGTTTTTTCGGGCGCACGGATGAGCGCATCCAAGACGCGAATCTCATCGCGAAGCGTAAACGGAAAATGCTCCGCGATCTCACGCATCGCCTTCCAGTCTCCAAAACACTCCTCCATCGCTAACCGCGTATCTCGAAACAGCGGAATATCAAACGGCCCCGGCTCTCCAAAATACATGCGAAGCGCCTTCTGGCTATCGTTTTTCAGAATCTCTCGTCCCAAGCGATGCGAAATAAGTCGTGGTCCAAATCGCTGCGCGCCAAAAAAATTATAAAACCCACGGCGCATGATCACCTCTAGCTGCGCGTCGATCGACGCGTCCGAGGATGAACGCACGAGAATCGTAAATCGATTCCCTTGAAGATCGCCTGGCTGAAGCGCGCCGTTCCCATATCGCACGGGACGAAGCCGGATCCGTTCGTGATGGAACGCATCGATCTGTTCCTTCGTCACGCCACGCAGGCTCATGCGCTGACTCGTGATCGCGAGCGAATCTTTAATGCCCGCATATCCAATTCTTTCGGCATCGATTCCCAACCCGTTCGCAAGATCAAGGACGGCATGCGGACCCGAAATCCCCGCCTTCACCACATCTATCCAGATCGTCCGTTGATCTTCATTCGACGTAAACGATTCCGCAGCAACCAAAGGCACGACGGATCCATCAGAAGACACTTCTTCGACCAAAAAATCCTGCGGATACAGACGGAGATACCCCGCTGGACGATCATTCGGTAAATACGTAACGCCAATGCGACCCATGATGATGTCGGGATCCGGCGACCGCTCTCGCATCACCCGCTCCGGATGCACCGCCCGGACACGTTTCAAGAGTTCCTGTTCCGTCCGCTGTAGTTCCTGCGTCTGTATCATCGACATGAAAGAAAGCGTATCACCCACACCTCCCCTTGTCTCGGAGCGTCTCAACGCATAGGATAACCAACATGACCGCCGACACGGCATTCGAACGTCTTCTCTCCGCGATGCAGGAGACGTACTCCGAAACAGATATTACGCTCGTGACGCGTGCGTATCGTTTTGCGGCGGACGCCCACGCCCTACAAAAGCGCGCGTCCGGTGAGCCGTACATCATCCATCCGCTCGCAACGGCTACAACGCTTGCCGAGATGCATTTACCTATTCCGATTCTTGTCGCCGGTATTTTGCATGACGTGCCGGAAGACACCGACAAGACGCTTGAAGATATCGAAACGGAATTTGGTGCGGAGGTCGCAAAACTCGTGAGCGGCATCACAAAACTTGGGAAGATCAAGTATCGCGGGATCGAACGATACATTGAGAATCTCCGCAAGATGTTCCTCGCGATGGCCGAAGACGTACGCGTCGTTGTCATTAAATTTGCCGATCGTCTTCATAATCTCGAAACGCTCGATGCGATTCCGCCAAAAAAACAATATCGCGTTGCGCTCGAGAGCCTCGAAATTTACGCGCCGATCGCGAGCCGCCTTGGCATGGGCGACATGAAAGGACGTCTTGAAGACGCGGCGTTCAAATACGTCTATCCCAAAGAATACGAATGGACGCGCACCATTGTCGAAGCGTCAGCCGTTGAGCGCCGAACGTATCTCGATACGATCACGGCGATGACGGAGCAGCAGCTGCGCGAAAACGGCATCACGAATGCGCACGTCCAGGGACGCGCAAAGCACTTGTACTCAACCTATCGCAAGCTCCTCAAAAACGAACGCAACATCGCACGCATCTACGACCTCATCGCGCTGCGCGTCATCGTTCCCACGGTCGCGGATTGTTATGCCGCGCTCGGTATCATCCATGGGCGCTGGACGCCACTCAAGGGGCGTATCAAGGATTACATGGCGCAGCCAAAACCGAACGGCTATCAGTCGCTGCACACGACCGTCTTTTGCGAAGGTGGCGAGATCGTTGAGTTTCAAATCCGCACACCGGAAATGCATCAAGCCGCGGAATACGGTATTGCGGCGCACTGGGCGTATAAGACCGGCGAAGACGACACCTCATCGTCTTCGATCGACTGGGTCGCGCAACTCGCGGACATCCAACGCGAGCTCTCGGATAAGCACGCCTACATGCGTTCATTGGAAGATCTCAAAATCGACATCTTCAAAGATCGCATCTTCGTGTTCACGCCAAAAGGTGACGTTATCGATCTCCCGGAGGAATCCACGCCGGTTGATTTTGCATACGCCATCCACACCGATATCGGCAACACGTGTACTGCGGCGAAAGTGAACGAAGAACTCGCGTCTCTCGACCGCACACTGAAAAGTGGAGATATCATCGAAATCATTACAGACAAAAATCGGAAAGGCCCAAATCCGGACTGGCTCAAATCGGTTAAAACCCATCACGCAAAATCAAAAATCCGACAATATGCGCGCGCCGGCATCGCCGCGTGGATTCGCGGAGGTGTTGGTAAATTGTTTGGAGAATAGCGCAGGCCGATGCGCGTATTGACCTACATGCCGACAATTTTCGTTCGGATCGTTTGAAGATCTTCTTCATTCAAAAATCGAATGCGCACCTCGCCTTCGCCACGCGCATCGCGGCGAATCTGAACGCGAACACCAAGCGCGGCACGCAGCTCATCTTCAAGCGCTGCAAGATTCGGATCCACACCGCCCGCCTGACGGCGTGGGTGCGCAACGCGCGCTTCGGTTTGTCGCACGGTAAAATTTCCCGCACGCATTTGCTCGAACAACGCGAGACGTTCCGCATCGGTCGGAAGTGACAGTAGCGTACGCGCATTCGACATGGAAATGTGTTTCTCGACTAGCGCGCGCTGAATGACGTCCGGCAGCTGCAACAATCGAATAATATTCGCGACTTGCGGACGACTCTTCCCGACGCGAATACCGACCTCATCTTGTGTCAGCCCGAATTCATTCTGCAATCGCAGATACGCCTGCGCCTCTTCAATCGGATTCAAATCCGCACGCTGCACGTTCTCAATGATGGCGAGCTCCGTCTTCTGCTGTTCCGTCGCCGTGCGAATCAATGCAGGAACATCCGTGAGCCCGGCAATTTTTGACGCACGCAATCGCCGTTCACCCGCGATGAGTTCATATCTTCCATCCGGCTTCACCGTCACGACGAGCGGCTGGATAATGCCATGCTCTTTGATGGAGCCGACGAGATCTTCAAGATCCGCGTGATCAAAGTGCACACGCGGTTGATGCGGATTTGGATCAATACGATCGACCGGGAGCATCTGAACCGTCGCTCCAGATGGAGCCGATGGCTGTTCAGACGGCATTGATCCCGCCGATGAGGCGACCGGCTTCTGCGGAATGAGCGCGCCGAGTCCACGGCCGAGGCCGGATTGTCTGCCGAGCATAGAAATTATTGACGCAATAGCGCCAGATGTTCATCTTCCGTTTCAATGATCTCGCGCGCGAGCCGCTCGTAGGCCTTCGCTCCTTTTGAAGAGCCGTCAAACGTCACGATCGATCGTCCAAAGGACGGCGCTTCGGCAAGACGCACGTTGCGCGGGATCACCGAACGGAAAATGTTGTTTGGAAAATACTTATACAATTCCTGCATGACATCATCCGACAACTTCGTACGACCATCATACATCGTCAGCACCGCGCCGAGCACCTCTACCTCGGGTCGCAAATTCTGTTTGACGAGATTCACCGTTTCGAGCAGCTGACCCAACCCCTCCAACGCGTAGTATTCCGTCTGCACCGGGATCAACACTTCATCCGCCGCAACAATGCCGTTCAAGGTAATCAAGCCGAGCGTCGGCGGACAATCGATCAAAATATAATCGTAATCGTTTCGAATCTCGAGCAACGTATCGTAGAGCTTGAATTCACGCCGTGCCATTTCGACGAGCTCAATATTCAAACCCGCAAGGTGTTTTGTCGCGGGCGCGACGCGGAGCGTTTCATGCGCCGTCGGTTGCACGATATCGCGCATGCTCACGTTTCCTAAAATCGCCTCATACACGCCGCGTTCAAGACCTTCATGGTCAATGCCGATGCCGGATGTCGCATTCGCTTGCGGATCAAGATCAACAATCAAGACGAATTTCCCCGCATCCGCAAGATACGCGCCGAGGTTTATCGCCGTCGTCGTTTTCCCCACTCCTCCCTTCTGATTCACAACAGAGATAATGCGACCCATATCGGGGGTATTTTACGCGGGTTGCAGGCGTTCGAGCAAGGGAGAAAATACGCCCTATTCTATTGACGAAAACCTCTTTCTTTTCTATACTCCTCCCGCAATCAGGTATCGTGCTAGTGCACATCGTTCGTAAACGATTGTGCCGGGGTAGCTCAGTTGGTTAGAGCGTGGGACTCATAAGCCCGAGGTCGGCGGT
>CAYMTE010000021.1:0-13008 GCA_964393325.1 uncultured Gammaproteobacteria bacterium
TTGTATGTACCATCATCTTCTCCTGTTCAAGGAACCGCTCGGAAATACCATAGAATAGGTAAAACGTCAATGATGGTTGACACGTTCACGAAACGCATCAGATCTGCTAGGCTCCCAGCATATGACGCACACCAAGCGGCTCGAAGAAGGCGGCGGAATGCAACACTTTCGCGAAGCGCTCGCCCAGGTCGTACGCGAAGTTGTCGAATTTCCCCCCGGCGCATTCGTAACGATCGTTGATGCCAAAATCACACGAGACACAAAAAACGCCAAAGGCACCATCTCGGTCATGCCTGTCGCGATGGAAGCTGACGTTCTAAAAATCCTGAAGGGATCAGAACACGACATCAAAGAAGGTCTTGCAGAGAATCTTCGTCTTCGGCGCATCCCCCGTCTTCATTGGGAAGTTGATCGAACGGAAAATTTCGTCGGGAGCATCGACGACACGATCAACGAATTAAAAGCAAAAGGCGAATTGTAGGGCCAATTCATGAATTGGCCCTTCGGATTGACAGCGTGCGCGGTTCTGGGTAGGCTTCCTCGTTCCCATGACGCCGGAGCACCTCCATCGTGAGATGTATGAGAAGATTCGTGCCGCGAATCGTATTTTGCTTGTGTCTGACGGAAAGGCGGACGGAGACTCCATCGGCTCTACGAGCGCGATGTTGAACTGGCTACATCGTGAAGGAAAAACCGTCCATGCGTTCTCCATGGAAGGCATCCCCTCCTCACTCCGCTTTCTCGATGGAACGCAGCACATCACAAACAATCCCTCTGTGTTTACAAACGCTGTTGATCTCGTTATCACGTTTGATGCCAGCGACCCCACACGTGCCGGACTCACGGAACATCTCCCAAAGATTCCAACAGCACCAACCGTCCTCGTCTTCGATCACCACGAAACAAATCCCCGATACGGGCACATCAATGCCGTATTCACAAACGCGTGTTCCACCTGCGAAGTCATATACGACTTCTTTCATACGAACACCATCTCGATCGATCACCGCATGGCGACATCGCTCCTCACGGGCATTACAACGGATACCACAAGTTTTACGAACGCTGCGACCACGGAATCCGGTATGCGGGCAGCCGCGCATCTTCTCTCGTGCGGCGCGCGCCAGCACGACATTGCGAAGCATCTCGTCCGCAATACGTCCGTCCGTCGTCTTCAGCTTTGGGGCGCGATCCTCTCTCGCCTTCGCAGGAATCCGCGTGTCGATATTGCCACGACGTACATTCTCCCCTCCGATCTTACAACGCCCGAAGACGAAGAATTGCTGAATGGGCTCTCAAATTTCTTGAGCGCCGTGAACACTGACACGGACGCCACGCTCGTCTTGCACGATCTTGGAAACGGTTCTGTGCGCGGCTCGTTCCGCAGCACAACGAGAGACATGTCGAAGCTCGCAAAACTCCTCGGAGGCGGCGGACACAAAAAAGCCTGCGGATTCACGGTGCAGGGACGAATTGAGGTAACAGCCGCTGGACCGAGAATTGTTAATTAGCACTCCAAAAGTTTGACTGCTAATTTTGAATACGCTAGGATACGGTATCTATGCGACATCCACATGAACTTCGTTCCGAACTCACCTCAAATTGGCTGGTTCCAACCGTCATCGAGAAAACAACCTACGGCGAACGTGCATACGACATCTATTCCCGACTGCTCAAAGATCGCATCGTGATCTTAGGGACCGCGATTAACGATGAGGTCGCGAATACGATCGTCGCCCAGCTCCTTTTTTTGGAGAGCCAGGACAAAACGAAAGACATCAAGCTCTACGTGAACTCCCCGGGTGGATCGGTCACCGCCGGACTCGCGATCTATGACACGATGCAACACGTGAGCTGCGATGTCTCGACGATCTGCATGGGCATGGCTGCGTCCATGGGCGCCGTCATTCTCGCTGGAGGAGCAAAGGGAAAGCGTTTCGCGCTACCGAACTCCGAGGTCATGATCCATCAGCCGCTCGGTGGCATGGAAGGACAGGCGACGGATATCAAGATTCATGCGGAACACATCCTGAAGACCCGTGAACAATTGAACAAGATCCTCCAGAAGCACAGTGGACAGACGTTGAAAAAGATCGAGGAAGACACGGAACGCGATAACTTCATGAGCCCAAAGCAGGCGGTCGAATACGGTCTCGTGGACAAGATTCTTGGATAAATCGTTCAAAAAAAACACCCCTCACGGGGTGTTTTTGTTTTTATTCTTCTCCTTCCGGTTCTTCGTTCGTGACGAACGCCACGCTCGACACCAGATCCCCTTCTTCCTTAAACCGCATCACGCGTACGCCCTGCGTATCACGTCCCAACGACGGGACGGATGCAAACGGAACGCGCAAGACGATGCCTTTCTTGGAAATGAGGATGAGGTCGCGCGTATCATCCTTATCCGAGATGAATGCGCCGACGAGGCCGCCCGTTTTTGCCGTCACCTTCATAGTACGGATCCCGGATCCTCCGCGTCCTTGAACCTTGTATTCGTCGAGCGACGTCCGCTTTCCAAGACCGTTCTCAGCAATCGTGAAGAGCTCACCGGTCTTCGCAAGTTCTTTTGGAATCACATCCATACCGATCACCGCATCGTTCTTGAGCTTGATGCCACGAACGCCAGCCGCTTGGCGACCCATCGCGCGCACATCTTCTTCCGAGAAACGGATGGATTGACCGTTCTTCGTCACAAGCGAAATGTCATCCTTCCCGCTCGTCGGCTTCACCCACTTCAGATCATCGCCGTCATGAAGCGTGATCGCGATCAATCCGTTTCGGCGCACATTCGCGAAGTCTTCCAGCGCCGTCTTCTTGATCGTTCCCTGATTCGTCACCATCACAAGGAACTTAAATGGAATGTCCTCACCCTTTTTCTTTTTGCCGGAAAGATAGTGATCCATCGGCAAAATCGCGGAGACTTTTTCGCCCGGGGCGAGCTGCAAAAAGTTGACGATTGCCTGGCCTTTCGACGTGCGACTCCCTTGCGGAACCTCAAATGCCTTCAGAAGGAACACACGGCCACGCGTCGTAAAGAACAACAAATCCGCATGCGTATTCGTTGTAAACAGCAACTCCACCTGATCCTCTTCTTTTGTCGTGAGACCGGCAACACCCTTTCCTCCCCGTCGCTGCTGACGGAACGTGTCCGGCGGCAATCGCTTCACGTAGCCATCCGCCGTGATCATAACGACCGTATCTTCCTCGGGAATCAAATCTTCAACCGAGAATTCACCGAGCGGCGATTTCACGATCTGCGTTCGACGATCATCACCATACTTCTCTTTGAGCTCAAGGACTTCTTTTTTGATGATGTCGAGCATCTTCTTGGCCGACTTGAGAATCGATTCGAGCTCTTTGATCAACTCCATCTTCTCATTGTATTCCTGTTCCACCTTCAACCGCTCGAGGTTCGCGAGCTGTTGCAGGCGCATTTCAAGAATTGCGACGGATTGCAGCTCCGAGAGCTTAAACTTCGTCATCAAATTCCCTCGCGCCTCATCCTTATCCTTCGATTTCTTAATCGTCGTGATAATCTCATCAATCTTCAGGAGCGCGATGCGGAGCCCTTCGAGAATATGCGCGCGATCTTTCGCCTTTTGGAGATCATGCTCCGTACGACGACGCACAATCACCTGACGATGCTTCACGTATTCCTCAAGAATGTTTTTCAGCGTGAGCACGCGCGGCTGGATTCCATCGACAACCGCAAGCATGTTCACGTGGAACGTCTCCTGCAACTGCGTCATCTTAAACAACTGGTTCAATACCTTCTTCGGATACGCATCTTTTTTGAGCTCGACAACGATACGCACCCCATCCTTGTTTGATTCATCGCGCAAATCCCGAATACCCTCAAGCTTCTTCTCCTGCACGAGCGTCGCGATCTGCTCCAGCATCGACGCCTTGTTCACCTGATATGGAATTTCGGTAATCACGATACGGAAACTTCCATTCTTTTCTTCAACAATATCCGTTTTCGCACGCATGACGATCCCGCCCTTGCCCGTTGAATATGCCTGCAAAATATCTTTCACATTGTACACGACGCCGCCCGTTGGGAAATCCGGCCCTTTCACATACGTCATCAATTCCTCAACAGTGAGTTCCGGATTCTCGATGAGCGCCGCAATACCATCACACAACTCCGTGAGGTTGTGTGGCGGGATATTCGTCGCCATGCCGACCGCAATACCGAGCGTTCCATTCAACAGCAAGTTCGGCAGCTTTGCCGGCAACACGGTCGGCTCTTTATGCGATCCATCGTAGTTCGGTGCAAAATCAACCGTATCCTTCTCGATATCGAGAAGCATTTCTTCTGCGATCGCCGAGAGTTTCGCTTCGGTATATCGATACGCGGCGGCGCTGTCACCATCAAGCGATCCAAAGTTCCCCTGTCCTTTAATGAGCGGATAGCGGAGGGAAAAATCCTGCGCCATGCGGACAAGAGAATCGTATACCGCGCTATCACCGTGCGGGTGATATTTTCCAAGCACATCACCAACGACGGTCGCGCACTTTTTGAATTTCGCCGTTGATCGCAACCCGGACTGCCACATGGAATACAAAATACGACGATGCACCGGCTTAAACCCATCACGCACATCAGGGAGTGCGCGTTGGATGATTACCGACATCGCGTAGTCGAGATACGCCGAGCGCATCTCTTCGACGATCGGGCGCTGTTCGATACTTCCAATATTCGACGCGGGGACGATATCCGGACGTTGTTCGTGAGAAGCCATAGCTACGGGGTCAGTAAAGTTGTTGGGTGTGTTGGTGTAGATCCTTGCGGTTGAAAGAGACGCGTACTGGAAACCAATTCCTGAACAATCTCATCTTGCGCATTCAATTGATCAATACCGTCTGTCACGACTTTCATGCGCTTTCCGAGCTCATTCGTTTCTTGGAATCCATTCTGTGCGGGATTACTCAAGAAATCTTTCGTCAGCTCAGCGGAACGCGTTAGGCTGGGATCAAGGCTTTGCGCGAAGCTCTCTCGAATCCCGCTTCCAACGCTGTATATCCACGCTCCGACAATGAACACGAGACAGATGGCAACGCCGGCCCACAAGCTGAATCGCTGCACCGGATCCGCCGTTCGGCGAGCCGCCGCATGTGCCAAGATGAGCTCGCGTTTTTCTTCCGAAGAAAGCAATCTCGGCGCGCCGATGGACCGCGCATCAAACGCCGACGCCGTCTTTCGCGGACGCGAGGAAGTTTTCGCAGGAGCACGGCGTGGCGGCATATGTTATGCGCGTTCGAGCACGACGATCGTCATATCATCCGCAGGCAGATCTTTTTTGCTGATTTTATATTTTGAGGCATCCACTCGCTTGCACACGAGGCGCTTGCAAAATGCATCCGCCGTTCCAAGCTGCTCCTTCAATCCGGCTGTATCAACATACAACGGAATGACAACGCGCGGCTCAATTACCGAAACAACATCCGCGGCCATTGCCGCATCATACGCCTCGCCGCCACCAGCAGGAATAAGCAGGATATCGATATCGCCAAGCTGATCAACCTCTTCTGTCGTTAACTTGCGACGAAGCTGCCCAAGAAACGCAACAGAAATCCCTTCGGCATCAAAACGATAGATCACGGGTCGAAGTTCCTCTTTGTCCGCGTTCGGATCCTGAATACCGCGCACAAACATCCCCTTCACTTCGTATTCACCCGGATCGTGGATGAGAAAGGGCGACCCACCCGCACCTTCAAGATTGAATCGCGTAACATCTTGATGCGAAAGCACCAACAGATGCGGTTCAATCGTTCGCGGAAAACGTAATCCCGTCTCATTTGCGTACGGATCCGTTAGCAATGTTACTTCCGTCTCACCCTGTTTTGCTTCAATGCGAACAGATGAGAGGCCGTGCCAAAAAATCTGCATAATCTAGCTAAAATCTGTATATTCTGGAATGTAAAAATCGTATCATGTGAACAGGGAAAAGACAATGCGCGACCCCTGCATTCTTCTTGACAATTGACCCAAAATCACGTATTCGTTCTCCCAGAACCTTTCACAGGTATCTGGGAGGATCTCGTGATCGAAAAACTCCTCATTACCATCGGCGCCATCACGTTCGTATACCTCACCGCGCGCGTCCTCCCCTTACTCCTCAATTCTCGGGAGTGGAAAGCGTATGAGGGCGAGCCCCTCGCAAAAGCAATAGCAGATGAAGTCATGAGCTTGGCGGCGTCGCAGCTGCATATATTCCGCAAACTCATTTTCGTCGACGGAGATCCAACGATGCCGCAGACGAGAGCGTGGAATATATGGTACGTCCAAAGTCGCTGGAACAAGGTTGTCGTCTTCGATGTGCGCACGACGGGCGTTCATCCAGGATTTCTTCCCCGGGATGGGAAGGCACGTATGCTCGCGAGCCCCATCAACGTCACGCGATATCGCATGAGAATTGGACGAGAGTCCTGCCAATTCTTCTGCGTTTCGCCACAGGGAAAACTTCTTCCAATCCGCTGCGTCACGGTGACGAGCATCGATGACCCCGCCTACAAAGACTGCCCTCTCGTTTGAGAGGCGCGCCCTCACGCCCCGCAACACCGGGGCATTTTTATTTCTTCATTGCCCGACGAAACATCAACCCTCCCACTATTGCAAGCGCGAGCGCGTCCGCTGCGTCATCCAAACGCGGTGCCTGCGTCAGACGGAGCGCGCGTACCACCATCCCCTGCACCTGTTTTTTGTCCGCACTTCCCCACCCTGCGATCCCCTGTTTCACCTGATTCGGTGTGAGATCCACCACGGGGATATTCGCATCCGCAAGCGCAAGAAGAATCACGCCGCGCGCCATACTCACCTGCATCGCGGTTTTCGCGTTCGTCTGAAAAAACAATGATTCAACAACGGCGCATGCCGGCTGATGAAGACGAATCGCTTCTCCTAAATCATTCCGTACACATTGTAAGCGCTCTGCAAACGAGAGCGTCTTATCCGTTTCAATCACGCCATGCCACACATGCGTCGCGTCCGATCCACGCATACGGACAACACCAAGACCCGTTCGGCCAAAGCCGGGATCAACGCCGAGAACGCATAGGCCGTCTACAGACATACACGGTTACGCCATATTTGCATACACATGACTCACGTCATCCAACGCCTCCAAATCATCAATCAATTCTGCAACCGTCATACCGATTGCCTCATCCGTTTCAACGAACACCTTTGGGATCCATTCAAAGGCCGCAGATTCAATCGGAAGTGACGCCGCTTGCACCGCGTCCGCAAGATGTGCGAGATTCGCAGGTGCGCAATGAACATCAACGCCGTTCTCATCTGTACGAATATCCGTGGCGCCCGCATCGATAAACGCGAGTTCTAGCGCTTCGCGTCGATCCTCTGGCAGCTCTCCGGAGATACGAACAACGCCCACATGATCAAAGAGATACGTCACGGAACCGCTTTGCGCCATCGTTCCGCCCGCTTTGGTCACGAGATGTTTCACGTCGTTTGTTGAACGATTCTTGTTATCCGTCACACACTCGATAATGAGCGCCGTACCGCCCGGCGCATACGCTTCATAGGTTGGTGTTTCGAGCTGTCCTTCACCCGATCCTCCCGTTCCGCGTTGAATCGCGCGCTCAATCGTATCCCTTGTCATCGATGCCTTTTTCGCCCGATCAATCGCGACCTTGAGCCGTACGTTCGTTGCCGGATCCGCGCCCTTTTCTTTCACCGCGACCGTAATCTCTCGCGCAAGCTTCGTAAATGACGCTGCGCGCTTGGCATCAATCGCTCCCTTGAATTGTCGTACTTTGTGCCATTTGGAATGCCGAGCCATACGAAGAATAGCTTGGAGGAAATGTGAAAAATGGGCAAGAAAAAACCGCCGCGAGCCTATCCGACATTCGGATCGACTCACGACGGAGACAAGAAACGTGCAGAATTACAGCGGTGCGACGAGAAAGGCGAAACGGGGCGCACCTTTCACGCGTGACGGCCTACTAGCGATCTGCAGCGCCATCACGCGTCGAATCGGCGGCGCCACTCTAGAAGTGAGCCACTTCAAGACCGTCACTTCGCAGGCAGGGCTCATCGCCCCCAATACGACGATGGCGAGATCTTGTTCCGAAAATTTTGCGCGATGCTTCAGGTCGAACTGCAGCGCCTCCCGAAGCGATGCGGGACGCAGTTTACGTGCCTTGAGTCGATGCAAGATACGGTCGATCACGATCGAAGACGCCGAGTCGTCGAACGTGATAACGCGCAGGGCGTCCAGAGGCACGCTCAACGCATTGACACAGGAAGGATGAACCAACCAGTTTGGAAGATCCCGGCTCCAGTAGCCAAAGGTCTCCGGATCGAATGACGGCTCGGCCTGCGCGAGCTCTTCCGACGTCGGGAGCGCGGTTGCGGACATCGCCGATCGCTCCGGTGTCTCGACATATTCGGTACTCATCGACTCGTCATCGAGGTCGAGTAGCCCCAGCGCTCCTGTCGTCTGCAAAAGCTCGGGGAGTCGCTTCGTAAACGCGACAACACCTTGCTTCGACGCCCCTGTTTTTTTCGCGATATCGATCAACGCACCAAGCAACTTCCTCCCCAGCTCCGGATCATCACGAAGCTCCTCAAGCTGCTCGATTTCCGCGGCCCTATCAGAGAAGATCTCCACCTTCATGCAATCACCTTCTTGTTGAATGTGCCCGATCACTTCTACCGATCTTCGGCCATATCGTCAAGTGGCTACACCCGTACGCCATACGGATACAAAAACTCCCCGGAATCCGGGGAGTTTTTGTATCGACATCTGCTGATTATGCCGATTGTTCTTTCGCCTCTTCGCGTTCGCGTGCCTCTTCTTCGGCGGCCATCGCGTTGTGATCCGTCCCGAACCCCGTACCCGCCGGGATAAGACGACCGATGATCACGTTTTCCTTGAGACCCTCAAGCTTATCCATCTTTCCGGTTACCGCGGCGTTAATAAGCACGCGTGCGGTTTCCTGGAAGGATGCGGCGGAGAGGAAGGATTCCGTCGTAAGCGACACCTTCGTAATACCCATGAAGAGTTCTTCGAGCGTGGCTGGTTTCCCGCCTTTCGCTTCGACGCGTTCATTCTCTTCTTCAGCGCGAAGTTTTTCAACAACTTCACCCGGAAGAAGTTCTGTGTCCGCAGCATCTTTGACGTACGCACGGGAGAACATCTGACGAACGATAATCTCGATGTGCTTTGCGTTGAGTTTTTGACCCTGCGAGGCGTAGATGAAGAGCACTTCGCGAAGGAGATAGCGCATGACCGCATCACGCCCCTTCACGCGGAACAGCTGCAAGAGGTCAAGATGACCTTCTGTAAGCTGATCACCCGGCTGAACTTCGTCACCATCCTTCACGAAGACCTGGAAACCCGTCGGCACCGGATATTCCTTGACCGATGGGCCTTCCCACAGGACGGTGATGTATTTCCCTTCCACCTTCGCAACGCCGGCATGTTCCGCAAGCACTTCCGAACCACTCTTTCGTTCGATGAGGACATCACCTTCTTTCACCTTCGCGCCATCCTTCACCTTTACCTTATCCCCTGTTGATTCGGTGACGTACGCGTCTTCCTGAATGGCGATATGCTGAACGGCGATCATCTTTCCGCCAGATTCCGTATCGAGCACCTTCTCGCCGGACGGCGTCTCGATCAATCGACGTTCGCCCTGCACGATCTTCACCGTGCCCGCAACATCCGCGATAACAGCCTTGTGCTTCGGCGGACGTGCCTCAAACAATTCTTCAACGCGAGGGAGACCTTGCGTGATGTCGGATCCAGCCACACCACCCGTGTGGAAGGTACGCATTGTGAGCTGCGTTCCCGGTTCACCGATGGATTGCGCGGCAATGATACCAACCGCCGTTCCCATCTTCACGAGATCGTTGTGAGCGAGGTCATAACCGTAGCACTGCTGACAGAGACCGTACTTCAACTTACAGGTAAGCACGGAGCGTACGTGTGCGGCATCGAGCGGTTCAGCAAACTTCTGGAGCTGCCGAATATGCTCTTCCGTGATAACCGCGCCCTTCTTGATCACTGCTTTCTTCGTTTCCGGATCCTTGATGTCCTTCATGGCCACGCGACCCAACAAACGCGTGAGGAGCGGTTCTCCGATTTCTTCACATTCTTTGTGCGTCAAAATCACACCGTCCGTATCGCCACAATCCTGAGAGGTGATAATGACGTCTTGCGCCACGTCAACGAGACGACGTGTCAGATACCCGGCGTTTGCCGTCTTAAGCGCGGTGTCCGTCAACCCCTTACGTGTACCGTGAGACGAGATGAAGTACTCAAGCACGTCGAGACCTTCACGCAAGCTGGATTTAATCGGAAGCTCGATAACGTCACCCGCTGGGTTGGCCACGAGCCCCTTCATACCGATCACGTTCGTCAGCTGACCCACGGATCCACGTGCGCCGGAATCGATCATGGAGAACACCGGGCCCGTTTTTACGAGCGAATCCTTTGACGCTTTTTGAATACGATCCTTCGCTTCAGACCATACTTTAATGATCTGCGAGTATCGTTCCTTCTTTGTGAGCAACCCTTCTTTGTATTGCTCTTCGATCGTTTCAACCTTCTTATTGCTTTCCTCAAGAATCGATTCCTTAATCTCGAGGATCGGAAGGTCGCCCATGCCGTACGAGAACCCAGACTTCGTGATGTAGTGGAACCCCGTATTCTTCACTTCGTCGAGGAAGCGCGCCGTGCGCTCGAATCCGCGAATCTCAAGACACGTACGCGTGATCTCACCAAGCTGCTTCGTGCCGATGGTTTCATTGCGGAATCCGATCTCCTTCGGGAACAACCGGTTAAGCAAGATGCGTCCAACGTTTGTCTCAACAACCTCCCCGCTATACGGAAGACGCGTTTTAATCTTTTCACGGATGTCGAGCTTCCCAAGCTGATACACGTACACCGCTTCATCCGCTGTTCCAAACGTCTTAATCTTGCCGTCCGCCGGTTCAACAAGCGTCGTCATGTAATACGCGCCCCACGCGATGTCCTTGTCCGGTTTCGCAACAGGCTGACCCGTCGCCGGCTTGAGCAAGTTCTTCGAGGACAGCATCAAGTTCTTCGCTTCTTCACGCGCTTCCATCGTAAGCGGAACGTGCACGGCCATTTGGTCACCGTCGAAGTCTGCGTTAAACGCCGGACACACCATCGGATGAATTTGGATCGCCTTTCCTTCGATGAGTTTCGGCTGGAATCCTTGGATACCAAGGCGGTGCAGCGTCGGTGCGCGGTTCAAAAGCACGACGGAATCGGCCGCGATCGTTTCCAAGATGTCCCACACTTCCGCGTTATCCGCTTCGATAAAGCGGTTGGCGGAACGAATGTTGTGCACCAATTCACGCTTGATGAGCTCCGCGATGATGAACGGTCGGAAGAGCTCAAGTGCCATGATCTTCGGCAACCCACACTGATGGAATTCGAGCGTCGGACCAACAACGATCACAGAACGACCGGAGTAGTCGATACGCTTTCCAAGCAAGTTCTGACGGAAGCGTCCCTGTTTCCCCTTCAAGATATCTGCCAAGGACTTCAGCTGACGCTTCTTGCCCGTTGCCGCAATAACTGTCTTCGAGTGACGCGCGCCGTTGTCGATCAATGCATCAACCGCTTCTTGCAACATGCGCTTTTCGTTGCGCGTGATCACTTCTGGCGCATTAAGTTCAACGAGACGCTTCAACCGGTTGTTTCGGTTGATGACGCGACGATACAAATCGTTCAAGTCGGATGTCGCGAATCGTCCGCCGTCGAGAGCGACCATCGGACGAAGATCCGGCGGGATCACCGGGAGCGCTTTTAACACCATCCAGTGCGGTTCAATGCTCTGGTTTGCAAGCGATTTCAGCAGCTTTAATCGACGAACGATGCGATCCTTCTTCGCTTCCGACGCATCAACGTGCTCTTCCTGAAGAGCAGCCATTGTGCCGTTGACATCGATCTTCTTCAGCAATTCATCCAATGCCTCTGCGCCGATCTTTGCCTCAAAGACATGACCGTACTTCAACGACAACGAGTGGTATTCGTTTTCCGAAAGAATCTTGAGCGGCTTGAGCTCCTTCAATTCCTTTTCGGTGACGAGATAGTCTTCTTCAAGCTCCGAGAGACGGCGCTCTTTTGAACCCGTCAGTTTGTCGAGTTCCTTTTCTGCCCCGTCCTGCGCGCTCTGCTCGTTCGCTTTCTGGTTGATACGCGCGACATCGCGTTCATATTCTGACTCAATCGCCTTGCGCTTCCCCTTGTATTCCGTGCGAACCTGCTCGATCACCTGGGTCTTCAGGTCATCATTCACGTCCGTGATAATGAAAGACGCGAAGTACACAACCTTGTCGAGCGCCTGAACCGAAAGGTCGAGCACGGTACCAAGACGTGACGGAACACCGTGCAAGAACCAGATATGTGTCACCGGCGCAGCAAGCTCGATATGCCCCATGCGTTCACGGCGAACAAGCGAGTGTGTCACTTCGACGCCACACTTGTCACAAATGATCCCCTTGTATCGGATCTTTTTATATTTTCCGCAGTAGCACTCCCAGTCTTTTGATGGGCCGAAAATTTCTTCGGCGAACAACCCGGACTTTTCAGGCTTTTGCGTTCGATAGTTGATCGTTTCCGGTTTGGTGACCTCCCCGTACGACCAGGCACGAATCACGTCTGGCGACGCGAGTTTCAGACGGATCGCATCGAAGTCCGTCGTCTTGATATTTTCCGTTTGGAAGAAAGACATAATGGTTCGATGGATTCGTTATTGAAGATCATCTGGGCCCGGACCCCAATCATCAACGGATGCAGGAGCGGATGGAGCAGGACGCGCGCGCAAGTGCTCAGGACGCGGACCGGATTCTTCGATACGACTTCCGCCCTTCAGCAATTCCACATCGAGCGCGAGACCCTTGAGTTCGCGAACAAGCACGTTGAACGATTCCGGCACGTTCACCTTGCGAATCGGTTCACCCTTAATGATAGCTTCGTAGGCTTTCGATCGACCAGGAACGTCGTC
>CAYMTE010000022.1:0-12441 GCA_964393325.1 uncultured Gammaproteobacteria bacterium
GCTTCGACAGCACTCTTCGCGATCGAACGACCGGCGCGTCGAATCAGACCTCTTGACTAACTAGCGCAAGAAGCACGAAGCAGCACAGTACGTCTTGCCGTCGCGCTGCATACACCCCACTCGGGTGTTTTTTATTGTTTCAAAAAAATAAAAAGAGGCACAAAAAAATCAGAATCCTCGTCTATTTTTGCTTTTACGGCGTCTTATAACTAACTATACCGAGCTCTTTTTTCTAGCCCCATCTTGAAGCCTCTCCAAAATATCTTTTCGCTGAATCTTTTTATAAAAAAATTGAAAAATACCATAAACCAGCTTTATACCTGAAATAAACGTAACCACGGCATAACAGGCATACCACACATCAGGTGCAATGCCTAAAAAATTTTTAAACTGCGAGACCGTTAAGAGAGTGCCCAGAAGAGCGGAAAATAAACCTAAATCCTGAAAAATATCCCTTCTTTTCTTTAAAGAGTCTTCAAAATCGCGCAGCATGTTATCCAACGTATCCGGCATAACTTGAATAACTGCACGAGGCGTGTTGTCATAAATCTCAGGATTCTGGCAATCGAACTGATTTTGTTGATCAGACATCTTTACTTTCGTTACCCGACGTAGAAATAACCTCCTTCTTATTAAAAGAAATACCCAATATACCTGCTGAAAACTTTAAGATATGCCCACAATGACTGCAAACCAAAACAATCTCAGGAATTTCTGGACCCCCCACTAAGTAAGCATTAACATCATCCTGAAGAGAGTCCCTAGTAAATCCGTCCGCTAGAATAAATTTCAGATTACCACAAACAGGACAGGCTATTTTTCGGTCTTTTTCTTGAAGTTTACTATTTAAACTATCTTGAATTTTTTTTCTTGTTTCATCCGAAAAAAACATATTATTTATGTTACCTTATCGAACTTATACAAAAACGTAAAGCGGTCATAAAGAACAAAGAAAAGTCCTTTTTGATCTACTCTCCTCCTCCGGGAGAGCGAGAATATTTTCCCCCTCTCGCTTCGCTCGTCTTGCGGGAACCTTCGGGTTCCCGCAGCCCCTCCTCCACATGTGAAAACTCCCGTTTTCACCCTTTCCCGTTCGATTCCCCACTGCGACGTATGCAATAACAAATCCCACCTCGTTGGGTGGGATTTGTTATTGGTAGCGCCAAGGGGAATCGAACCCCTCTTACGTGGATGAGAACCACGTGTCCTAGCCGATAGACGATGGCGCCTAAACTGCGAGCCACTCTGCCGTTTGTCGAACGAGAAGCCGTTTTGCATCTTCCGGATGCGCCATAAGCTCTTTGGTGATCTTCTCCATGCGCGCGCCCTGTGATCCTTTAATAAGAACCACATCACCTTGCTTCAAACGCTCCTGGATAAAGAGACCGGCCTCCGGACTCTTCGCAAACAGAAAGATACGATCTTCCGACATCCCAGCCTGTTTCGCCGCATCCGCGACGACGTGCGCGAGTGTACCACAGAGAACAAGCATGTCAATTCCCGCTTCAGCTACCGCGCGACCCACCTGCGCATGCGACGATTCCGCAAGTGCCCCTAGCTCAAGCATATCCCCAAGCGCCGCGATGCGCTTCGATCCTGCCGCGAGCGGAAACGTAGAAAGATCCCGAATAGCCGATAGCGCGGCGAGTGGTGAGGAGTTATAGCTATCATCTAATAGCGTCGTGTGTTTTATCCCCTCAATCATCCGCGTACGACCGGGAACGCCCCGGAACGATGCGAGACGCTCTGCCGCTTCATGAAAGTCGATATCAAGCGCAAGAACCACCGCGAGCGCAGCCGTAGCGGACAATGCCTGTGGCTTCCCAAACGTCCCGCGCAAACGCAAATGCGTCGCGAGTCCTAAGCTTACGACATGCGCCTCCACGCCCGAAGCGGCGGGGTCCTGAGGATCTATAGCAATATGCGCAGACACGAGACGAACGTCAGCCTGCTCACTCTCTCCGAATGTGACGATATCCGCTTTCGTCAGCGAAGCGGCCTTCATCACCTCGACATCATCCGCATTTAGAATCGCTGTTCCGCTTTCCGAAAGCGCCTCGATCAATCGTCGCTCTTCGTTTGCAACGCCTTCAAGCGATCCAAAAAATTCCGTATGCTCCGGCGCGATTGCCGTGAGTACCGCAACGTCCGGCGGCGCGATCGCGACCAGACGATCGATGTCACCGGGATGATCCGTTCCGAATTCAAGTATGAGAGACGACGCGCCGATGCGATACACGCCCACACGCGCGAGCGTTGCTCGAAGCAGCAGACGAATCCACGCAACAATAGAACGACCCGGCGCCGGAAGATTGAATACCGTCAACGGAACACCTAGTTCATTATTGTAATTTTTCGCGGATGCGCGGACGCGGGATTCAGGTTCACCCGCTCCAAATGCCGTCGCGATGGCTTCTTTCGTGGAAGATTTCCCGACCGAACCGGCTACCGCAATAATGCGCGGCCGCTCCCGACGAATAGCTGCCGCGGCACATACGCCAAGATACGAATACAAGGCATCTTTCATATTCTAGATCTTATCCCTCCGGAACCGGAATTGTCGATGACGCAGTCGCCGGCGGAGGAGACGGCGGCGCTTCCGTAACCGCTCGCTCAGGCGAAACATCGAGATACGTCAGCAAAAATTTCGCCATCTCTCCAAAGAGCGGGGCTGCCGAAGACTCTGCCCATGCCACATCACGCGGGTGGTCAATTTTGATCAACATCACAAAACGCGGATCACTAGCTGGCGCAAAACCCGCAAACGAACCGATCGTAACGTCTTTTTGATACCCAACGCCGTCCGTGCGAGCGACCTGGGCCGTTCCTGTCTTCCCTGCCACCCAATATCCGGGAACAGCCGCGCGTTTTCCGTGACCATTCTCAACAACGGAAACAAGCATGCCAGAGATTAATCGCGACGTTCGAGGATCAATCGGCGTTCCCTGAACCTGCGGTTTTGTTTTTTCTGTAGATCCATCGGGGTGAATAATTTCATCGACGATATACGGCCGCATCAATGATCCGCCGTTCGCAAGCGCTCCATAGGCCGCAACAAGCTGAATCGGCGTCGTGGTAAGACCTTGGCCATACGATCCTGTCGCCGCAAAAATACTCCCCTTTTTGCTCAAGGACGAGATATTCCCCTTCCCTTCCGGCGACAATTCAATTCCCGTCTTTTTCCCAAACCCGAACGACTCGACATACGCACGAAACGCATCCTTCCCCAACAAGCGCTGCACGAAAATCGTCGCGGTATTCAACGACTCGTCGAGCGCCTGCGTCATCGTCTGTACACCATGCGCCTTGCCATCCGCGTTTCGTACCGTAAAGTCATCAATCTCTTCTGACCCTGTATCCACGTATGTCGTTCGTGGATTTATTTTCTCAGCATGAATTCCTCCCGCCATTGTAAACGACTTAAAAATCGATCCCGGTTCGTAGGCGTTAAGCATCACGGGATTGTTCAATACGGCAAGGTCTTTTATCTTCCCATATTCCGCCGGGTCAAAATCCGGCGCGGAGCACATCGCCATAATGGCGCCGGTTGATGGATTCATGATGACGATTGAACCGGAATCCGCCTGATGTTTTTCGACGGCCGCGGCGATTTTTTGACACGCTTCATATTGGATGACGCGATCAATAGTCAGGACCACATCCGACCCATTCACCGCAGCCTGAATGCGGCTATCGCCAATAGGCAATCTTCGCCCACTCGCATCCTTTTCCGCGAACAACGACCCGGGTTTTCCCGCAAGAATTTCATTAAACGATCCTTCGATGCCGTATTTTCCTACGGTAGAATTCGGTCCATCTTCTCCCGGGCCAACGAATCCAATCAACTGCCCGCTGACGCCGCGCTCGGGATACGAACGCGCGCTAATTTTAACAAACGCGATCCCCTCTAACTGTTTTTCCCGCACAGCCTGCATGACATCCGTCGAGACATTCTTGGCAACAATTTCATATGGGTCGTCCGGATCTCGCGTAAAGCTTGTTACGAGATCCACGTCCGGTTTTCCCACAAGAGGAGCAAGCTCATGTGCAATCGCGACCGGATCTTTCATGTTGCGCGGAACGGCGTAAATTAGCCACGCGTCACGATTTGTTGCGAGTGGATATAGCCGGCCGTCAACGCGATCACGGACGTAAATCTTTCCACGTTCCGGCAACAATTTCGCAACAAGATCGTGCTGATCCGACGCCAGAGCCTCGTACGTTCCATGCTCAATAATCTGCAGATATCCCAACCGCGCAATAATGGCGAGCAACGGAAGACACAACAACATCGCCAGGAGATTGAGGCGAGCTTGAGGCGTCGAGCGCGTCGCGCGACGAGAAGGTATCGGCGTTGGTCGCATGATCAAGGATAATACACGTCACCACGATGATTCAGCTCTTCGAGATACGTTTGAAACACGTCCGTTTGCTGTTCATCGATCAAACGAAGCGTTGGCGTTTCAATCATGCCTCCACGAACAGACGTTGCGGATATAGAACCCGGAACGAGCGCGTCTTCGGATCGACGGTCCGCGGTTCGCAACTCCGTCCCCTTATCCAACACAATCTGGGAGGTCACATCGATTCCATGCGCCGGGAGCCCCGTTGGACCTGCCGCGTTTCGACCGTGCAGATCAACGCGAATGCGAAGACGAAGTCGCTCAATCCCCTGTTCATCAAGCACAGGCCAAGCCGCGCGCAGCGACACCGGCTCCCGAGAGGAGCGATCCACGGTCAACCAAAACGTTCCGCGCGCAAGATCGTTCGTGCGTCGATCAATCTGCGTAAGGTCCTCAACAGAAAGCTCCCCGCCCTTCCATGCCGTCGCAAGTGCAATCAAAAATGATCGAAACGCGTCTCGATCAATGCGAAACGGTATAGACACGACGCGTCCGCTCTCCTTCACCCATGGACCTGTTGCAAGAACAATCGGCGAAGCAAGCGAGAGAACTCGTCGAATACTCGTCGAGGCTCCATGCGGCATCCATGCGGCATAACCGAGACGATCCACAAACGCATCGCGATTCATCATCACAAATGGCGTCCCCGTTGCATCCCCGATCAATGACAGATAGCGCTGCGTAAGCGATGAATCAACATCGATGGGACGGAGCGCGAGCGCACTTTGAGATACCAGGAGATTCGCTGACGATTCTTTGCCAAACACCCCCTCGCCGGTCTGAATCACGCCAAGAAACTCCGGTGCAACAATATCCGAAATCCGGATACGACCTGCGGCTTCAAACCCGGTCGTCACGCGGGTCGATGGATTCGTCCATGCTACGTCCGCAGCGATAGACTCAAACGAATCTGCTGTCGCGAGGCGCACCATGCCATCACGAAGGACCTTCTCCGGCGTATCTCGAACAACACTCCATACCGCAAATATTCCAATGCCGAGCAGGGCGCAGAGAAGAACGAGAAGCGCTCGTTTCATTCATCAAGAGTATCAAGATATCTACGCCCCTTCAAACGATCCGGGAGATACGTCTGATCCACAGGCTCAGAAAAATTTGGATTGTATTTGTACCCCTTTCCATACCCCAATTCTTTCATGAGTTTTGTTGGTGCATTGCGGATGTGGAGCGGCACTGGCTCATTCGGGAGGCGTTGAATATCTTCGCGAACTCCGCTATATGCGGCGTATAACGCGTTCGACTTTGGGGCGCGTGCAAGATACGCGACGGCCTGCGCGAGAATAACGTTACACTCTGGCATTCCAATAGCATGAGACGCTTGATACGCCGACACAGCCTGAACAAGCGCTTGCGGGTCTGCGAGGCCGATATCTTCGGACGCGAATCGGATGAGCCGCCGCGCGACATACAACGGATCATCCCCTGCTTCGAGCATTCTCCCAAGCCAATACAACGCCGCATCCGCATCAGATCCGCGCATGGCTTTATGGAGTGCGCTAATGATGTTGTAATGCTCTTCTCCCGTTTTATCGTATAAAATGTGCGTCCGTTGAAGCGCCATGCGAAGACGATCAAGTGTGACCGTCCCCGACTGCGCGGCGAGTTCAAGGGCGTTTAAGGCAATGCGCGCATCTCCATCAGCGACCGTCACCAACTCTTCAAACACCTCTGGTGGGATCGAAATGTTCTTTACGCCCAATCCCCGCTCCCGATCATGAAGTGCGCGGTCAATCACCGATCGAATATCCTCGGGTTCCAGCTTTTTTAAAACAAATACGCGACAACGAGACAGAAGAGCCGCGTTCACTTCAAACGACGGATTCTCTGTTGTGGCGCCGATAAGGATAATGGTGCCATTTTCGACCCACGGCAAAAACGCGTCTTGCTGGCTCTTATTAAATCGATGGATTTCATCAATGAACAATATCGTGCGCTTTTGCTGAAAATCGAGACGCGACTCTGCTTCACGAAGCACCTGACGTACTTCCGTGAGGCCGGAGGTGACCGCGGAGAGCTCCACGAACTCCATCTTCGCAACCGACGCGATAAGTTTTGCGAGCGTCGTCTTTCCGCAACCCGGCGGCCCCCAAAAAACCATCGAGGGAACATGCCCTGTTTCGATCAACTCCCGAAGAACTGCGCCCCGCGTCGTAAGATCCGGTTGGCCAACAACGTCATCGAAACCCCTTGGCCGCATACGATCCGCAAGCGGTGCATACATCCGACGGCGCTCTTCTGACGCGTGCTGAAACAACGTTTTTCCCATATGGAACAAATATAGAACGTATCGCCCTCCTCTGCAAATACAAACATCCCTTCGGACCTACCGAGATGACAGGATCTTTCTATTTCCCGAATCGTCGTTGCCGGCTTGCGAATTCTTCAAGCGCTTTATCCAGCTCCTGTTCATCAAAATCCGGCCAATGTTTTTGCGTAAAATACAGCTCGCTATACACACTCTCCCAGGTTAAAAAGCCCGATAGACGCTCTTCGCCCGACGTACGAACGACCAAGTCCGGATTCGGCATATCCGGCCAATACAATCGCTTCGCAAATTCCGTCTCCGTCACGTCTTCCGGCTTCACGCCGTCCTCAATCATTTTTTTGCAGGCATCAAGAATCTCTGGACGCCCGCCGTAATTCAAACAAATCGCAAATGTTGCGCGTGTATTCTCCGCCGTATTTCGTTCCGCTGCTTCGATCGCGCGCAAAATAGAGGGACGAAGACGATCGCGACGCCCGACGATCTTCATACGAACGCCTTTTGAAGCAAAATGCTGAAGCTCGTTCGTTAACGCCTTTTCCAACAGATCCATGAGATAACCAACTTCTTCTTCTGTTCGATCCCAGTTCTCCGTTGAGAACGCAAACACAGACAGGGTCTTGATCCCACGATCAAGACACCAATCGCCCACCTCTTTCATGCGTTCGTATCCGGCACGATGGCCTTCTAATGAAGGCAAACCGCGCTCTTTTGCCCAGCGACGGTTTCCGTCCATGATAATCGCCAGATGCGTAAGCGGGGGCGTTAGCATATATTGCACAACCGATGGTATCGAAATTGACGAGGACGGTCAATTCAAAAACGATCGTCAGCCGATCGTTTTTATCTCACTGCTCCGTATGCGATCTCCGCAAAAAATGGAAGACTAAAGACAAGGAGAAGAAAAATCGCAGACGCGAGAATCACTCTCCGAAACGGATTGTCCGGATATTCGGGCACCGGCGTCGGTGACGCATGACGGAATCGATTCTTCGGCGTAGCCATGATCGAAGTATAGCATATCTGACGATAGTGACTTGCCGAAGCCGCCTTCTCCTGCTACCATCCGCGCACAACAGAGTCAGTGCCATCCGTAGGATAATATCTCCCGGATATGTATTCGAAATGCGCTGCGCTCATGTGCCTACAATCGTTTGCTCATCATCATCGGGCTATAGCGCAGTTGGTAGCGCGCTTCGTTCGGGACGAAGAGGCCGTGGGTTCGAGTCCCACTAGCCCGACCATACAAAAAATCCGCCAATCGGCGGTTTTTTGTTGTATGGCGTTCACAGCACCTGTTCGCTAGACTGTAGAAATATGCAACGTCATCGCTATCTCCTGCTCGCCGTCCTCCTCTCCAGCTTCCTCCCCTCGATTGCACGCGCTCAAACCGCTCCGGAGACCCAGGATACTTCCGCCGCCTCAGCGGTCACAATCGACTCGGAACGCGCTGGATCAGATGATGGCGGCGGGGCGACGCTCTCGCAAGACGATGGCATGTATGAACGAGCCATTATTCGAGAATTGCGCACCGGGACCGAGAGCTCCACCGCTGGTGTAAAGCAGCAACGACAATATGTCATCGAATTGCTCTCTGGATCTCTCAAGGGACAAACACGAACCATCTCAAGCGACGTTGAGTCAAATCCGTATCAGCTCAACCCTGCCGTCGGCGATCGTGTCGTCGTCCTCATCCAAGGTCACGTTCAACAAGGCAATGAAGCGATATTCCTCGAGGGCTTCGACCGCCGCGCGGCAATGTTTTGGCTCGTCATCCTTTTCGTCGCAACGCTCATCCTCCTTGCCGGTTGGCAAGGATTCAAAGTCGCACTTTCGATTCTCGCATCCATTCTGTTGATTGGATGGATTCTCATCCCCGCATTTCTCAAAGGACTGAACCCCGTGCCGATCGCTATCGCCCTCTCAACCGTTCTTGCAGGTATTTCGAGCATTTCGGCAACAGGATGGAATAAAAAAAGCTGGGTGACCGTTGCAGGAACGCTCGGCGGTACGATCGTTGCGTATATCATTGCCCAACTTTTTTCGGACTGGGCGCATCTCGGCGGGCTCGCAACCGAAGAAGACCGTCTCTTCTTTGCAAAAAATCCCCTGCTTGATCCTCGCGGCCTCCTCTTCGCCGGAATTATCATTGCCTCGATGGGTGTTGTTGAAGACGTTGCCGTTTCGATTGCGAGCGGCGTCTTCGAAGTACAAAAACACAATCCGCGCCTCACACTCAAAGAACTCTTCCGCTCGGGAATGGTCATTGGGCGCGATCACATGAGTGCGCTTGCGAATACCCTTATTTTCGCCTACGTCGGCGCATCGCTCTCGACGCTGCTCTTGTACACACAATACGGTGGATCGTGGCTCAAATTTTTAAATTTTGACAGTGTGGTCGACGAAGTCATCCGCTCGCTCTCGGGTACCATCGGACTCATCTTCACCGTCCCCATCACCGCGATTCTTGCCGCCATCATCGCCCTCCGAACAACACGACGCTCATCAGACCAATAAGACGCTCGTCCTTGTTACTTAGAAGCTTCCCATGGATACGGCATCGTGTACGCCGATAGCCCGGTCGCATAGGACGCAAGCCAATCTTTCAAATGCGCTGTCGCACGGACATCTTCCTCATTATAGAGCATGATCGCTTGCAGGATTGATTGATCTCCCGTCTCAAGAAATTTTTCAAATTCATCAACCGACTGACCACCGCCCGTAACGGTTCCGGTCCAACGAAATCCCAAAAACGGAGCGATGTATTTTAGGCCGTAAAAATAGAGCGGAAAAATGACAGACGACGATGTGATTTCTTTCAGATCCATCATGCGCTCACGAAATCGATCAAGCCACGGGCTCCCCCCATACCGACGCTCCAGCACGGTAAGTCGCGATACCTCGTAGGGAGAATAATGATACACGACAAAATCGCCGGGTAATTCTTCAAGCCACGCTAAAAATTCTTTCCACATCTTCCCCTCGTCTTCTAACCGCTCCGCAACGAATGCGCGATACCGATCTACACCGCCCTCACGAATCAAAAATCCATACAAGTAATCCACGTCGCTAGGCGGATCACTCTCGATATCAAAATGAATCTCAAGCGGTGGGTTAGGTAACGTCATCGGCTCTCGCACAATCACGAGATGATCTTTAAGCGCCTGCGCCTGGCGTTTTATCACCTCAAGACCGTGAAAACGCAATCCCGGCGCAACCCCATCCAACGACTGCGGATCCATCGCCGCCGCATCATCGATCGTGCGGATTCCAAGATCCCGCAATGATCGCAACTTGCGCACGTCAACGTTGTAGAGCAGTGCAATATCGTGTTCCGCTTCCGCGAGCAACTTACACGCCGCTCCCCACGGACCCGTGTCAAAACAGCTCTTTCGGAGTACCGGATCCGGACGTTCGCCCGCACGAATTCGCTCGAGCTCAACAACGCATTCCTCAAAATCTCGAACATACTCCCCAGGAGCAAAGGAAAGGCGGTCCCCATCGCTATTCATAATCGCCGCCTCTGCCGGAAACCGACCCTGCATTTTTTCGAGCAGCGTCGCGTAAAACGTCAGCTGCACTTTTTGATATTTTTCGAGCGCATGCGTTGATTTCACATCAACCGGAATATAGTGCCACGCGCCAAGCGCTGATTCGCCGTCACGCTTCTCAAGAAGATCCGGACGTCCGGTCCAATCACCACTCGTCAACGTCCCTTGATAAATACACGGCACGCCGGCACGCATCTGCTCAAGCGTAGACGCTGCATCGCGCTCCGCATCCCCGGTTTGCTCCATGGTCTGCACATTCGCATACAACGTCTGAACCACACGCGCTTCGTGCGCGATGCCGTTTTCAAGACGTCGCCGCTCCGACTCCGTCAACTCACGTCTGAGCTTCTTCTCTTCTTCCGTCGCGAAGCGCTCGAAATACGGCCAATGCGGACAATGCAAAAACCGATAAAAATCGGACGCCGTGAGATAGTCTTGATATACCGACATGTCGGCAGTGTGGCGGAAAAGGAAAAATTCCGCAAAATCGGGTATACTTCCAACGTCATGTCATCGCATGCTCGACGTGTTGCGTCGCATATCCTGCGACACGCAAAAGATCACTTTATTCCGCATGACGGTAACGGTCATCATCCCCACGTGTTAAAGCATCGTGTTCTTTTGGGGTACAGCCTCATTCTCGTTCTCCTGAAGGCGATCACGATTGCGGGATCCATCGCCCTCCCCTCTTGGTCAACACAAGCAAGCGCGATCACGCCCGAAAATATTTTCGCACTGACCAATGACGCACGACAGAATTTGAAGCTTCCGCCGCTCACGGTGAATTCGCAACTTGCGATTGCTGCGCGCGCAAAAGCCGAAGACATGGCGGTCAACCATTATTTTGCACACACGAGTCCCGCTGGCGTGACGCCGTGGACGTGGATCAAAAATACCGGATACCGCTACCGCGTAAGTGCGGAAAATCTTGCCGTTCACTTTCAAGAAGCTGAAAACGTTCAAAGCGGCTGGATGGCGAGTCCGTCACATCGAGCAAACATTGTTGATCCGCGATTCACCGAAACAGGTATCGGCATCGCTATCGGAGATTATGAAGGCGTCCCTTCAACGTTTGTGGTGCAATATTTTGCCGTTCCAAAACTCATTGACACTGCACCGACAACCACAGCAGCACCCGTTCTTGCAGCCGCCACGCAAGCAAGTTCGACTGCGGTTGAGCAGATGTTCGTACCAGTTGAAGAAGAAACGTCTGCGCCCGACGCGAAGCCTGCTCAGCCACAAGAGCCCCGCGTCGCCATTGCACCTGAGCCGAACGGCTATACGATACAGCTCACATCAAACACGATCGCGAAAGCGACGGCACACGTCGGCGGTGTAACCACAGAACTTCAACCGGGCGTTGCGACAACAAGCTGGACCGGCTCCATTGCCGTACCGCCGGGAAGCATCGCCCCGGGAGGCGAACCCCTCTACCTCACCCTTGAGGACGTAAACGGATCTTCAACATTTACACCGATCGCAACCGTCGCGCCTGCATCTCCGATTGTTGACATGTTTGGCCAACCAAACGCTCCCGAACCCGAACTGAAGCTCTTCGGCTTCATCACGCTACAAGGATTAAATGATGTCGCGCATAAAAGCTACGTCTTCTTTGTCCTCTTCCTCGCAACCTGTCTGTTGCTCAATATTTTGGTAAAATTTCAATCCCAACGCGTGAGCGTCGTGGCGCATGGAACGCTCGTGCTCATTCTAGGCATCATCCTTAGTAGGGTGTAGCGCTCCTATTGACAGATAGCTATTTTTTGGCTAAAAAGACTGCTAACATAGCTTAACTTTGTTTGCACTAACATTCACCTCTACCCGAATGCGTATGGATCGTTTTTCCCTGAAATCCGTGGTTAGCTCCGTTGCCCTTACGGCACTTGCGCTTACCCCCCTCTTTGCGCCAATCCAAACATTTGCCGCAATTGATCCGAACGAGGTCGACGTGTCGATGCAGGGTTTTAGCATCTCAAGCCCCTACATGACCGTTGCTGGCCAGCCAACCGCTCCAGGCTCTTTTAGCAATGGGAACGTTGGTCAATACGCGGAAGGTTCCTGCGTTCCGGTATTGATGCGCGTAACAAACGCGAGCAACCCCGCCGAAACGGGTGATTTGAGTTATCGCTTGATTTACGACTATCAAAGCAACGGGCAGAACACCATTCATGGCATCGAACGCTTTGAATCGATCGTTACCGGCCTC
>CAYMTE010000023.1:0-10052 GCA_964393325.1 uncultured Gammaproteobacteria bacterium
AGCAGCGATGGTACTTGGACCCAACCCGGTCCTGGAAGAGTAGCCCGTCGCCGGACTAAACAGACACACGCCTCGCAAGGGCGTGTTTTTGTTGACAGTTGATCTATTCTTTGGTGAATTATCGTTCCCGATATTTCGTCGGGAACCGTTCTTTGCAAAGGAGAACTGAATGGAAGGTCGACGGAAGCGTATCGTTGCAATCGGCGGAGGAACCGGAACGTACACGGTTCTCTCCGGGCTGAAAGCGGTAGGATCGGTCGATCTCGCCGCGGTAATCACGACGGCGGATGATGGAGGCTCGTCCGGTCAGTTACGAGATGATCGTGGCGTACTCCCGCCAGGCGATCTCTTTCAGGCGCTCATCGCGCTTTCAGAAGCAGAAGAAGACTGGCGTGCACACATGCAAGTTCGCTTCGAGGGAGGTCCTCTTGAAGGGCACCGCATGGGAAACATATTTTTGACCGCTCTCACGCAGCAGTACGGTGGCGTGATTGCCGCGTTGAAAAACGCGCACCGGATGTTGAATGTTCAAGGACATGTCGTGCCGGTCACGATTCGTCCGACACATTTGCATGCGAGGTTGAAAGACGGATCGTTGCTCGATGGCGAGCATGCGATTGATGAGTCGCCACGAAGTGGGCGCTCACCGATCGAGCAGTGCTATTTAGAGCCTGCTCCGACGGCGAATCCCGAAGCGATCACAACGATTCGTTCCGCGGACCTCATCGTGCTCGGTCCGGGAGATCTGTTTACGAGCATTATTCCGGTATTGCTCGTTCCCGGGATTACGGAAGCGATTCGGGAATCGCGAGCGCCTGTCGCCTATGTCGTGAATCTCATGACCAAGCGCGGGCAGACGGATGGGTACACCGCTCGCGCATTCCGAAACACGCTGGCGCGATATCTTGCGCCCGCAGACATCGCCCACGTCATCGTGAATACGGCTGTCCCTCCGGACGAGCTCTTGAGGCTCTATGAGAAGGAGGGGGAGTACCCGGTGGTACACGATCTCGAGGGGCCGTTGCGGTATGTGAAAACCGCGCCGCTCCTCTCGAATGACATCATTTCTCCCGTAAAAGGAGATGCTCTTCGTCGAAGCTTGATTCGCCATGATCAGGCAAAGCTGGCGAGGGCGATCTTGAGTCTCATTCGCGAATACTCCGCGTGAGACCCTAACGGCTGGACAAAACGGCCGTTTTTTGATATGTTCGAAGAAGCACCTTGAAATTCAAGGTCACAACCAAGGAGTAAGCGATGCAGATCAGTCGGTTTCCGACGTTTGTCGTTGCATTCCTGGCGGCCGTGTTCATCGTCTTCGCCGCAGCCTGCGACGAGGACGACACGGAGACCGGCGGATCTTCCGCTGGTGGCCAGGGTGGATCTGGGGGCGAGCCATCGTCCTGGGTTTTGGGAGAGCCTGGTACGCCGGGCGCTCCTATTCGCTTGGGCGACGGCATGCCGTTCGCTCAAGGACTCGCCGCTCGACAGAAGATTGTCGGTGGCAGCGAGTTCAAGACGCTCGCAAACGAGCACTGCATTGGCGGTCTCGTCGGCGGTGCTGGTGGAACCGGTGGAGGCTCTGGTGGTCTCGGTGGCTCGGGTGGTACTGGCGGGGCGGATGTTCCGTCCATGACTTATTGCCCGAGCTCTTACACGCCGGTCGAGCCGACGCTCGATCTGTCTCGTATCACGCAGACGGATTTCGAGATCGTTGTCGCGTCGCAGCCGATCCTCAACCCTCCTGAGGATCCGGTTACCCAAGAGAAATGCTCGATGGAGCTGGAGCCGATCTCGGTCGGCGCTCTCTACAAGGGCGATTGTACCGGAACGCTCCAACCGATGAACGTGTTTACGCAAGAGGATGTCCGGTCGTTTTTCGGCCTCGGAGCCAATCTCTTGCCGGCGAACACACACATCGTTATGGGCGACGGCCCGGTGACGTTGGTTAGCGGCTCCGCGATCCGTACGGCTGCCATTGGAGATGCGACGTATGTCGTCTCCAATGTGAGCTCGACGCTCATGAAGATTGAGCCGGATCCGATGACGCCGGGTTCGTTCACGCGTACGGATCTTGATCTCGGCTCGAAGGGCGTATCGGGCCTTGTGGCCCTGCCTGATGGCCGGCTCGTGTTCTCCACGATTCGAACCTTCACGGTTGATTCGTGGAATAGCGCGGGGAATGACCCGTCGACGCTCGATGAGGCGGCACCGATTTTCGTGAAGATCTACGATCCGGCGACGCAGACGGTTACTGACCTCGCTACCATTTCTGGTGGTTCGCGAGTACAGGGCCAATACCCGGCGCCGGCGACCGCTGATCAAGACGGCATGCCGACGTCCTTCTTCATCGCCGGTAATGCGAACATGCTTTCTCTGGCACAAGATGGAAACGTCTTGTTCAGTGATCGGCTTGATGGGAAGGTCTTCAAGATCACCCTCGCCGATGGCACGCTGACGGAACTCTTCTCGGTCCCGTCGGATGTACTCCTTTCGGGCCTCACCGAGGCTCCGAACGGGATTATCTACGTCACGAAGTCGGCTACGGCAGACTATAACTGCCAAACGATCGTGACAAAGCCATCCATTGCGTACTGGGATGCGGGTACCTCGACGCTCGTCGACTGGTACCAGTTGAACGACGTGGAGTACGACGCGATGCTTCCGGCGCTGTGTAAGACCGGGGTCCTGGAGAGGACACTTAGCATCGATCGGTCGTTCCTTGGCGCCGGTCTGTTCGTGGATTTGGTCCACGACACATCGGGGAACCTCATCGTCACGGCGACCGTGACGGGTGTGACTCAAGCGATCCCAGTGGTTCCGCCGCTCGCTCCATGAGGGAGTGGTGGTGGATCCGGGAGCGCTGGCGAAAAAGCCCATTAGGGGCACGCCGACTCAACCTCGAGTCGGCTTTTTTATTTATTGACAAGATATCCACAGTCAAATACATTCCGTAATAGTTCGTTAAAGGAGCTAAACCTTGCTAAAAAACCAAGATTTGTTTACGGATCTTCACGCTGCTGAATTCTCATTTTTTGGTTCGAATGAGCTCGAGCTGTTTCGTCCAAATGAGGAGCCATGTGAGACGTTGAAGCGGGTGATTGAGTATCTCGAGCGACAGCGAGATCCGACCAATCCAACGCCCTGGATGCATGGTCCATCGGAGTGCAAACCGGGGGATGAGACGTGCGGAGCCTTTGAAACCTTCGGTTCCGTGCATATTCGCGGGGGAGAAGGGCTCAAAAGTGATGAAAACTCAAGGATAAATGGCCCGGTTATCCTCGGAAAAGGCGTCGTTTTGCGAAAAGGCGCTGTAATTACAGGTCCTTGCCTCATTGGAGAGGGGGCAACGGTCGGTGTTGGGTGTCGAATCAAGCACTCAATACTGCTACCGGGATCTCGTGTCGTCTTTGGGTCGAGGATCAGCTATTCCATTCTCGGACGAAACGCCCGTGTCGGATCCGACGTCTGCTCGGAGGAAGAGGACTTTGATGGAACGAGAATACCGTCTTCTCTCGGTCTAAAAGGACTGGGGTTCTTTGCGGGTGACGATACCTGGATTGGGGCGGGAGCGATTCTGTCCCCGGGTGTCTGCCTCGCGAGGGGCACTCGGATCCAGGAAGGAACACTGCTCAATGGCACGGACTATCGAGACATGGTACGTGCTCAGTCTCGGTAACGTATGCTCGTCCGCTTCGGTGGACGTTTTTTATTTGGTATCATAGTGCCATGAAGCGACGACGTTCTATTCAGGAGATCATTGCCGACGAGCACCGCATCGAACCCGATGCAGTCTATTGGCTCGAGCACATTGCGCACTGGCATGCCTTGTTTTTTGCACTCGTGATCGTCCTTACGCTCGCATGTATTTTTTCGAACGGATCATCTGCACTTGCGGGATGACGGCAGGTTATCCACATTCTATGAAACACAGAATCTTCTCTCAACTGAGAGAAGATTCTGTTATTGAACAATAACAAGATACAATGTGATCAAGTCAAATATTCGTACGCTCTTTCACTTTTCCCACCCACCCATCGCGAATAGTTGACCACAAAGAATAACCTCCCTTAGGGAGCGAAAACACAATCAAACAAAAACATCTCACATCGATCCCGGCCATGAGCCGGGATCGTGTGTTAGATAGGTATCTCGGATGGAGGGCTATTATGAGTCCCGTTCATTTTTTGAGTCCCAAGCGACGTCGGGAGATTGGTTGGATCGATCGATCTCCAGAAGATGTATTCGTCAATTGAGAGTGTTCGTATGAAGGGTTCGTCCGGGGTTTTTCTCGGTCAGTTTCTTGTCTGGGAGAATGGATGGGAAAGGGGTTTCCCGGAAGCGTCTAGGTTGAGTCCTCGCAACCTCTATCTGCAAGCGGGTCGGTTATGCTGGAATCTTTGTCTCAGGGGTTGGTAGGGCTCTTGCGAGAGGGGGTATTAGAAGGGATGGAGGCGGATCGTGTTATGGGTGGTCTTAGGGTCTGCTTGAGGCTGTATGCGTCCAAGTCAGGGTTGAAGACGTGTAACGAAGGATGTGGGCATCCTACTGCTGGGTCGTTGGGGTTTGAAAACGTCTTATATGAGGTGAGGTGATTCAGAGTTATTTTCTCCGCTGGTTGTATGAATTGATATATCCGCCATGATTCTGGATAGGGATTGAGCTTTTACTGCTACGACATTGCGCTACACGTGGACGGTTTAGAGGTGTGATACCGGTGCCGCTGTTTCTGGAGAGGAGTCCTCTTGTTCACAGGATATTCACAGGTGAAGTATTTCTAAGTAAACGAGTATTTTTGCTTAGAAATCGCATTTTTTCTTCAACGAGATTATTCATTTATACTGTAGACAGGTGTAGGACGCGACTGTGGAGTTCAATTGAAGAGAGCGTCACGTGAAGGAACTTTGCTCCATGCTTGCGAAGTTCTTTTGCAAAAACGACACGTTCCTATCGTAGGGATGCGTGTCGTTTTATGTTATATTACGGTCATGTTGAGAAGGAGAATTTTTTTAGGTTTGTTTCTTTTTTCGTCTATTTTTTTTGCGAAGTTCGCGTTGGCAACGGATCAATCAAGTACGAATTATCAAAGTCTTGGTTCTAGCCTTACGCCACTCGTAAAGGATATAAGCTCGACGAACTACCTCATGACGGCAGCGCTTGATGCGATCGTGGGTCTCTCGAATAGCACGAACTACAAGATTGAGGGAGGGCCGGCGAATGCGGATGTGGTTGCTCCTGTTTGCGGAAATGGCGTTATCGAGAGCGGTGAAACGTGTGATAACGGCGCGAGCAACGGTGCATGTCCGCAAGCGTGCTCGAGTTCTTGTGCGACGAATTCATGCGGCGGAGGGGGTGGCGGAGGTGGGGGAGGATCGCCGCCGCCTGTTGTGACGGGTGCGGAATTTTCAGGTCGTGCCTATCCTCAGAGCGACGTTATTCTCCTGAAAGATGGGCAGATTGCGGTAACAACGATCGCTGGACCTGATGGAAAATTTAAGCTCGGTGTTACGGACATACAGGCTGGAACGTATACATTTGGAATTTATGCAGAGGACAGCAAGGGGACGCGCTCGTCGATTTTTGCCTTTCCGATCTCTGTGACTTCTGGAACGACCGCGACCATTACGGGTATTTTTATTGCCCCGACGATTAACGTGGATAAGGATGTGATTAAGCGCGGGGAGAATGTGGTGATTTTTGGGGAATCTGCGCCGGGTGCGGAAATGACGATTCAGGTAAATTCTGATCCGATTTATGTAACGACGGATTCAGATTCCGTTGATGGAGGATATATTTATACGTTCAACACGGGATTGGTTGAGAACGGTGCGCACACGACGAAATCAAAGGCTTCTCTTAGCGGAACGGTGAGCGCATTCAGCCTTGCGGTTGGTTTTGAGGTGAATAATACGGGGATCGCGCAACCAAAAAGTGCGTGCAAAAAAGCTGATTTGAACTGTGACGGACGCGTGAATCTCGTTGATTTTTCTATCGCAGCCTTTTGGTATAAGCAGTCGTTAAGTTCTTCGTTTATTCCGGTGGAAATTGAGCGGCTCAATGGCGATGGCCGCGTTGACCTCATCGACTTTAGTATCATGGCCTATTATTGGACCGGATAATCTCTATGTCTCGCCTTGTCGCATTCGTTTCTATCCTTGTCCTGCTTTTCGGTTGTATTCCGACGCCCTCACATGCGGCAGTGTTGTTTTTAGATCCTCCTGTAGTACAGGTGAAGCCGCATTCGACGTTTCAAATCGATCTTGTTATCGACACGCAAACAGAGGACATAAATGCATTGGAAGGAAAACTGCATTTTCCGGCAGATCTTCTTACGGTAAAAGAAATTCGTGACGGTGGTTCTATTATTAATTTTTGGGTCGAACATCCCGAAATTCAAGAGTCTGTTGTTTCTTTTTCGGGAATTATTCCGGGAGGATATCAATTTCCTCGAGGAAATGTTCTATCGTTTGTTTTTGAATCAAAAACGAATGGCGATGGGCAGGTGACGATTGATGAAGCGCGTGTTCTTCGGAATGACGGAAAAGGAACGTCTGTCGCGTTGTCGCTTGCACCGATGGCATTTCATATTGCGGAAAATGTAGAAACAGTGACGCCATCCGTTGGAGACATCCAAGATCATGACATCCCTGAATTATTCACGCCGGTTGTAGCCAAAGACCCACTCATTTTTGATGGAAAATGGTTTTTGTCATTCGCCACGCAGGATAAAGGATCTGGCATCGCGCGCTACGAGGTTCGAGAATCTGCATGGTGGGGATCGGGTTCATGGCGTACCGCGTCTAGTCCGTATGTGTTGAAGCGACAGGATCCCGCGCGTCCAATTTTTGTGAAGGCGATCGATCGCGCAGGGAATGAACGCGTTGTACAAACAACGCCGATTGGAACACGGACGTATCCCTATGAGATTTTTGTTGCAGTAGGTATACTTCTTGTGGGTACGATAACGATTCTCTTTCTTCGAAAGCGTCGAGCATCTTCGAAGAATCGTTCCGTTGTACGCTGAAGCGTTCCATGTCTTTCTTTGTAAAGATGCGTGCTGCATTGCACGCGAAACATTTTTTTCTCGCAGGATTTTTTGCATCTTTTTTGTTTGCAGTTGCATTGATGTATCCGTCGGCTGCATCGGCAGCGACACTGTATCTTTCGCCATCATCGGGTTCGTATGCCGTCGGAGCGACGTTCACCGTTAACGTCATGGTTTCATCGGCGGATCAATCTGCGAACGGATATTCTGGAACGGTTTCATATCCGTCGGATCTTCTTGAGCTGACGTCGCTCGGAAAGGGAGGATCGGTCGTCAGTTTGTGGGTTCAGGATCCGTCGTATTCGGCAGGATTCGCGAATTTTGAAGGAGTCACATTTAACCCAGGCTATAAAGGCGGCGCGGGAAAAATACTCAGCCTCACATTCAAGGCAAAGGCGAGCGGTGTCGCCACGGTTCGGTTTAATTCCGGATCAATTCTCGCCAACGATGGCCAGGGAACGAATATTTTAACCGGTCTTGGAAGTGGAAAATTTACCATTGGCGAGGGTGCGGAAACGCCGAGCACTCCTGCTCCGACTCCGGAGGTGGCTGGAAAACCCGCAGCGCCGAAGATCTCATCAACAACGCATCCAGATCCAGCGGCGTGGTATTCGTCGCCAACAGTGACGGTTAAGTGGGGATTGCCTGCAGGTGCGGATGGCGTAAATATCCTTGCGGATCAACAACCGACGACCGATCCCGGCACGTCATCTGACGGCGTTTTTTCTTCGTACACCTACCAGGATGTTAAAGACGGAAAATGGTTTGTGCATGTACGCGTGCGAAACAAGAATGGATGGAGCCCTGCGTCGCACTTTCCGGTCAATATAGACACGGTGCCTCCGACGGCATTCCAAATTCAAGAAATGCCAATTGATGGCGTTACGGACTTTTCGCGTTCATTTCGATTTGAATCCGCAGACGCAGGATCGGGAATTACTCGATATGAGATTCAGTTAGATGGAGAATCCGCACAGCAGTGGAGTGATGACGGATCGCATATCTATGCGACGCCGCCGTTGCAGCCCGGAAAGCATACTCTTGCCGCGAGGGTATTTGATGCGGCGGGAAATTCCAAGAGTGCTTCTGTAGAGTTTGTTATTCAAGCGCTCGCTGCGCCTCGAATCATAGAAACCCCCCGCGATGCGCGTGTTGGCGAGGCGTTTGTGGTGCGTGGACTGACCTATCCGGATGCCAAGGTGACCGTTTGGATGCAATTTGAAGGGCAGGAAGCGAATGAGCAGTCAGTGATGAGTAATGGTGCGGGAGCATTCGTGTTTGTCCGCGACGCTGAATTGCAAGAGGGCATGTATCGCGTTTGGGCTACGGTGACTGACGACCTTGGGAACGTGAGCGTGGAGAGCGAGCGGCTTTCTGTTCGCGTGAAGGCAGCTCCGTTGCGACTTGGAGAATTGATCGCGAATCTCGCGCGGCACATCACAGTAGGCGCTGTATCGAATGTATTGCTGCTCGGAGCGCTTCTATTTGTCCTTTGGCGCTATAAACGACTGTCGGAGGGCGTTGGTTCAGGAAAGACCGGTGCTCGCGAGGCGTTGCATGACGTGTTCGATGCGTTTAAGGATGATTTGAAAGAGCAGATTTCATTGCTGGAGCGTGCAAAAACAAAACGAGAGCTCACGGCTGAAGAAGGAAGAATTTTGAAGAAGTTGAAAAAAGATCTTTCCGTAGCAGAAGTCTATCTTCGAAAGAAAATAAAAAGCATTGGAAAGTAAAAAAGTTTCTAAAAAACGAACTCCAAAATGGAGTTCGTTTCATGGATCGATTAGGTAAGGCGTACTCGTTATACACACCTTATACACAGTAGAAAAACACGCATTTTTGTGGGAAAAAAGTTCATTTTGTTTGATTTCCGCCCAAATACGTAGTTTTCCGCTAGATTGAGGCAAAAATGTATAATGGTACATGTACGCGCATATATTGCGCACACGCATGAGCACACACGCACCTTGGTTCGCCCGTCGTGCGCTAGCATTGCTGCTAGTCGTGGTGGCTTTTGTGTTTACGGCGTTGATCGTCGCGGAGTCTGCGTTCGCAGCGACTCCATCCACGATCGGCTATCAGGGACGTTTGCGAAACTCGAGCGGTACTGCACAGACCGGGAGCTTTTCAGTGACGTTCCGCATGTACGGCGCGTTGTCCGGTGGATCTGCGATTTGGTCGGAGACGCAAACGCTTACCGTGACGGACGGTTTTCTTTCGGCGCAGCTCGGATCCGTGACACCGTTCCCAGCGACAATGGATTTTAATCAGCCGTTGTACTTTAGCGTGGAGGTAAATTCCGATGGTGAAATGAGCCCGCGTGTTCCTGTGAACACGATCCCATACGCGTACACCGCTGGAGGTGTTAATTCGCTGGATGCTGTTCCGGGTTCAGCAACCGGTGGTCGGATGTACTACAACACGACAAATGGATCGTTGAATTACTACGACGGTGTAAACGGCGTTTGGAGAAATTTACGGCAACCGCCAACAAGTACGCTTCAAACGGTGACAGATGCGGGAAGTGTGACGACAAATGCGATTCAGTTCGCAGGAGGCACCTCAACGGGTGCATTTGCCGTTTCTAGTACGCTTACAGTGCTCGGGTCTTCGTCGCTCCAGGCGTTCACATTTTCAACATCGCAGGGAACGAGCGCGACGACGACAAATTTTTACTCGACGAATGCGTCATTCTCGTATGCCACGGCAACGATATTTGATGCAACATCTTTGTACGTTGGAGGCGTGACAGTTTGTCTCTCCAATGGAACGAACTGTCCGAGTAGCACTGTTGCGAATTTTCAAGTCGTGACAAATGCCGGAAATACAACGACGAATGCGATTCAGTTCGCGGGAGGCACCTCAACGGGTGCATTCGCAATTACAAATAATTTGAGTGTGACGGGGACGCTTTCGGTCACCGCACTCTCTTCTCTCCAAACACTCAACTTCACGAACGCCACGGGTTCAACCCTCGCTCTCACCGGCAACCTCTCTGCAGGATCTTCAA
>CAYMTE010000023.1:10152-12161 GCA_964393325.1 uncultured Gammaproteobacteria bacterium
TCCTCTCTTCTCGTTGGAGGCCAGACGGTCTGTCTCTCCAATGGAACGAACTGCCAGGCGGGCGTTGGATCTGGCGTAAATTATTGGGGATATGATGGTGTCGCGGATACGATTTACCCCGCAACGACAACGGTTGATCTCCTTCTAGGGGCGGCGTCTATCGCAAATGCGCCGTTGAGATTCCTGACGTCGAATACGTCGTCTCGGTTGTTCCTTGGCGCGTACGGCTCGAGCACGGACGTTGTGATCGGTGCGGCTACGGGTTCCATTACGAATACGCAATTCCAGCTTGATGGAAATGATCTTTTCGCACTTGGAAATATCGGTAGCGCCTCATCCGTATATACGAATGGGTCCTTCGTCGCAGGATCGAACACCTATCTCGGAAGTGGATCTTTGTCGAATAATGGTGGCGATCTGTATCTTTCATCGAGCGCAGACGTGGTTATCCAGTCGAATGGAAACAAGACGGGCGTTGGTGGTATCACGGCGCCGGAAGCTATCTTCCAAATTGGACCTGGAACAGCTGGAGGTAACATGACATCTGCAAGCTTGGGTGTGAACGTATCGAACGGACAACTGTATAGCGTATTCCGCGACACCGCGAACGCAGTTGAGGCGGATATTCTTGTCGGTAACTTTGGCGGCGTGAGCGCGGGGTTCGGTACGGCAACGAATCATCCTCTTTCATTGTTCGTTAATAACGGTTCGGGAATTTTGATCGCGGCGAACGAAAATGTGGGTATCGGTCCGGCATATACGCCTGCTATTCTGCCTTCAGAGAAACTCGAAGTTGTTGGTACGGCATCAGCGACACGCATGTCATCTGGTACGACGCTTCCGCATCGTAATAACCTCTACGATCTTGGTTCTGCAACACGATCGTGGGCGAATATTTATTCGTCAGGAACGGGGTCAGTGCTCCGCGGATTGTCGTTCACAAATGCAACCGGAACGAACGTAACGGCAACGAACTTGTATGTTGATACCATCACGTTCACAAACGCAACCGGATCGAACTTGAGTCTCGTGCAAAATTTGTCCGCAGTTTCTACCACGCTGCAAAATCTCAACTTTAGCTACGCGACGGCGGCGCGCATCTTTGCGACGGACGGCGTGTTTACGAACCTGACGCTCTCCAACTTCACGCCAATTAATTTGGGATGGACGAACGCGACGGGTACGAACACGACATCGACGAATCTGTTTGCCACCTACTTCACCTGGAACGGAGCGACGGGTACGAATATTTTTGCAACAAACGGAAGCTATACGAATGAGACAGTGACGTACTCGACGGCAACGAATCTTTCCGTGGCCACATATGCACGATTGCCAACGGATACACGCATTAACAATACATTGGTTTGTCTCGCGGACGGAACGAACTGCCCGACGTCCATCACGGGAGCGGGTACGGGCTGGCTTGATAACGCCGCGTCGGATCTCTTGCGAACAACAACGTCTACGCGGTCGCTTGTCATTGGTGCTACGGCATCAGCGACAGCGCCGTTCTACTTCCAAGTTGCATCTCCGACGTCATCATTGCAGATTGGACGTGTCGGAAACGCGAATCTTATAGTTGGAACTTCCACGTATGGAGGCGGATTGAACTCCATGTTTGCTCTGAACGGAGATGACGTCATCATCCAAGGAAGTCTCGGATCTGTTTCATCTGTCTTTACGAACGGAGCGCTTGTTGTTGGTGACGGTGGATCTTCGGTGCCGACGTTGTACGGAAACGGATTTATTTCTGCCGGAAACGGACTGGTCGTGACATCGAGCGCGGCGGTTGCGCTTACGGTTCAGGGCGCGGTTTCTTCGACGGCTGTTACGACGACGGGGCTCGCGATTAAGAGCGCATTGAGTTGTAAAACGGTTGGAACGGATGCGAATGGAAACGTTGCATGTGGTGCGCCGGAAGTATGGTCGGCGAGTTCATCTGCGACGACAACGCTGTCGTTTAACGTGCCGATGGCAACGATCAGCGTGACCACGACGCCTTCAAA
>CAYMTE010000024.1:0-7237 GCA_964393325.1 uncultured Gammaproteobacteria bacterium
GCGCCCTCCCAGAGGAATCAGAGCAAAAGCTGCGAAAGAGACAACCGCGCCACGGTCGAACGAGATAATCTTGTTACGTCATTCCGACCGAGGAGGCTCTGCGACGAGCGGAGGAATCGCTTCGAGGTCGATCGGACGGGCTGCACCGAAGGGATCCCTCGGCTTCGTCAGACTCCGCTCGGGATGACGGTGAAAACAAAATGATCTATGTACGTCTATATCATGGCCAGCGAGAGCGGAACATTGTACGTCGGCGTTACAAATGATCTTCAACGTCGAACCTACGAACATCGTGAAGGCCTCATAGACGGATTCACAAAGAAATACGATTGCAAGAAGCTGATTTACTTCGAGCGAACAGACGATCCCTATTCTGCTATTACGAGGGAAAAACAACTTAAAAATTGGAATCGGAAAAAGAAAGAACATCTCATCATGGGTCTCAACCCCCAATGGAAAGACCTATTTGATACGCTATAATAGTTTTATCCAGTCATTCCGGCTGAGGAGTCCGCGACGAACGGAGGAATCCCTTCGAGATCCGATCGGATGAGCTGTACGAAGGGATCCCTCGGCTCCGTCGGACTCCGCTCGGGATGACGACGTGACAGAAACACGACTCTATGACTTCTCGTTCCGTGATGTTTTCCATCGCCACAACACTTCTCACAACGACCGTTCTTGTCATGGCGATCTATATTGGGTTTCGTTTTGTACAGACGAATAAAACACCCGAGCCGACACCGATTTCACCGGTCGTGACCACTCCAGCTCCAGATCCTGGACGAGCATTTGTTCGACTTGTTGATGCTGCGGACACGGCGAACGTCGGGACGGTGTATTCCGTCACGTTTGAGACAAACACCTGGGCCGTCTGTGCTGTCGACATCTACCAGCCGGATGAGACATTGCTCCCCATGACCAAGGAAGCCGCAAAACCTCACGCAACCGCCCCCGGACGCATGCAGTGGACATGGAACGTGCCTACAGATGCCGCACGCGGCACGTGGCTCTTACGGTTTTTGTGTGGATCGTCGCAAGACCTCGCGACCATAGACCGGAGTGTGGAGGTACGCTAAGGTTCCTACATGGACGCCGTCGAAGATATCAAATCCCGACTTGACGTCGCGGACGTCGTGCAAGAATATCTGCCGCTCAAACCTGCCGGGAGCGGGAGTTTTCGAGGTCTGTGTCCGTTCCATCACGAAAAAACACCAAGCTTCTACGTCAATCGTCCCCGCCAAAGCTGGCACTGTTTTGGATGCAACGAAGGAGGAGACATCATCTCGTTCGTGATGCGCATGGAAGGAATGGAGTTTCGCGAAGCGCTCGAACTCCTTGCCGCAAAGACCGGCGTCGAACTCCCGTCATTTGACGCAAAACAATCTTCACAAAAAAAACGACTGCATGAGGTAAACCTCCTCGCGGCAAAATTTTTTCGCGCGACGCTTCTCGAATCTCCCGCCGCGGAACATGCACGAGCGTACGCGGCATCACGAGCGATCGATGACATGACCGGCGATATCTGGCTCATCGGCTACGCTCCGGACAGCTGGTCCGCGCTGACCGATGCGCTCACAAAAAAAGGCATCACCGAAGACGAGCTTGTGAAAGCGGGACTCGTTGGGAAACGCGAGCAGGGAAGCGGCGTATACGATCGATTCCGCAATCGTCTCATGTTCACAATCATGGACGTTCACGGCAACGTCGTCGGGTTTACTGGGCGACAACTCTCGGACGACAAAACGGAAGCAAAGTACGTCAATACGCCCGAGACCACGCTGTATAAAAAATCCGCCGTGCTGTACGGGTTAGACAAGGCGAAGGGAGACATCAAACGACAAGACCTTGCTGTGATCGTCGAAGGCAACATGGACGTCGTCACCTCGCATCGCCTTGGCGTGAATAATGTTGTCGCGTCATCCGGCACCGCGCTTACCATCGATCAACTCAATCTTCTGAAACGATTTACCACAAACCTCGCGATTGCATTTGATCAAGATGCCGCGGGCAATGCCGCGACGATTCGCGGTCTCGATCTCGCGCGACAGCTGGATTTCAACATTCGTATCATTACGCTGCCGCCGGATGCCGGAAAAGATCCGGACGACGCAGCAAAAAAAGATATCACGCTCTGGCAACACGCGATTCGAGACGCGTCGCGCATCGTCGAATGGCTGTACCGAAACGCATTTCGCGGCCGGGATATCTCAAAGCCGGAAGACAAAAAACTCGTCGCGCGAGATCTCTTGCCGGAATTTCGGCGCATCCCAGATCCCGTGGAACGAGATGGATGGATCACACGACTCGCAAAAGATCTCGCCGTATCTGAAGACGCTCTGCGAGAAGCTCTTCGCGGCGTAAAAACGACGGTTACGAGCCAAAAACCAACACATCCAACAACTGCTCCTTCCCCCGCAGCGGCAGAAAACGCCACAAAATCCCGCGAAGAGCAGCTTCAGGAACGACTTCTCGCGGTTCTCGAAATCAAGCCCGAGCTCCGACCCCTTGCTCAAGAACGCTTGGGACGGTATCCTGTGCCCGAACCCGCACGGGGGGACCTTTCTACATATTTCGCGATTCTTGCGGATCGCGAGTTCGAGGATCAGTCGCTCACCGCGCTCACCGCGGATCTTGAGAAGACCTGCGCCGACCTGCACGAGCTCTTGCTCAAACAGAAGCGCGAATCCCTCGAGCAAGAGATGCGTGACGCAGAACGCATTGGCGATCAAGCCAAAATCGCGGAGCTGCTCTCGCAATTTAATCAGCTTACCTAATTCTCAAACACCCGTTTCCGGCAGCTTCGGCTTCCGATCCGGGGTGTGAAGAATCTATGGCCTCACCTCACGCCAAAAAGAAACCCAAGGCGAAGCTTCCTGCTCGCCGACCGCAGCCAAAAAAGTCGATCGCAAAAAAGCCAACGAAGGCGGCACCCAAAAAACCACTGCCCGCACAAAAGCCAAAGCAGGCATACGTCAAGGCAGAACCGCCGACACAAGAAGCGCTCGACAAACTGTTTGAAAAAGCACGCACGCGAAACTTTTTGACGGAGAACGAGATTCTCTACAGTTTCCCCGAAATTGAAGATTATATTCCGGTCTATGAAGCATTCATTGACCGTCTTGATGCTGCCGGCGTGAGCATCGTCGAAATGAAAGAGGGGATTCTCGGTCGTGAAAAAGAACGACACGAGGTCATGACCTCGCTCCACAGCGCAGACGACAAGCGCGGAAAGATCGATCCGTTTGATCTCACGGCGGATTCGATCCAGATGTATCTGCGCGAGATCGGTAAAATCCCGCTCTTAACCGCCGAAGAAGAAATCGCGCTCGCGAAACGGAAAGAAAAAGGAGATAAGGAAGCGGAAAAGAGACTCATTGAGGCGAACCTGCGTCTCGTCGTGTCGATCGCGAAGAAGTTTATTGGCAAATCGCTGTCCCTCCTCGACTTGATTCAGGAAGGAAACATCGGATTGTTCCGTGCCGTGAAGAAATTCGAATACCGCAAAGGGTTTAAGTTCTCAACGTACGCGACGTGGTGGATCCGGCAAGCGATCACGCGCGCGCTCGCCGACCAAAGCCGCACGATCCGTATTCCGGTACACATGGTGGAAACGATCAACAAGTTCCAGCAGGTCGAACGGCAGCTCATTCAGGATCTTGGTCGCGAACCGTTGCCAGAAGAAATCGCCGCCGAAATGGGGGAGGATGTCGACAAGGTTCGTCACATCATCAAGATCTCGCAAGACACCGTGTCGCTCGAAACGTCTGTCGGTGAGGACGATGAAGACTCCACACTCGAAGACTTCATCGAAGACGTGAAGCACGTGACGCCGGATCGCGCCGCCGCGCTGCAGCTCTTGAAGGATTACGTTGGCGAAATCATCAAAGACCTCTCGCCGCGTGAGCAAAAGATTCTCGAAATGCGCTTCGGCTTGCAAGACGGCGTCAGCCACACGCTTGAAGAAGTCGGAAAAGAGTTTGACGTGACGCGCGAGCGCATTCGTCAAATCGAAGCGAAGGCGATGGAAAAAATCCAACAACATCCGCTCGTCAAACGCCTCGTGGATTACTAGAACACCTCACACAAGCCCCATCCGGGGCTTTTGTGTGGATTGACGAATACGCGTTTTTCGGGTAGCGTAGGCCCCTTCACCTCCTATGGCTACCACTAATTTTCTTGGCGTTTCGCAGCATGACGCAGCCACTCCCATGATCTCTCCTGTCCGAAAATGGAGCATGCTCGTCGTCTTGTCGCTCGCGCTCGCCATCATCATTCTCGACACCACCATTTTGAACGTGGCGTTGTCGTCGATTATCCGCGATCTCAACACGGATATTCAAAAAATCCAGTGGGTAATCACCGCGTACTCCCTGACGCTTGCCGCACTCACGATCACCGGCGGGCGACTGGGCGACCTGTTTGGTCGGAAGCGGATGTTCGTCGTCGGTGCACTCCTCTTCGCCGCAGGATCGTTTCTCGCATCGATCAGCACGAACGTCACGATGTTGATCGCCGGCGAAGCGATCATCGAGGGGATCGGTGCCGCACTTATGATGCCCGCGACGGCGTCATTACTCGTCGTGAACTTTCAGGGCCGCGAACGTGCGATCGCGTTTGGCATCTGGGGCGGCATCGCCGGCGCCGCCGCAGCCCTCGGCCCGATTCTTGGTGGCTATCTCACGACGCACTATAACTGGCGTTGGGGCTTCCGCATCAATCTTGTCGTCGTCCTCGCGCTCGTCATCGGCTCGCTTCTGATTCCGGAATCGCGCGACACGAAAGAACGAAAACAGCTCGACGTGTTTGGCGTCATCTTATCCGCGCTCGGCATGCTCTCGCTGGTGTTTGGCATTATCGAAGCTTCAAGCTACGGCTGGTGGAAGGCAACACAGACATTCATCATCAACGGCTGGTCCATTGTTCCGCCCTGGGGGCTCTCTATCGTTCCGATCTGCATGGCGATTGGTGCGCTCATCCTCGTCCTGTTTGGATTGTACGAGTACGCCCGTGAGACGTCTGGGCACACGCCGCTCGTCTCGATGGGGCTGTTCAAAAACACGCGCTTCACGGCCGGTGCAAGCACAACCGCCGTGATGTCGCTCGGGCAAACGGGCCTTATCTTCTCGCTGCCCGTGTTCTTGCAATCCGTTCGCGGTCTCGACGCGTATCACACGGGCTTGGCGCTTTTGCCGATGTCACTCGGTCTCTTGATCGTCGCGCCGCTCTCTGCCGCGCTGAGTAAAAAGATCTCCCCGAAATTCTTGATCAACCTCGGACTCTTACTCAACGTCGTCGCGTATATCGTGCTCCGTCGCGAGATGAACGTCGACACGACAAGCACGGATCTGATTCCGGGACTTGCGCTCTTCGGCATTGGCATGGGGTTTGTCATGTCGCAGATCAACAACCTCACGCTCTCCGCCGTTTCGGTGCAGCAGGCGGGTGAAGCCTCTGGCGTGAACAACACGCTCCGCCAGGTTGGCGCCACGCTTGGTTCCGCCATCATGGGTACGATTCTCATCGGAACACTCGGAACACATCTCGTCGATGGCGTTCGCGCGAGCACAATCATTCCGAATGACCTGAAGTCACACATTGCCGACGTCGTATCGTCACAAACCTCGAACGTGGAGTTCGGTGGCGGCGCACGTCTCGATAATGCGATGCCGGAGTCGATCAAAACGGAAATCGTCCGGATTAGCCACGAAGCGACGGTTGAAGCAAACAGGGAATCGCTGTTGTACGGCGCAGGATTTGCCGCGCTCGGATTCCTCGTGTCACTTCTCTTGCCGTCGTCGCGCAAAAAGAAACCGGAAGAAGCAACCATCGCGCACGCGGCGGAACGTCGAGCACCTCTCACCTCCATCGAGCTCGATACGACGCTGATCGCGGAATTGATCTACGCCGACAAGGAGCGTCGTGCGCATGGACTTCCAAGTCTTGGTGCAGATGTGCGCCTGGTCATTGACGCAGCTGCCGCAAACGAAAGCGTCTCGCTCACCGTGAATCCGCGCCTCGCGCAAGCACGCGTTCTGTGGAATGCGGGATTTGGAAAAGAAGTTGGCGCTACGTCATTCAGCGAGTATCTCACGGGCATCCCCGCCGTACCGGACGAACTCAAACACGAGAACTCGGCGTATCCGCATCTCATTCTCGTTGATGCCCGCGTGCCTGCCGCGACCGTCTGTCGCTTGCTTGGCGTGCAGCCAAAAGGAAACGCGCTCACGGCGAACATGGCGCACCTGCAAGAGAAGGGGATCGTCTACTGGATGCGCTGCCAGGATGGCGGACGACACCGCGGACGGAGCGTGAAAGACGCCGAGTCGACATTTGACGCCGGAGAGCAAGGACTCTCTGCCGTCGAAGGACTTGCGCTCGTGTTGCAGATGCCAACGCTCTTGCAAGAGCGCTATCTCGATCTCGCGAATTCTGTTCACGACGGTTTCGAGAACAGCACCGCGTGTCTCGGCACATGGAACGGGAATCCGGAGCTTCGCTGGCGCTGGCGCGACCATGCGGATCCGCGCTGCCAAGCGGCATCGCGCAACATCGGTTGACGGAACCGATACGAACCACCAAGCTATGGTGGTTCTTTTTTTGGAGGGAACATGGCGACAAAATTTTGGAAGTGTTACGCGCGTACGTGTCTCTATCGCGGGGCGTCGCGGGAATTCAAACGAAAAATCGACCCAGCAACCAAGAAGCCACACGCCTGCGATGCGTGCAGGGGAGAAGACCACTACTGTCCAAAATGCCACTGTCTGGACGTGTTTCCGGATCGGACATTCCAGTGCGTTGGCTGCGGATACACCGCAACGCAAGACGTCTTCTTTCAGCTAGAAGAGGACACGAATTGGAAAAACCCAGATGGAGGTGAATACTTAGGCGCGATAGAAAAGGAGGAAAACGACATTCCGCTCGGCCCAGATCCAATACGCGAGCGATGGACGTACGACTGCGCGAGGAATTCGCGCAAGATGGACACCGAAAAAATGTCTCAACGCACCTTCAAAAAGCGCATAGCATGTACGTCCAAACGCTTCATCCAAGTCTCGTGAATACCGAGACGCACCGACCAGACCTGGTCGGTATTTGTTTTACGCCGCCTTGACGGACATGAAAGATGCGGATACTATCCCGACGCAATTTCAGAGCCATTCCGAGGTAGCTCAGCGGTAGAGCAGGGGACTGTTAATCCCTTGGTCGTGGGTTCGAGCCCCACCCTCGGAGCCAA
>CAYMTE010000025.1:0-6913 GCA_964393325.1 uncultured Gammaproteobacteria bacterium
ACGGAGCCGAGGGATCCCTTCGCGTTCTATTCGACCGGATCTTCGAAGCGATTCCTCCGCTCGTCGCAGAGCCTCCTCAGTCGGAATGACTGTCGGGTTTGAGTGAAAGACAAAAAGTATCGATCCCTCGCACCGTCATTCCGAGCGGAGTTCTACGGAGCTGAGGGATCCATTCGTGGTGTATATTTCTCGACAGCGACTCGAATTTATGCGTTTTATTTTGTCTGAACATCGACGTTTTTATATACCTCCGCAGAGATGCGTTCGATGGCACTGGGAAGTTTTGTTGCGTCAGTTCCTTTTGTCATGACGCATAAGATGTACGGTTTGATCTTGTGATAGACGATGCCGCAATCATGAAGTTGGAATTGTCCAGGTGTTCCACTTTCGCCGAATTTGTGTGCGACGCGAACGTCCGCAGGCACGCCCGCGACAAGCCCACGGCGGAACGTGCTTTGATACAGAAGGTCTAGCGCATGTTCTGAGCGTGACCGTTCCAGAAACGAGGCGTTATACAAAACACGGAGGAACGTTGCGTATTCCCGTACGGAGAGATGATCCGAGTTTTTTCCAAGTATTGAATCGAGATAAGAAAGATCACTATTTAATCCGTTTACTGGATCGTTGAGATATCCCGCCTGTTTGAGTTGTTTTGGGGCTTCTTGACGAAGGAGCTCCGCTGCTTGGTTGTCGGAATAGATGATCGCGGCGCGGACGAGCTCTTCAATGGAATAACTTCGCCCCGGCTCAATTGTTTGTTCGGGTGGATAGAGTTGCGAGATGTCGAGGTCGTATTTTTTTTCAAAGGGGATTTGTAAGGCGAGAAGGCTCGGACGAGATTCGGATAGCTTATAAAAATTTAACATGAGCGGGAGTTTGAGAAGGCTTGCGGGAAGATACGACTCCCATTCGTTGATTCCAAACCATGGACCGTTGTTCAGATCGCGAAAATAGACCGCCGCATCGGTGATCGTTCCGTTTGATTTTTCTTGTTCAATAAGACGCTTGATGTCTGATCGGAACGGCGTGATGAGCGTTTCGATGGCTCCTCCGGAGGTTTCACAGTCGAGGAGAGGATTAATGAATTGATACCCGGATTGCCGTTCGGCGGACGTGCTGCTTGGTACTTGTGACGGAAAAAGTGTTTATGAGCACAAAAACCCGCTCCGAATCCGACAAACACACACAGTGCAGCGATGAGTGCGCGTTGCATGTCTCAAGTATACGGCCTGTTGCGATGACCGGCAAAAAACGATAGGATATCTCTGATGTCTTACGGTTCAAAAATAGCTAAAAATGCGGCTTTTTTAATGATGGCAACAACGGGGCAGAAGCTTATCGCATTTGTCACCTTCATCATCGTCGCGCGTCTTTCTGGTACGGAGATCACGGGCGCGTATTTTTATGCAATTTCTATCACGTCGATCTTCGTTACATTCGCGGATCTTGGAATGACGCCTGTAGTCATTCGGGCGATTTCGGGTGGACGTGAAGAGGGGATGCGATTTTTAGGCGCGGCGATCCGTGCGAAGGCGGTGTTGGCTCCGCTCGCATCACTCCTCGCGATGCTTTACGCGCTGATTCGAGGAGCTGATGCGACGTTGCTTGTGACTGTTGGTATCGCCTGTCTCGTAATGACGGCGGATACGATTCATCTCGTGCTGTACGGAGCATTGCGTGGAAAGCAAAATCTACGTCCCGAAGCGATGGGGATGTTCGTGGGGCAGATATTGACAGCTGCGGTCGCGATCACGGTTGCGTACGTACACACGGGTCCCATTGGTCTCGCCGTTTCGCTTCTCGTCGCGAGTGTGTGGAACGTGGGATGGAGTATGTGGCGGTTACGCGCGATGGGGATTATTGCAACGCTTCCTTCGCGTGGGGACGTGCGACAGCTTGCACGCGAGGCGTTGCCGTTTGGGATCGCCGGGATCGCGGTCAAGGTGTATTCGTACGTTGATACGCTGTTTTTGCAACTCTTTCACGGGTTGGATGCTGTTGGCATCTATGCTGTTGCATATAAACTGACATACGCGCTTCAGTTTTTGCCGCTTACTTTTACCGCAGCGTTGTATCCTGCACTGTCATCGGCGTACGCAAAGAAAGAAGAGCAAGAGTTGCGAAACACCTTTATCGGAGCTCTCCGGCTGATGGCGGCGTCGGGGTTTGTGATGTCGGCAGGGCTTTCCGGGCTCGCGCCACGCATTATTCCGCTTGTCTATGGAGAAGCGTTTATCGGCGCGGTGCCCGCGTTTTCCGTTCTGCCATGGGTGCTGCTTCCGATCTTTTTGGATTTTCCGATCGGGTCGTTGTTGAATGCATCGCACCGAGCGCATCTGAAAACGACAGCAATGGTTATCACGATGGTATTGAACATGCTTCTGAATGTGGTTCTTGTTCCACTGTATGGTCCCGTGGGAGCGGCATGGGCTGGCGTTGTAAGCTTTTGGGGGTTGTATCTGATCGGTGCAGGGCTTACGGCGACACAAGCGGGCGGTATTGGTCGGATCGCCTGGCTCACCGGGCGCGCGCTTCTCGCGGCGGTTGTTTCGTGGTTCGCGTGGAGAGTACTCGGGGGACGGATGGAGCTTCTCGCGGCAATGGTATTTGGTGGCGCGGTATCTATCGTTATGATGTTTGTTGTTCGGTTTGTGACGGTTGACGATGTGTATCGGCTCTATTGCAAATTTCGTCCGTCGCCATCATTGGGAGAACCTGTCCATGACTAAGCACGACGTCACATTAATCACACTGGAATATCCGCCTGCTCGTGGAGGCGTGGCGCGGTATTTGCACGACCTTGTCGACGCGGCGGGAGGACGAATACGCGTGCTTGTTCAAGCAGATGTCGGAGCGGTACGAACCGCGATGGTAGAATCTGTCGAGTGTTTTCGATCTGGGTGGCCTGCGTGGCGACCGTTGATCGATATCTGCCGTCGTCTTCGAGATCAGACGCGTGTGATCCTGGTGAGCCATGTGTTTCCGGTTGGAACCGCGGCGTGGATATCGAAGATGTTTGGTGGACCGGAGTACGCGGTGATTTTGCATGGTCTCGATGTGCGCATGGTGAGAGGGTGGTGGAAACGATGGTTGTTTGCCTGCATCTGCCGTGACGCGAAGGCGGTGTTTGTAAATAGCGTGTCGACAAAACAGGATGTTGCGAGAATATTGCCCGGGAAAACAGTCTGCGTTTTAACGCCGGGTATTCATGCGGATGTATATCCAACCCGAGAAACGGCACGAGCCGAGCTTGGAATAGGGGCGGGAACCGAACTTGTCGTGAGCGTGTGTCGGCTCGTTCCCCGAAAAGGGATCGATATGTCGCTGCGTGCAATGTCGCGGTTACAACCCAAGCGTCCCGTGATGTATGTCGTGCTCGGTGATGGACCAGACGCGGAGCGCCTGCAAGAGATCGCGCAGCGTGTTGGCGCGCGCGTGCGGTGGGTCCGGAACGCGTCGGATGACGAAAAGCGGATGTGGCTCGCAGCAGCTGACGTGTTTCTTCTTCCGGTTCGCGAAGACGAGGGGGATGTTGAAGGATTCGGCATTGTCTATTTAGAAGCGGCCCTTGCGGGGATTCCGTCTGTTGCCGGACGAAGCGGCGGCGCGATCGAGGCGGTGATTCATGAGCGTACTGGACTTCTTGTGCATCCGCACCGCATTGAAGAGATAGAGGAGTGTGTGACAACGCTGCTCGAGAATTCGGAATTACGACAAAAGATGGGGGCGAACGGGCGAGAACGTGCAAAGACGGAGTTTCGTTGGCGCGATCGGTGGTCGGTTGTTCGGAAGGTTCTCGATATCGATCCGTAGCTATGAAAGAACGCGTTCCGATCGCGGTCGTCATCCCGTGCTATAACCATGCAAACGTTTTACGACGCACGATAGCGTCGCTTCAACGGCAAACGCGCCTTCCCACGGAGGTCGTGATTGTTGATGATGGGTCGCGGGATGATGTTGAGAGCGTGTGCCGCGAGGCGCTTGGATCGTTGTGGCGGCACGAGGAGATGACGGATTCTAAACAAACAGGAGGTGTCGCGGTGATCGGGGGAGCGACAGGGGAGTCGGGGATACGTTGGTCGCTGTTGCGCTTCGATGTAAATCGAGGAGCGCCCGCCGCACGAAACGAAGGAGCACGTCGAACGCAAGCGCCGCATATTCTCTTTTTGGATGCAGATGCGGAACTTGTACCGGATGCGCTTGCGGCTATGGCGGATGCGCTCGAACAACGCCCGGATGCGGCATTCGCGTACGCGGATTTTTTGTGGGGGCGACGCCGGTTTCGAGCGCGACCATTCAGCGTCGATGAGCTTCATCAACAGAACTATATTCATACATCGTCGCTCCTTCGTCGGTCGTCGTTCCCGGGATTTGACGAAACGCTGACGAAATTTCAGGATTGGGATCTCTGGTTGACCATGGCAGCGCGTGGGTCGCGAGGCGTTTGGATTCCACGGGTGTTGTATCGTATTGAGCCTCGAGAACACGGGTTAAGTCGATGGCTTCCGCGGATTGCCTATAAAATTCCTTGGCAAAAGATCGGAATTATTCCACGCGAGATTCGTCGGTATCAGGAGGCGGAATTGATCATTCGGAAGAAACACAGGATATGAAAGATCTACGGATCGTAATTGTGTCGTGGAACGTCGAGCAGCTGCTCGACCGTTGTTTGCGTTCGCTGCCAAATGCCTGTCGCGAACTTTCGTGGGAAGTCGTGGTTGTCGACAACGCGTCTCGCGACGGATCGGTTGCGGTTGCGGAAAAACTTCGGAGAGATGGAGCACTTCCGATCACGGTCATCGCGAACGCGGACAATCGTGGGTTCGCAAAAGCGTGCAATCAAGGTATCGCGGGGAATGATGCGCGGTATGTTTTGTTGTTGAATCCCGATACCGAATGCCCCGCGGGTTCGCTCACGGATTTTGTCGCAGCAGGGGATCGTTTGCCGGATGCGGGAATTCTTGGACCGCGGCTTACGTATCCAGATGGACGATATCAAGAGAGTGTCCGACGGTTTCCGAACGTGTGGAATCAGCTCTGTATCTTGTTGCGGTTGCATATTCTCGCGCCGTGGCTCGGAACGGTTCGTCGGTATTTCTGGAACGATCTTGATACCTCGCGCGAGCAACGCGTTGAGCAGGTGATGGGCGCATGCTTCTTGATCCGCGCGGATGTGATTGAGGAGATCGGTGGGTTGGATGAACGATATTTTATCTGGTTTGAAGAAGTGGATTACTGCCGCATGGCAATGGCTCGCGGCTGGGACGTGTTTTATGTTCCGTCGATTGCAATTGCGCATCACGGAGGTCGTTCATTTGGACAGTTATTCTCTGTGACAAAACAGCGGATGTTCAATGCGAGTTTGTTGTCATTTTTTCGAAAATGGGAACCAGGATGGCGTGCGAAACTGATCCATGCCGCGATGCCGGTTTCGCTTGGGATCGCGCATTTGATAGACGCGCTTCGCGCGGGCGCATCGGGATGGGGGTTGTGGTTTGGATTGCTTCTTATCGTCGAAGCGTTGTCGCTCGCGACCGTATTTACCTCGATGCCGCGTGCGATCGTGACCGCATTGCTTGGAATCGGAATGGCGTTCCTTGCTGTCCGAAAGCCGTCGATCGGACTCGCGGCCTTGCTGCTTGAGCTCATGGTGGGATCAAAAGGAGCTCTCACAAAAATTCCTGAAGGAATGGAAGTAGATGGCGGGACGTCGCTTCGGATCGTGCTCGTTGGCGCGTTTTTTGCGGGATGGTTTTTTCAGGCGATACGGTATTGGTTGCCTCGTCGGCGACAGCTGTTCAGTACTGTGCGCCAGCTCATTCGAGGGCGTGTTGCATGGATCGCGCTCGCAGGTCTTTGTGTGTGGGGTGTGGTGAATGGAATGAGCATGAATCAGTCAACATTTTGGCAGGACGCGAATGCATGGATGTTTTTGTCATTGCTCGTTCCGGTACTTGATTGCGCGCATCGCGATGGTGCGATGTTGCGACGGTTTGGGAGGGATGCGGCGATCGCGGCCTTGCTGTGGTTGCCGATAAAGACGCTGTTACTTCTCTACGTGTTTTCACACGGAATCCCGTCTCTGTCTCAACCCTTGTATCTTTGGGTACGACGAACGGGCGTTGGCGAAGTTACGCTCGTGGTCGGTAATTTATTTCGATTGTTTATTCAGTCGCAAGTGTACGCAATCATTGCCTGGCTGCTCTTTGCCGCGTATGCAGCAGTGCGAACCCGAAAAGAGATTTCTCTTCGTTGGTGGTTGATTGGCATCGGTTCGTTGATTTCTTTATTGATGAGCTTGTCGCGAAGCTTTTGGATCGGACTTGCGGCAGGTGGCATCGTCACGATCGCGTTGACGTATAAAACGTGGACGCCGCGTTTTATTGCCTGGTGCGGTCGTCTTGCCGCGCCGGTGTTCATCGCGCTGGCGGTGTTGTTCGGTGTTGTCGCATTTCCCGTGCCTTATGTAGAAGTAGGATCACTTGCAACGCTTTTCGGATCTCGCGGATCCACGACCGACGCGGCCGCGGCGAGTCGATGGAATTTATTGCCCGTGCTTGTGGCGAAAATCAAAGAAGCGCCGATTCTCGGATCAGGTTTTGGTGCGACGGTGACCTATCAAACCCGCGATCCACGTATTCTCGCAAAACACCCGGATGGAATGTATACGACGTCCGCGTTTGAATGGGGGTGGCTCGAGCATTGGATCAAGTTTGGCATCTTCGGCATTCCCGTGATCCTCTGGCTGCTGCTTTCGATAGGGATACGCGTCTGGCGCACACCTGAACCGCGCTGGATGCGCGTGGGTGGCGTGTCGTCTCTTGTCGCGCTTGCCGCGTTACACGTGTTTACGCCGTATTTGAACCATCCACTGGGGTTTGGCGTGCTGCTTGCGATGGAAGCATGGATAGAG
>CAYMTE010000026.1:0-6098 GCA_964393325.1 uncultured Gammaproteobacteria bacterium
TGGCGGAGAGAGAGGGATTCGAACCCTCGCGGGGCTTTTGACCCCCTAGGAGATTAGCAATCTCCCCCCTTCAGCCTCTTGGGTACCTCTCCACAATTCCCTTCGCAGTCATGGGATCCATGCTCACACGAAGCGACACTAGCCTACAGGAATGCCGGGATTTCGTCGAGAGAAGACAACAGACACCCGTCCTACCTCCCCATCGCGAGCGCAAACCCATACACCCTCGCGACACCGGCCTCCCGAAGCGCACGCGCGGCGTCGTGCATCGTCGCGCCGGTCGTATACACGTCATCGATCAAGAGAACGCTCGCCGGGAGATCGCGTATATCAGATCGAACATGAAACACGCCGTGCGCATTCGCATGTCGAAGTGGGCCCGGTTCGAGCTCCGCTTGCGATGATTGCGCGGATCTTCGCGCAAGAAGATCTGTCGCGCTCGCCCACGGGAGCAGCTCTGACCGGACGAGATCGGCAATGAGAACCGCTTGATCAAATCCGCGTTCGCGAACGCGCACCTCGGATCCGATCACCGGTTGAATCGCGAGTGCCGTCTCCCCTGCCCACGGCCATGGATTCCCACGCTCGCGCCGAAGTCGTTGCAAGACAGGCACGAATGCGTCGGTGCATTCCGTTGCGCCGTCGTATTTTACGCCATGGATCAATTCGCGCAGGATGGGGTCGTGATAAAACCCAGCGACAACAAGACCATCCAACGCTTCATCGCGGGGGTCAGTCCGAACAATCTCAATCCGCTCATGACAGCGTTCGCAACACCACGAACCGTACGTGCCACATGAAACGCACCGCCGCGGAAATACGGCGTCAAGAATTAGAGCACGATATCCTTCCACACCACATTGCTCACGAGATAGGTCCCGTCGGATTGACGTTCAAACGTCACCGTCGCTTCTTTGTACGTGACGACGGACGGCGCGCGATCCACATCTTCGACGCGCTGGACCTGCACGCGATACGTCATCTGCGCCGCGCCCGGCAAGGCGGACACCGGGTCGATTGAGACGACGCGCGTAAGGATGCCGTATTGCGGACCTGTCGCTGGGTGCGTTGCCCGCATCGACTGTTGCTCCGTGCGCAAGACAGAGCGATACGCAAGCGTCGCGTTAATCATCACATCGTCATATCCCTGAAACCCTTCCGCGCTTGCACCGGATCCGAGACGCGCAACGATAATGCCCGCAAGATCCTGCAATCGTTTGACGTCTGGCGCGAGAGGCTCTGCCGTGCCGCTCACCACAGGAACACCGCCCGTGGACGTGGGAATCGTTGACGGGAGCGCTTGCCCCGTGAGCGCTGGCGGTTGTGGCACGGTTTTAAACACCGGCTGGAGCAAATACCAGATGCCGAACGCGAGAATCGCGATGGCGACCAAGATGAGAAGACCGAGTTGTGTGCGTCGTTCCATAGCGTGAGATTATGTTTTGATACCGCTTTCTTGTTCAGCAATTTTTTCTTCAAGCGCTTTCTTCGCTTGCTCGATCTGCAAGAGCTGCTTCGGATCGGTCGTGACAATCTGATCTTCCGTGTAGGACGCCACGACCTGAATTGCCGCGTGCTTTTGCCCGGCGAAGAAAATCCCCTCGCCACGACCGGACTCGAGCAAGAGATATTTTTCAGACTGCGTGAGCAAGAAGACGCGCGCAATCAAATCGATGGATGCCGGGCTCTGCTTGAGGAGCAGCTGCAACGACGAGTTTGTCACGATCGCCTGCCCATACGGTGACGTCAAAAAGTCGTTCACGTCTTGCGTGATCGTCGTGACGCCAAGATAATATTTGCGACATCGCTTGACGAGCGCGAAGATGAATTTCGCAGAGTCCTCGGATTGCATGAGCCACCACGCTTCATCGATCACGAGGATGCGTTTTTTGCGCTCCGAGCGCACGACGTTCCAAATGAAGTTCACGATCGTATAGATCGCCATCGGACGAAGCTCGTCTTCAAGATCACGCACCGAGAACGTCACCATCGGGTTATCCACGCGAACGGTTGTCGGTGAATTCACGAGTCCGGAAAACGTTCCTTCCGTGTATTTCTTCAACCGCACGATAAGATCTCCCGTCCCTTCCATGCCCTCCAATACGTCCTGAAAATCTTGCAGCACCGGCGGCTCAACCACCGAGAGATCCGCGCCAGGAACGATATCTTTTTTCGCGTACGTTTCGAGCAGCGCGCGATCAAGAATCGAGTCTTCTGCCACCGTTACCTTCCCAAGCATGAGACGCAGCAATCCCTTGAGCGTGATAACCGCGCTGCGGATAATATCTTCTACGGAGACTGCTTCACCCGTCGGACGCGGCAAATCAAACGGATTGATCTTCGCCTGTGACGCGAGCGAGATGCTGATATATGTTCCACCGACCGCATCCGAAAGATGCTTGTATTCCATTTCCGGGTCGATGACGATCACCTCCGTGCCAAGCATGAGCGATCGCAAAATTTCGAGCTTCACGGCGTACGATTTTCCGGCTCCGGACGTTGCAAAGATCACCGCGTTTGCGTTTTGCAACGAAAATCGATCAAAGAGGATGAGTGAGTTATTGTGCCGATTAATGCCGTACAAAATCCCGTTATCCGATGTGAGCTCGGCCGACGTGAACGGGAACGACGACGCGATCGGCGACGTGCTCATGTTGAACGTGATAAGCAGTTCGTCATTCCCCACCGGCAGCGTGGAATTAAATCCCTGCTCTGCCTGGAAGAAGGCACGCTTCGTGTAGATCAACATGGATCCGAACGTCGATTCGACGGTTGCGGTCAACCGTTCGAGCTCTTCTTCGGACGTCGTATAGAAGGTGACGTAGAACGCAAATTGAAAAAAGTGTTCGATCCCCTGCGTCAGGTCATCCCGCAACTGCTCAATGTCGCGCAGCGCCGTTTCAGAAATCGGATCGCGCGGCTTTCCGCTTTCCGCGTCACTGGTGATCTGTGCTTCCAAAATACCGACCTTCTTTTTCAACTGCTTGAGGACGACGTCCGCTTTCACCGGATAAAAGAACATCGCCGTGTCCATCGTGGCGTTCAAATTGATAATCGGCGACGCCCAACCGACAGTAACATATCGAGGGTAGGTCACGATGAAAAGCGTCCGCACAAGCACATCCCCAAGACGAACATATCCCGGCTCGACCTTCATCGATGACGGCGCGATCAAGTCCTTGATCGAGGCGACGCCCTTTCGATAGACGCGTTCTTCTTCGAGCGCAACGCGTTCTTCTTCTTGTTTGCGGCGCTGTTCCGCCGATGATGGCCCCTTCTTTAATCCAACACCACCCGCCGTGAGCGCCGAGGCATCGAACTCTTTCTTTTTTTCAATATCGATAGCCATAGACGTTATCCTTCAAGTTGGAGTTTCCCGACATCCGTCATCCGTTGCGATTCAAAGAGCTCCGGGTTGTAGACGGTGTAATACAGCTCGATGAGGCTTTGCGTATCGAGCATCACCGCGTTCAATGACATGGACTGCAAGCCGCCCAGCACCTGGTTCACACGTAACATCAGCGTCTCTTTATTTCGTCGGAACCGGTCTTCCGATAAGCGAATCGCGACGGACGGCGTCAGGATTTCGGACATGCGCGCAAAAAATCCCTTCTGCTTGTCCGTCGACGGATCGAGCGGCACAACGACATAAAATCGTTTCTGCATGATCTCACCGAGGTCAACGAGCTGTTTCACGTAATCACGATAGTCGGCGATTTGTCGGCGGAGCAATTCGTTCGCCTGCGTCCGCTCCGCTTCACGAAGGTTTGCCAGATACTCATCAATATTCATGCGACGCGATTGGATCACGACCTGAATCGGAAATTCCAACCCGTTCAAAAACTGCATGTACGCCTGCACGATCGCGTTCTGTTCGTCGACCGACTTGAGCGAAAAGTTGATACTCGACACAAGAAGCACGGCGCGGAGCGTTCCGTCTTTCAAGACGACGATATCCTCCTTGATTTCTGCAATATCCAAATACCGCTGGGTAGGAACCCCTGGTTTTGATCCGGCCAGCTTCTTACTCTGCATACGTAGAAATGCTGTTTCTTACAATCACCGCCAACGTCAGCGTCCTCATACCTCGTCATCCGTTTTATATACCCCACCTGTATTCACAGTCAGCGACAAATCACGAAGTCGACTGGACGTGGGACGCTCCTTCTTCTCTCGCTGCTGGATCACCACGGGAGCTTGCGGCTTAATCCATGCGCGCAATTCCGCTTCGAGTGGATTCTTGTCCCACACGCGAAGCGGAGGTCGCGTTGACGTCTGAACGAAATTCGCGAAAAAAATATGAAACGGTTGCCCGTTGATTTTCACAAAGCCGAACGTCGCGCCAACACCGACCGTCAACAACCCGAACGGAATAAAGTAGAGAAACGTAAAAATCTTATACTCGATGAACGCGATGAAGAGCGTTCCAAGCGCAATCAAAAATTGACGGACGGTAATCGGTCCAAGGATCTGATCCTCTTTGTCGATGAATTGAGGAACAATGAACTTATCCGGCATGGGCGTTAAAAGTGTAGCGCAGAATTCAATCGCACGATAGCGGCAATTTCATCCGGCGATAGCGTATCCGATCCCCCTTTTCGTTTTTCATCCGCGAGCTGCGCAACCGGCCTCATTGCGCGGAAGCTCTCCCCGACCAGCGAGAGATACGCCGCCTGAAGCGGGCTCTCTTGAAACGCGCGGACACCCTCAACCTTTTTCTCAAATGATTCCATGGCAAGCGTTTCGATTTTTTGTCGAATCTTACGTGCCGCCTCCTCCGGATCTCTCGAGAGACGTCTGAATTCCGCCACCGACATACTCCCAAGCTCACCGATTGGACCAACGAGCTTCGGGCCGCCATACACCACGCCGTCGACGGAAGGCCGCGTGGAAGCCTGCGCTTGCGCGAGCTGAATCGTCGCAGGAGACACTTTGACCTGCGCAGGAGCGGAGGACGAAAGAGAGGGCCGCGTTGCGAGGGCCGCGTTGCGAGGACGAGAGAAGTCTGACGATGAAGGGGTAGAAGACGACGCGGTTTTTGGAACCGTCGGGGTTACGGGGATGAGCGGACCAAACTTATTCGTTTCCAGTCGTTGTTCTTTCGCATCAACAGGATGAGCCGGAGCCGTCACCGGCGTTGTCACACCGCCGAAGACACGTCGCATCCCCTCGACCGCCTGTTGCTGCTTCGTTTCGCCGGCTTTTCGCGCACGAATCTTTTCTTCAAACCACTTCGCGTGCTCTTCGGTTTCACGTCGTCGTCGCTCTTCGATCTTTCGCTTCTGTTCTTCGAGCTGAACGTCGAGTTTATGCTTCTCTTCCTCCGCAATCACATCATGGAATTTCGCGTATCCCTCTTCCACGCGCGTGGCGATTGTCTCCGCCTTTCCGTCATCGAGTCCCATGCCGCCGACTTTCGTGTCTCGCATGAGTAATTGCTTCAACTCCACTCGCGTTCGGACATTCCGCAGCCGAGATGACACGACGTTTCGGAGACGACGCAGCATGTAGTCATCCGACGGCGTCCACGAAAGCGACGCAACCGTTGCGTCGATTGCTTCATCAAGCTTCGTTGCGTTCATCGGAGCAGTCGCCATTTTTGCCGAAATCGCTGCAATCTCCGGATCAACTTCTTCCGGAGAAGATGTCGACGCGGACACGGACGACTGCCTTTTTTGATCAGCAAGCCACGACGCGTACGCGTCTTCCGACATCACGGTCGCGCGAGACACGATATCCTGCATCGCGGTCATCGCTCGATCCGCTGCCGCGCCATCCAATCCGATACCATCCGTATCCGCACTCCGCGTAAGCACATCGCGAATCTGCGAATCAACGCGTCGTCCCGTGATCTTATCTACCACGAGATCACGAAGCCGAGCGCGCGTCGACGCGCTCATTGTCGAGACCCCTGCCGCCGCCGCGATTTCCGTTGCGACACCCGAATAGGTAAGCGGCGTCAGATAAATGCGATAATACGGGACGGGAGGCAATCGTAACGATTCCGCTCGCGCGACGTCGATCGCCGATGGGGACAGACGATCGCCAAACGGAACAAAACGTTCCGCGAGAAGTTTCGCGTACAATCGATCACGATC
>CAYMTE010000027.1:0-2516 GCA_964393325.1 uncultured Gammaproteobacteria bacterium
TGGGGTGGCTAGTGGGGATCGAACCCACGATAACAGGACCACAACCTGCTGTGTTACCATTACACCATAGCCACCATGTCTGCGTGACCGACGCGCCGACCACGTGTGATACGCATTCGTTCTCTTATTCAACTGAATACGGATTTGAGACGAAAAGCGAACGCAGAGTAACGCGGACTAGGCGCCTTGTCAATGCCACGTTCACTTCCTGCCCGGAAAGATTTGCATCGCAGTACAATACCATTCTTCACCTTCATAGGGAGAACAAAAACCCCGCCGTACGAGTCGGCGGGGTTTTTCGTTTTCCAGTCTTATTTTCCACCGAGTTTCTCAAACGCCTTCAATACCTCAATAGGCACGGCGAATACAACCGTGTTCGATGCGTCGCTCGAAATATCGTTAATCGAGTTCAGCGTTCGCAAATGAATTGCGGCGGGATTCTTCGCGAGTATCTCTGCCGCCTTTGCGAGATTTTCTGCGGCGACAACTTCACCTTCAGAATTAATGATCACGGCACGACGTTCGCGTTCGGCTTCGGCCTGTTTTGCGATTGTACGAACCATGTCGTCCGGAAGCTTAATGTCCTTCAATTCCACGTTCAAGATTTCGAGTCCCCATGCTTTCGCGTTCGCTTCGATAATTTCTTTGATACGATTCGATGCCTGGTCACGTTGCGAAAGCAGTTCATCGAGCGTCAGTTCACCGACGATGTTGCGCATGGTGGTCTGCGCGAGTTGCGAGATCGCGTTCCAAAAATTCTCAACTTCGAGAATCGCCTTTCCTGCATCAACCACCTTGTAGTAGATAACCGCATTAATCCGACACGATACGTTGTCGCGTGTGATCGCTTCTTGATCTGGCACATCCACCGCCTTCACACGAATATCAACTTTCTTCATTCGCTGGATAACCGGGATCACAAACCGCCATCCCGGATCCACGAGGCCGGAAAAGCGTCCGAATGTCAGCTTTACCCCTCGCTCGTATTGGTTAACCTGACGGACAGTAATAATGAGAAAGCCGATAATCCACGGCAAAAGAAAGGCAAATTCCATATATGGCTACGGTACGGCACAAGAAAAAACGCGTCAACGATGGGAAAAATACTTGACAAAGCCATTCGGATACGGTAGGTATGATGTACTGGTCCTTACAAAGAAAGGAATAGCGATGATGGCCCCTATGACCACCGCAGCGTTTGCGAGTCCCGCAGCGCTTGCGTTGCTTCTCGTGTTTCAACCCGATATCGATCTCTTCCCCGGCGTCATTCGCGCGATCACCATGATCGCAGAACGGTACGGCCGGGCGAATGAGCGCGCGCTTTGGCGCGTTGCCCGGAAGAAAGAACGGCACGTGCCGCTCTCACGTGTTGCGGATTGGGAACGCGCGGGCTACCTCGTTTCCTCGATCCGCTCCATGGATCGCGAAGGAAACGTCACCCCGCGCGAGCGGAAGACGGCACTCCTCAATGTTGCAGAGAGAGCGATGAGATTCACGCTGGAGCACCGAGGCACACGAACCGTGTGCCTCGTGGCGAGCAGCGAGATGCTGCGCATGAAGGAAGCAAGAACACTCAGCCTGAGTCTACGCGAGCAACATGTTCGCGTCGTAAGCATCCTGACCGACCCGACGGAAGACTGCCCCGAGGACATTCTCTCTTTCGTTGATGAGGTCGTGATGCTTCACGCCTACGCCCTCTCGAGGGAGATCCGGACAGTGACGCTGTTCGGAAATACACAGATCGAGGAGTCTGACACGCCCCGGCCACGCGACCAACTCGACATCCTCGAACAAGAGGCGCCGGAAGCATATCGTATGCTTCACGCGATACTGGGCGTTGAAAGCGCTCCGAAGAGCATCGAGAACATGCGTACATATCTGCGGGAGCGCATCGAGAGAGACCGAACTCCCATCCCGCCGATCGTGATCGCCACGCTCCGAATCATGCAGCGACCAGGCAATCCTGATCGCTTCAATAGGGCTCGAATCGCCGCAGAGCTCCGAGAGCAATATCGCGTCCCAGAGACAGAGACGATCGCCGCGATCGACATCCTTCAGCGAGAGGGATCTCTTCGCCCCGGCGATGACCTCGACGTGCGGTACGCGCGTCACCCGGACTGCCTCGCGCACAAATTCGCGCGCGAGCTCTGGTACGCGTTCGCGGTCACACGACCGGAGCGGATCATGAGCGACCTCATCGCCGCGATCGAATATCAAGTCTTCTCGCCACGCCTCGCAAAGCAAAAGGCGCGCGAGGACGCGGCGTATGCCGAACGACTCTCCGCGATGACCGCGGAGGAACGGGCCCGGGAGTACCGGAACTGGGGTCTGATAAACAAGAGCTTCATTGGACGATTCGAGCAAAAGCTCGAATGGTTCCGGAGGGAGACCGACGCAAAAAAAGATAGCCTTCCGAGGGCCTCGTAATGGCCCTCCCCCGACCGATCTGGTCGGTTTTTTATTTCTTCAACATAAAAACCATCGGTGTTCGATGGTTTTCACGTGGTGCCCTCGGG